>NZ_JAHYSG010000014.1 GCF_022095675.1 Dactylosporangium sp. AC04546 | reverse complement strand
CGTCGGCGCCGGATGGCACACCACCGCGGACGCCATGCTCGCCAACACCTCCGCCGCGATGGCCCGCGAGCACCACGAAGCCGCACTTGCCGACCTGGCGGCCCTGGCCGCATGAACGTCGATTCCCTGTCAAGCCGAGCTTGACACCAGATCGAGTCACTAGGGAGTACGCACGCGATGGCAGGCACAGGCCAATCGAGAGGCTCGGCGGCGCTGCTGCGCCCGGCGCAGGTCGCCGATCGGCTGGGCTGCTCGGAGTGGTGGGTCAAGGAACAGGCGCGGCGCCGCCGGGTCCCGCATGTACGGGTGGCGGGCAGCTACCGGTTCACCGAGGAACACGTTGCGGAGATCATCCGGCGGTTCGAGGTGGTGCCGGTTGATGAGATCGCGGCGCCGGTGGTTGCGGTCGCACGGCCGCAGCAGACCGAGCCGGATCTGGCGGCGTCCCGGCTCCGGGCTCGGGCGCCGCAGCGGGCTCCGCGTGTCGGGAACGCCCGTCCGGCAGCGTGACCACGAATCGGAGGGAGGAGAGGGTCTGTGGGGTACGCGGAGAAGCGTGGCACGTACTGGCGTGCCCGGTACAAGATGGCGTCGGGTTCGTACGGCACCGTCAAGGACAGCACTGGCGCCACGGTGCGGTTCCGCACGAAGCGGGAGGCGGAGCAGGCCGCGAACGAGGCGGAGGTCGGCGTCCGTAACGGCCGCCGGACCGAACCGGCCGCTCGCGTGCTGTTCGAGGACTATGTCAACGACTGGTACGCCCGGCAGGATCTCGCCGCGTCGACGATGCAGAACTACCGCCGCCGGCTGGAGGAGCACCTCCTGCCCGCGTTCCAGGGCCGGGAGCTGGCGGCGATCCAGCGGCCGGATGTACTGGCGTGGGAGCGCAAGGAACGGGCGTCCGGGTACGCCGATTCGAGCATCCGCTCCTGGCGGGCGCTGCTGCACCTGGTCTTCGCCGACGCCCTGGAGGACGGGCTCGTCACGGCGAACCCGGTCGCGAAGCGGCGCGGGCGGGGCAAGCGGGTCGGCCGTGCGCAGCACCGGGCCGCCGAAAAGGTCATCACGGACGCCCTCGGCGTGCTGCTCGTCGCCGAGCGGGCGGCGCTGCTCTCGGGGCGTGACGACGAGTTCGTGGCGGTCACGACGCTCGGGTTCACCGGCATGCGGTGGGGCGAACTGGTCGGCCTGGAGACGAAGTACGTGCGCCCGTCGTCCGTGCGGGTGGAGTGGCAGCTCTACGAGCTCGACAACGGCGTGTTCGAGCGCTGCCCGCCCAAGGACGAGTCGCGCCGGACCATCACGGTGCCCGGCTGGCTGTCGGACCTGCTCGGCGACCACGTCGCCGGGACCCGGTCGGGGCCGTGCGGATGCCATGGCCACCGGTACGTGTTCAGCGGGCACCGGGCGGCCAACCACGCGGCCCGTCAGCCTGGTCCCCGGCTTGCGGACGTGGCCCGGCGGGCTGGCGTGTCGGTCGGTACGGTCTCCGGGGTGCTCAACGGGCACGGGACGGCGGCCGATGCCACCCGGGTACGCGTCGAGGGCGCGATCGCCGATCTCGGGTACGTCCGGGGCGTGGTCGGCGGCGTCCTGGCGCCGCACTGGCGGCGCAACGGCTTCGCCACCTGGCTGTTCCGTCCGGCGGCAACCGGGTGGTATCCGGGCAAGGCTCCGCATGCACCGCGGCCGGTGCCGCTGCTGGCGGAGCCGTGGCCTGGCGTGCCGGTGCGGGGCCGTAACGCGGCGGGCCGGGCGGAGTGCTGCTGGGCACCGGTCGCGCCGAGCCTCACGCCGCATGGGCTTCGTCACTCGTACAAGACGATGATGGTCGAACTCGGGACCCCGGCGACGCTGATGGACGCGCAGATGGGCCACGCGGACGGATCGGTCCAGGCGCTGTACGCACACATCACGGCGGGCATGACGCAACGGCTGCTCGACGGGCTGACCGACGTGTGGCGGGCCGCGCTAGCCGAGCGGCGCCGGCTGAGTCCGGGCTCGCCCGTCGGGGCGCTCGATCAACTGCTGCGGGCGGAGGGCTGACCGTGGTTACCGCGACGCCGCAAAGATCGTCTCCCAGATCTCTCCCAACGAGGGTCGGGAACGGGAATCGGCCGGTCCCCTTGATCAGGAGAACCGGCCGTGACCTGGTCTTTCATGTGGTGGGCGATACTGGGTTTGAACCAGTGACCTCTTCCGTGTCAAGGAAGCGCGCTCCCACTGCGCCAATCGCCCTAGCTGAGTGCCCCACAGTCGTGCGGCGGTCTCGAGGTGGGAACGGGATTTGAACCCGTGTACACGGCTTTGCAGGCCGTTGCCTCGCCTCTCGGCCACCCCACCGTGGTGACTATCCCGAGCGGACGACGGGATTCGAACCCGCGACCCTCACCTTGGCAAGGTGATGCGCTACCAGCTGCGCTACGTCCGCACCGCCCGGCCCGACTACTCCCGGCGACGGATGCAAACTTTAGCTGACCCCCAACCCCCATGCCAAACCGGTATCCCGATTCGGCGCGTCGCCGCAGGTCACGGGGGACCCGACAGGCCCGCGCAGCGGCGCAGGCCGGCGTAGCGGTCACTCAGCCGGGTGGCCGCGGCGCCCGTCAGGAGCTTCGGCTGGCCCGTGTCGGAGACGACCGCCGGGAGGAACTCGGACGACGTCACTGAGCGGCCACGGACGGTGAGGCGCAGGACGCCCGTCTCGGTGCTCTTCGACGGGCCGTACCACAGAAAGTTGCCCATCCCGTACGCCACGAACGTCTGCCCGAGCCAGCCCGAGCCCTGCAGCGTATGCGCGTGCGCCCCCACGATCACGTCGGCGCCCGCGGCCGCCAGCTTGCCGGCGAAGGTCTTCTGGGCCGAGTTCGCGCAGCTGTTGCCCTCGTCGCCCCAGTGGTTGAACACGATCACCAGGTCGGCCTGCCGGCGGGCGGCGGTCACCGCGGCCACCGCGCGGTCGGTGTCGAACGCCATCGCGATGCCCGGTTTGTCGGCGCCCGGCGCCCAGCTCGACGCCAGCTCGCCCACCTGGCTGAAGCCGAGGACGGCGATACGCACGCCCCGCACGGTAGTCAGCCAGGGCGCGTACGCCGCGTCGACGTTCCGCCCCGCCCCGAACGCCGGGTAGGAGGCCGCACCGAGGGCGTCGAGGGTGTCCAGCAGCCCCACGCGGCCGTAGTCCAGGGTGTGGTTGTTCGCGATGCTCACCGCATCGACACCCGCGGCTTTCAAGGCATCGATCGCGACCGGTGTCGTGCGGAAGTGGTAGGTCTTGGGTTCCGCGGTACCGCGGGAAGTGATCGCCGTCTCCAGGTTCACGATCGTCAGGTCGGCGTCGGCGAGCGTCGGCGCGATCGGGCCGAACGCGGTGGACGGGTGCTTCAGCAGTACCGCGGTGCGGTCCATGAAATGCACGTCGCCCGCGAAGACGAGCCGCAGATCGACCGGCGCCGAAGGCGACGGCGAACCGGACGGCGACGCCGCAGCACCGGCCGACGACGGCGGCGGCGCCGCGGAAGGCGCCGCAGTGGACGAACAACCCGCCAGCACCACGGCGAACACGAGCACACCCAGTCGCACGGAGCCACGCTAACGGGTGACGCCCCCGCCGCGTGGCCCCGCGCGGGAATGCGCTAGAGTTGACGATCAGTGCGGACGTAGCGCAGCTGGTAGCGCATCACCTTGCCAAGGTGAGGGTCGCGGGTTCGAATCCCGTCGTCCGCTCCACGATCGAGAGTCTTCAACGAGCCCGTGCCGCCGGCACGGGCCGTTTCGGTTTCCGGGCCAGCACCCACGGCGGATTCGACGCACCGACGACCTCCCCCGAGGCCAGCCGCACCTGCAGCCGCACATATCGCCCCGGTTGTACCGTGACGGCGGCGCCCTTGGAAACGGACGTCGACGGCACCGCCGCGGCCTCGTCGACCGGCCCGGAGACGACCTCCACGACCGCTTTCTCCGGCAGTTTCGTGGCCACCACCGACACCGTCACCGGCGCCGATCGGATCAGCACCGCGCCCAGCCGCGAAACCCCGCCGACGCGCAGGTCCAGCGTGCCGCGGTACCGGGCCAGATCGGTGAACCAGGCGGCGCCCGCCCGCAGCGCGGCAAGGAGGTCGGCCTGCGACTTCGAGCGGGCCCAGACGTACGTCAGGAAATGCTCCTCGTTCGTGAGCCAGTCGATTCCGTCGTGGTCGTCGCTGCTGCCGACCGCCGTGAAGAACAGCGCGTTGCGGGCCGCCACGTCGAGCACCCAGAGCAGGTCGTCGAGCGGTTTCCGGCCGATTTCCACGAGGTCGAACCCGAGGAAGTCCGACGAGATCATCAGCTTCGCGAGCTCGTCCCGCCGCGCGACGTCCATCGGGTGGTTCCAGCAGGTCAGCCCGCCGTGGCCGTGCAGGAACCGCACCATCGAACGGGTGAGCGCCGGATTGTTGTCGCGCACCGGCGGCATCGGGAACGGCGGGAACGTCTGGTCGCCGCCGAACCAGTTCACGTGCCGCACCAGCGAGATCTCCATCGCCCGGAAATGCGTCACCCCGGGGTGGTTGGCTGCTACGGCGGCGATCACCTCGGCGCGCAGCTGCTCGCCCGCCTGGCCGGCCCGGCGGCTGCGGTTGAACGTGAGCCGGTCGACCACGAAACCGGACCGCTGGACACCGATCCGCAGCCCGGTGAGCGCATTGTCGCCCGGCACGACGTCGGGCCAGAGCCGGGCGACGTCGTCGCGCGGCACGAACGTGAACCGCTGCCAGACGCCGCTGCGGACGGGCAGCGAAACGGTGCCCGTGGTGCCGGCGGCGACGTGCCGAGAAGACGCAAAGGCGCCGATACGGTACCGGATGTGCAGCACGCCGGCGGGCCGTTCGCCGTTGGCCGGATGGTGTGACAGCTGGACGTCCACGAGCAGCGCTCCGTCGGCGGGGAGCGTTTCCGGCAGCACGTCGAGCGTCAATGCGGTGTCGGCGATGCAGGCGTTCACGGTCGCGTTCCAGGCGTTGCCCCGGTACCACAGGATCCCGGCCCCGGCGGCCGACAGCCGCAGCGCCTTGCCCGGCCCGTCCCGCGGTGAGTGCGGGTCGGCGACGAACTCGACCGCCGACGATGTCAGATTACCCTCGGCCGATTTCGTCCAGGTCCAGGCGAGCCCACGCTCGGGCTCCGTGGCGCCGTCGAAATGCACGGCCGCGCGGTGCGCGAACGCGGCGATCCGGAAGTCGTGGTCGGTCCACCAGATGACGTCGACGTCGTGTTTGCGGGCCTGGTCGAAATGCGCGGAATAGCTCGCCAGCCCCTCGCTGAACGGCCCGTGAATGTGCATCGCCATGCTGATCGGCAGCAGTTCCGCGTCGGCGGCGCCGTAGCCGCCACCGGCGCCGAGCAGTGGGACGGCCGCCGCGGCGAGGACGCCGCGCCGGGTCAGGCGGGGTTCACGGTCCACTCCTCCGACACTGACCGACGAACGGCCACCACGCAGCGAAACGGCGAAGCTACAGTGTGTCGACGACGACGTCCAGCTGGTCCGGACGGCGGGCCTGCACTCGGTACCCCACCTGCTCCAGCGTCTGCGCAAGACGCTCCGGCGTCCGCGGCCGGGCCCCGGCGAGCAGCAGATCGCGCACAATGCGCCCCTTGGTGGCCTTGTTGAAGTGGCTGACCACCTTGCCGTCGTGCAGCACCCGAACGCTGACGCCGTTGCGGGGCGCCCACATCGGGACATATGCCGACGAACGGAGATCGAGCACCAGATCATCACCGGCGAGCTCGCCGAGCGGACCGGCGAGGGCCGCCTTCCAGTGCGCGCTCAGCGACCCGGCGCCGGGCAGGCGGACGCCGATGCTGCACCGGTACGGCGGGATGCGGTCGGCGAGGCCGAGCACGCCCCACAGCCCCGAGAAGATCAGCAGCTGCTCCCGGGCGCGGCGCTTGGCGGCCGCGGGCAGCGACGCGAGGTCGAGGGCGTCGTAGAGCACGCCGGTGTACAGCTTCCCGGCGGGCACGGCCGGCGCGTCGCGCAGCACCGCGTTGCGCTCCACCTCGGCGCCCTGCCCGGCACTCAGCCCGAGCGTCGCGAGTGCCGCCTCGGGATCGGCGCTGAGCTTCGTCAGTTCATCGAGGACGGTCTCTCGCGCCGCGCGCAGCTCCGGCAGCATCAGCCCGTCGAGGTCGAGCGGACTGCCCCGCCGCGGCGCGGCGGCCTTGCCCTCGGAGGGCGGCAACAGGATGAGCACGCGGGAGACGGTACTCCCGCTGACGTACGCCCAGGTACGCAGCACTGACGGTGACACACCGCGGGGTGGCGCACGATGATGGGGCGATGGGTGCTGGTGTCGCGGCCGCGCTGCTCGCGGTGGGTCTGGTGAGCGCGCCGTACCTCGAACGGGTCAACCCGGCCGACCGCCCGGTCGACGCCTGGGCCCTGGCCCTCATCGTCCTGGCCGCCTTGGCCACCGCGTTCCGCACCCGCTGGCCGCTCCCGACATTGACCGTGACCGTGCTGGCCACATCGACATACTTGACCGTCGGCTACCCGTACGGCCCGATCATGCTGAGCGTCGCGGTGTCGGTCTTCTCGGTGGCCCGCAGACGCCCGCTGCGCACGGCGTCGATCTGGTGCGGCGGCGCCCTGGCGCTGCTCCTGGTCCACCTGCTGACGAACAGCGCGGCGCTGCCGGGCTATGCGGGCCTGGCCCCCGGCACGGCGTGGGTGGCGATCCCGTTCACGCTGGGCGTGGCCCGCCGCCTGGTCACGGAGGCCGGCGCACGGGAGCGGGAGGAGCAGGAGCGCCGGTTGATCGACGCCGAACGACTGCGCCTGGCCCAGGAGGTCCACGACGTGGTCGGCCACGGCCTGGCCGCGATCCAGATGCAGGCCGACATCGCGCTGCACCTGCAACGAACGAAGCCCGACCAGGCCGCGGTGGCGCTGGAGGCGATCAGCCGGGCGAGCGCCGACGCGTTGGCCGAGCTGCGCACGACGCTGGCGGCGATCTCCCCGGACTCCCCGGACCGAGCCCCGACTCCAGGCTTGGCGGGCTTGGACGCATTGGTCGCCCGAGTGGAGGCCGCAGGCCTCACGGTCGACCTGTCACGACGGGGCGAACCGTCAGCGGTGCCGTCGGCAATCGACGTGGCCGCATATCGGGTACTGCAGGAGTCATTGACGAACGTGGTGAAACACTCCGCCCACCCGAAGGCCTCGGTGACCGTCGACCACAGCCCGACGTCGCTGACGCTGGTGGTGGCCAACCAGAACCTGGCGGCCGCCCCTCCTGCGGAGGGCATCGGCATCACGGGCATGCGCAGACGGGTGGAACACCTGGGCGGCACCCTGACGGCCGCCCAACACGACCACACCTTCGAGGTCCGCGCGGTCCTCCCTTTGGCAACGTGAAACGCCACCCGCCGTTCCTGCGATCAGGCACAATGCCCGAGACCGAGGCACCTTGGCGAGGCGACCAGATGCATCAGAAGTGCGCTTCCTCGACACGGAAGAGGTCACTGGTTCAAACCCAGTATCGCCCACCACAGATCAAGGGCCGTTTCCGGAATACGGAAACGGCCCTTGATCCGTCCAGGGGGTCTACGCCGCCTCAGCGAAGCTGCGCATCATGTACGCCGGCGAACGTCCGCAGACCTAGAGCCCTTGTGTCGCAACGGGTTTCCTCACATCGGGCGCGGCGATCAGGGCGTTCACACCGAAGAGGCCACTGGTTCGATCCCAGTATCGCCCACCGCAGGTCAGAGGGCCGTTTCCAACGATTGGAGGCGGCCCTCGACCCCATGCAGGGGGTCTAACTCACTCCGACTACCTCCGCGGGCCATCTGCGCTATCCGTTCGAGCCGCCCTCGACGACCGACTCCGGTCGTTGCACCAACCGCGTGTCACTCCAATGCTCGTCCGCACGCTGCCGGGTGTCGTCCTGCCTTTGTGAGCGGGCTTGGACGCTGGTCTGGTAGGACTTGCGGGTGCGTGATGACCAGCGGGCGGCGCTCGCGCTGATGGACGAGCGCTTCCCGCTCGTCGAGGAGCGCTTCCGCCGCGTCTACAACCTTCGCCTGCCGCGCCACGTCGCGGTCTTCGCCGCCTTCTGGCACAGCCTCGACCGCGCGGAGCGATCGGCGGTATGGGGAGGCCTCGGCCTGCGCATAGGTGGCATCACGGCGCTGTTCGCCGACGACGGCCTGTCCCTGAGCGCGCACGACGGCCTGGACGAGCGCCTGGACCACCGCTACCGCCGCGACCCGCCCGAGTTCGTCACGATCATGGGCGGCGACTCGGACGGCCTGCACTACGGCCTGTGGTATGACGACCCCGCCGACCTGCCCACATTCGTCGCGTACAACTGGGCCCGCGACTCCGCGGAGACCTGGACGGACGGCTGGGTGACGATACTCGGCCAGACGTACGGCCTGCTGCAGAAGGTCCGCAGCGACCGCGAGGCCGACGACCCGGCGCACTACGAGGGCGCGGAGCCGCTCGAGCCGGCCGAGGACGCGCTGAACGCCTTCGCCGACGCGGACGCCGAGGCGCTCGCGCAGGACGGTCCGCGCCGCTGGGCGACGGCCGGCCGCCCGGCCGGCGGCGTCACGATCGGCCCGGCCCTGCCACCGGACGCCGGCGACCCGCGTGCGGGCCGCGCGGACGAGCGCATCAGGTTGTACCGCAACCCGGAGACAGCGGCGTCGATCATCGCCGAGGCTCGCGCCGAACTGGCGGCCGGCCAGCCCGCGTACGCGCTCGTCGTCGGCCGTGAGCTGCACTGGTTCGACGCCGACGACCACCGGGCCGAGGCGACGATGCTGCTCGTGGGCGCATACCGGGCGCTGGGCCGCGACGCCCTGGCCGACATCGTGGAGGTGCACCATGCGAACCGCGATCTACGGTCGGTGGACGTCCTCGTGCGCTAAGGGATCTACATGAATGCTTGGGCGTAACTGTCCCTGCTGTTCCTGGTGTCCCTCAGCCGCCGTTGACCTGCACATTTACTGGGGACACCCTGATCACGTCTGTCCCGGGCGGCGGCAGCCAAGAAGTGGCTGGAACAGAGGGGGTCGGCCACGTCCTCTGTTCCATCCTGCTATAGGGGGCGATGAGGGGGCACGGGTACGAACAGCCACGTACATCGACGAACGCTCACCAACCTAAAACCCTTACACTGCAACGGGTTTCGACAGGTCAGACGCGGACGCAATGGCGTTGACACGGAAGAAGTCACTGGTTCAAACCCAGTATCGGGGGACCCCTGGCGCGGGTCCTGGGTCGTAGGTGAGGCTCTGCGGCGTCGCAATGACCACGGTCAGCCCTCCGCCCTCAGCAGTCGATCGAGGACCGCGACCCGCGTGCCCCGTCAGCGGCGCCGGGGGTCCCGAGTTCTTGTACGAGTGACGCAGCCCATGCGGCGTCGGCCCCGCCCGGCTCGCCGCGTTGCGGCGCCAGGACGCCGCCGACCGCGACCCGGACGTACCCGAGATCATTGATCGCGTCGTCGACGCGCACCCGTTCGGCGAGGCGTCAGCGCTGTGACTGCTGGGCGCTTCCGCTATGCCCGGGCGGTGGCGCGGCGTCGGCGGACCGCCCGCAGGACCACCACGGCGACGGCCGCCGCGAGCAGCACCGGCACCAGTAGGCACAGCGCTGCGCTCGCTATCACCGACCAGCGGGCCGGCAGTGCCGCAGGGTCGGGCACCGGGCCGCCGAACCGCCCGTCGCGGAGCAGGTCCTGCGCGATGTCGATGGAGCTGACGTCGGCCGGCGGGTCCAGCACGACGCTCACGGCGCCGTCCGGCCGCAGCGCCAGCACGCGGACGTGTCGGGTCTCCGCCGAGCCCGTGTCGTCCGGGTTCAGCAGGAGCTCGTCCTCGAGCTCGTACTGCACGACGACGAGGGTGTCGCCGTGCCAGCCGAGCGCTCGTACCGCCGGACCGGTCACCGCCGGTAGCGTCGGCCCGTCGCGGTCCGCGCCGGTGGCGGCGTCCACGTAGGAGACCTGCCATCGCCGGGCGGCGAGCTGGTCGTGGTCGCACGCTTCCGGGCAGCCGTCGATGGTCAGCAGCGCCACGGCCGAACCATCCGGCGTGTAGGCGCCCGCGCCGGCCAGCCGCCGCCGGTCGCCGAGGTCGCGGGTCCACAGCCGCCGGCCGGCGGCGTCGTAGCCGCGCAGCTCGGTGCCGCCGGCGGAGGGCCTCGTCGTGACGAACCCGTGGCCGTCCGGCGCGAACGCCGCCACCCACGCCGAGGCGACGGGGTCTCGCACGAAGATGTCGTCGACCGGGACCTGCGCACCGCTGGCCAGGTCGACCAGGACGTACCGCGCCCCCGGCGGCACGGCGCCGTCGGTGCGATGCAGGACCAGGACGGCGCCGCTGTCCGGCCGCCACGCCGCGACCTCGAAACAGCAGGCCGGCGGCCCGTCGCCGTAGCCGCGGCTGCGGCCGGTGCGCAGGTCGGTGACCACCAGCCACCCGGCCGGTCCGCCGGTCAGCATGCTCTGCGCGACGAGGTTGCCGTCCGGTGACAGCCGCACGTCCTGCCCGGCGCGGAGCTTGTCGTCCGGATAGCGCAGCATGCGGTAGGCGCCGTTACGGCCGACGACGGCGAGCTTGCCGCCCTCCTCCTCGAACGGGTCGCCGGTCAGCCCCCAGCTGTCACCGCCGAACAGCACCGTGGCCGGGCCGGGCGGCGCCATGTCGACCGTCGCCTGCCAAAAGTACGGAAGCTCGACGCTGCGAGGGATGGCCGGGCCGTCCGAGGCCGGCTGGGGCTCGACGTGCAGGCCCGGCACGACGGCGGCGGTCGCGCACAACAGCGCCGCGATGACGGCGGCGATGATCTTTCCCCGATGCCGCTGCCGTCTCCCGCGCCGCCAGAGATCCTCGGGCAGTCGGGCGGGTGGCATCTGCTCGCCCAGCTCGTGCAGCGTGTCACGCAACGGCACGGTCATGACATCACCTTCGTCAGGTCGGCCAGCTCGGGCGCCTTGGTGCGCAGTGCGGCGAGGGCGTCGCGGGTCTGGCTCTTCACCGTCGAGACCGAGCAGCGCATCGCCTCGGCGGTCGCGGTCTCGGTCAGGTCTTCGAAGTACCGCAGTACCAGCACCGCCCGCTGCCGCGGGGCCAGCTTCGCCAGCGCCGACTGGACCGCGAGCGCCGTGGTGACCGCGTCCGCGCCGTCCGGCACCGGGCGGTCCGGCGGCTGTTCACTGAGCTGCACGTGCCGCCAGCGACGCCGCCACAGCGACACGTGCTGGCTGACCATCGTGCGCCGCACGTACGGGTCCGGATCGCCGCCGGCGACCACCCGTTCCCAGTGCCGGGCGACCCGGACCAGGGACACCTGTACCAGGTCCTCCGCGGTGTGCCGGTCACCGCACAGCAGGTACGCCATCCGGGACAGCGCCGCCAGACGGCCCGACACGTACACGTGGAACGACTCCTCCGCCTCCACCACACCTCCCTGTCCAGACACACGCTCACAGACCCCCGCGTGGGTGGGTCGGTGAGTCCGGCGGCACCGCCAGGGACAGGGCCAGGGGTTCTCACGGGTTTCACGGGGTAGGTCAGCGAGCCACCCTGGGCCTACCGAACGAGAACGGAGTGGGAACGTGGATCTGAAGCTTGAGGTCGTGGTCATCCCCGTCGGCGACGTCGACCGGGCCAAGGCGTTCTACCAGGGGCTCGGGTTCCGGCTCGACGCCGACTTCACCGCCGAGGACGGGCTGCGGGTCGTGCAGGTCACCCCGCCCGGGTCGGCGGCCTCGGTCATCTTCGGGACCAAGCTGACCACCGCGGCGCCCGGCTCGGCCCAAGGGTTGCACCTCGTCGTGTTCGACGTCGAGAAGGCCCGCGAGGAGCTCATCGCGCACGGCGCCGACGTGTCCGAAGTGTTCCACGACGCGGGCGGCATCTTCCACCACGCCGGGACCGAGGCGCGGGTCAGCGGGCCGCACCCGTCGGCGCAGAGCTACGGTTCGTTCGCCGCGTTCAACGACCCCGACGGCAACGAGTGGATTCTCCAGCAGGTCCAGCAGAAGGCCCCAGGAAGGTAGGAGAAGGCATGCGTGTCACCTTCGACGACGTCGCCACGCTCGCCGCGGCGCTCAAGGACGCCGAGCGTGCCCACGGAGCGCACGAGGCGCAGCTCGGGCACCGCGACGAGGACTGGCCGAGCTGGTACGCCGAGTACATCCTCAAGACGTACGGGCGGGACGAGTAGCGGGCGGGCCGGGGCCGCGGAAGGCCCCGGCCGGCTCACGAATGCCGGGACGTCGCCACGAACGGCATGCCGTGGTGGTTCGTCTGCGCCAGGCGGCTGTTCAGGTTGCCGGCGCTGGCGATCTTGTCGTGGTACGCCTCGCGGCGGCGGGCCACGCAACCCGTCGGCTTGTCGCTGGCCGAGACCAGGTCGGGGTCGAGGTGCGTGTTCAGGCCGTCGCGCAGCAGCATGAGGGCCTCCGCCCGCAGCTGCGAGACGCGCGACTCCGTGACGCCCAGGTCGCGGGCGATCTCCATCATCGGCCGCTCCTGGAAGAAGTAGCCCTTCACCACCTTGCCGAGCCGCTCCGGCAGCGCCTCGACCGCGTTGTGCAGGTAGCCGATCCGCTCCCGGTGCAGGATCAGGTCCTCGGGCCCGGCGGCCCGCTCGGGGACCATGTCCTCCGCGCTGCCGGCCGCGAAACCCTGCAACGACAGCACCGCCGCCCGCTGTACGTCGTCGTCGATCGACTGCAGCTCGTCGAGCGTCACGCCGAGCGCCTCGGCCAGCTCCTGGTGGGTCGGGGTGCGCCCGAGCACCGCCGTGAGCTCCTGCTGCATCGCGTCGACCTGCCGCGCGCGGGCGCGCACCGAGCGCGAGGCCCAGTCCAGCCCGCGCAGCTCGTCCAGGATCGCGCCGCGGATGCGGGTCGTCGCGAAGCTGCCGAACGGTATGCCGCGCGACGGGTCGAACGCCTTCGCGGCGCCGGCCAGGGCCGCCATCCCGGCGGAGACCAGGTCCTCGCGGCTGACGTGGGCGGGTAGGCGGCCGAGCGTCTGACGGACCAGATGCCCGACGAGCGGCAGATGCTCTCGGATGAGATCTTCGAGCTCGCGGCCTTCCAACTGGACCTTGAGCGTGGCACCCTCAAGGGTCGTTGTCATCGGTTCCCCCTCGTGTCGGAGTGGATCCGCGCAGGCGGGTCCACCTGCTGACACGAGGAACCTTCAACTACGCAGGGTGCCGTAGCCGTCACTTTCGGGTGCTTTTTGGTTGCGGGACGGGAAGAGTACTCAGGACACGGCGTGTCGCTCAACGCGCCGAAGCGTTCGAACACCGGTACAGTCGCGCCCGATGAATCTTGTGCCTCTCGCGCCCCGCCTGCGTCGCGCCGCCCGCCAGCACTTCGGCTGGGAGCGTCTCCGCCCCGGACAGCTGCCCCCGATGCGCGCCCTGCTCAAGAAGCGTGACGCCCTCGTCGTGTTACCCACCGGTGGCGGGAAGTCAGCCATCTACCAGGTTCCGGCGATGCTGCTGCCGGGCCCCACGATCGTCATCTCACCACTCCTGGCCCTCCAACAGGACCAGATCGCCGGACTCAACCGGCGTATCGCGGGCCAGGCGGTACGGATCAGCTCGGCCGAGACGCCGAACCAGCAGCGGCAGGCGCTCGAGAAGCTCCACAGCAAAGAGGCCCGCTTCCTGTTCATCACGCCCGAGCAGCTCGGCAACCCCGAGCGCCTCGCCGAGGTCAGGGAACTCAGGCCGAGCCTGGTCGCGGTCGACGAAGCGCACTGCGTCTCCGCCTGGGGCTACGACTTCCGCCCCGACTACCTCCAGCTCGGCCACCTCATCCGTGAGCTGGGCCGCCCGCCGGTGGTCGCGCTGACCGCCACCGCGTCCCCGCCGGTGCGCGCCGACATCACCGAGACGCTCGGGCTGCGCGACCCGTTCACGCTCGTCGCCGGGCTCGACCGGCCCAACCTCAAGCTGGCCGCCGTGCACTGCACGAGCGACGAGCAGCGCTGGCAGCGGCTGCTGACCCAGGTCCGGCAGGAGCCGAAGCCCGGCATCGTCTACGCGCCGACCCGCGCCATCGCCGAGCAGTACGCGACCCGGCTCACCGAGCACGGCGTCGAGGCGGTCGCGTTCCACGCGGGACTCGCCGCGGGCGAGCGCACCCGGCGGTACAACGACTTCATGGCCGACAAGATCCCGGTCATGGTGGCGACGAGCGCCTTCGGCATGGGTGTGGACAAGCCCAACATCCGGTGGGTGCACCACGTCGCCCTGCCCGACTCGCCGGACAGCTACCTGCAGGAGATCGGCCGGGCCGGCCGCGACGGCGGCGAGTCGCGCACGATCCTGTTCTTCCGGCCGGAGGACGTGGCGCTGCAGCGGTTCTTCGCCACCGGCGCGCCCGACGGCAAGGAGCTGACCCAGCTCGCGGCGGCGCTGCGGGAGGGGCCGGCGACCCGGACCGCGCTCGCGACCCGCAGCGGGCTGCCGGCCCGCCGGATCACCGCGCTGCTGACCCTGCTGGAGCAGGTCGGCGCGGTCGAGGTCGGCTCCGGCAACAAGCTGTCCTCGCCGCGGTACGCGCCCACGCCGGCCGAGGCCTCCCGGCTGGCCCTCGCGCAGTACGAGCGCCATCAGACCCTGCGCCGGTCGAGGATCGACATGATGCGGCAGTACGGCGAGAGCGCCGGCTGCCGGGGCAACGCGCTGCTGGCGTACTTCGGCGAGCAGGGGCACGGCCCGTGCGAGCACTGCGACAACTGCGCGAACGGCAACGTCGTCGTCGACCCGGTCGTCCCCGTCGCCCAGCCCTGGTACCGCCGCCTGTTCAAGGCCAAAGAGCGCCCGGCCGCCGGCGTTCCCTCCCGGACAGCCGACGACCCGGACCGGCCGTTCCCCGTCTCCAGCGAGGTCCGGCACACCGAGTGGGGCACCGGCACCGTCATGGCCTACGAGCGGGACCGGGTCGTCGTGCTCTTCGAGGAGGTCGGCTACAAGACCCTGTCGGTGCCGATCGTGCGCAAGTCGAAGCTGCTGGAGCCGGTCTAAGGTCTGGAGCCGACGACCGCGCCCCGAGGGAAAGGTATGGCGATGGAGGTGCTCGACCGCCGCGCGCTGAACCGGGCCACCCTGGCCCGGCAGCTGCTGCTCGACCGGTCCGCGATGAGCGTGCCGGAGGCGGTCGAGCACCTCGCCGGCCTCCAGGCCCAGACCCCGCACAGCTGGTACGTCGGGCTGTGGACCCGCCTGCGGGACTTCAGCCCGCCCGGCGCGTCGGACCTGCTCGCCGACGGACGGCTCGTGCGGGTGGCCGCGATGCGCTCCACGATCCACCTGATGACCGGCCGCGACGCCCTCGCCGTGCGGCCGCTCGTGGCCGTCGTCGGCGAGCGGATGTGGGCCACGAACTTCGGGCGGAAGTTGACCAGTCACGATGACCTGGCATCGATCGTCGCCGAAGGCTGCCGCGTCCTCGCGGCCGAGCCGCTCACGTTCGCGGACCTGGGCAAGCGGCTCGCCGAGCGGTGGCCCGGCCACGACGCCGCGGCGATGGCCCAGGCGGTCCGGGTGTTCGAGACGCTGATCCAGGTGCCGCCGCGGGGGCTGTGGGGCCGCAGCGGCCGCGCCCTGCACACGACCGCCGCGACCTGGCTGCCCGGCCTGAGCGCCGAGCCGCTCACCGTCGCCGAGCTCCTGCTCCGGTACCTGCGGGCGTTCGGCCCGGCCACCGTGCAGGACATGCAGACCTGGTCCGGCCTGACCCGGCTCGCCGGGGTCGTCGACGGGCTGCGCCCGCGCCTCGTCACCTTCGCCGACGAGCAGGGGCGCGAGCTGTTCGACCTGCCGGACGCACCCCGCCCCGGTCCGGACGCCGCCGCACCGGCGCGCTTCCTTTACGACTTCGACAACCTGCTGCTCAGCCACGCCGACCGCACCCGGGTCGTCACCGCCGAGTTCGCCGGCGAGCCGTTCGACCCCCACGGCCCGATACCGGCGGTCGTGCTGGTCGACGGCACGACCGCCGCGGTGTGGCGGGTCGGCCGGTCGAAGGAGCTGGTGGTGGCGCCGCTGCGGCCGCTCGCACGGCACGAGATCGACGACGTGACGGCGGAGGGCGCGCGGCTGCTCGCGTTCCTGCACCCGAAGGCCACCGCGCCGGTCCGCCTCGTCGAGGGCGGTTGGCCGGCGCTGCTGGCCGCGACGGCCTAGAGTCTGCTCATGAGCGAACTGCCGGCCGACGTCTCGGAGTTCAACCGCAAGCTCATCGTGGAGTTCCGCGCCGGCGGGCGGCGCCTCGATGGCCGCCAGCTCCTGCTGCTCACCACCACCGGCCGCAGGAGCGGCCGGCCGCACACGACGCCGATGATGTTCGTCCGGCTCGACGACCGGCTGCTCGTGATCGCCTCCAACGCCGGCGCCGTCGAGCACCCCGACTGGTACCGCAACCTGGCCGCCGACCCGGCCGTTACCGTCGAGGTCGACGGCGAGGAGTTCGCGGCGACCGCCCGCCCGGCCGCGGGCGCCGACCGCGACGACCTGTTCGCCCGCATCAGCGAGCGCCACCCGTTCTTCCGCGACCACCAGGGCGGCGTCGAGCGGCTCATCCCCGTCGTGGAGCTCGTCCGCAACTGACTGTCGGGTATCCGCCGACCGGCCGAGCCCGGGGGCGGCGAATGGCCCGAATTATGGCTGATCAGCTGTCGTCTCGGGGATAGCTGGGGCCGTTGACCACGCGATACGCTCCGCCCACGCTTCACCGACAACGCGTTCGAACTGGGCCTGGACGGTGGCACGTTTCGGGGATTCCGCGAGCCCGCGGCGACCCTAGTGTGATCGATGTACGGCCGGACGGACACCACATACACCACAATCCCTGCACGTCCCGAAAGGACCCAGCATGAGCGACTACGAGACCGGCGACGCGGGCCACGACCCGTCCTCCTACGAGCACTACGAGGCCGGCGCCGAGAGCGGCGAGCTGGAGCAGCTGCACACGGCTGAGGGCAGCCAGGCCGACTACCAGAGCGACTTCAACGTCTACGAGCAGGACACCGAGTCGGCCGAGTCGACCGACTTCCAGCAGGGCAGCTCCGTGCAGTTCGACAGCCCGGACGGCACGCACTACGAAGAGCAGAACTTCACCAACTACAGCAACGACTCGTACGACTCGAACCACATCTTCGCGGCCGAGGGCTCCGAGGAGTCGCACCAGTCGCAGTTCGCCGAGCTCGACGCCCTGCGTCAGGAGTTCGACAGCAAGTTCGCCGAGGGCACGGTCATCGAGGGCAACCCGTCCGCGGAGCTCGGCCCGGCCAGCTGAACGGCCGTCTGAACCGTCATGTGGTGAACGTCCGGAACGCCGAGCGACGGCGCCGGTCGGCGGATCAGCCCCGCCGGTCGGCGCCGTCGTGCGTTGCGGCGGAGGAGCTGGCCAGCAGCGCGTCGGCCACCGCGGTCCGGACGTTGAGCACCGAGCGCCCGGCCCGGTGCGCCCGCACCAGCCCGGCCGCCCGCAGCGCCCCGAGGTGCTGCGACACGCCCCCGGCGGTGAGCCCGGTCCGCTCGGCCAGCGCCGACGTCGACGCGGGCACGGCCAGCTCGACGAGCAGCCGGGCGCGGGCCCGGCCGAGCACCGATGCGAGCGCGGCGGGCGCCGGCGGCGGCGCCTCCCACAGCGCGCCCACGCCCCGCGGCGGATAGGCCAGCTGCGCGGCCGGGCCGAACACGGTGAGCACCGACGGCCACACGAACACCGACGGCACCAGCACCAGGTCGCCGCCCTCCGGCACGTCGGCCGCGGTGCACCAGCGGTGCAGCACCGACAGCGTGTCCCCCGCCCAGCTCACCTGCGCGTGCAGGTCGTTGAGCAGCCCGCCGACGCCGTCCGCGGCCAGCGCCCGGGATCGCGCGAACACCTCCGCCTCCAGCAGCCCGCGGATCCGCGGCCAGTCCGGGGCGAGCGCGACCGCGAAGTACTCCCGGATCTCCGCCACCAGCGCCGGCAGGTCCACCGGCGGCCCCTGGGCGGCGACCACCGCCGGCGGGGTCGCCGCGAGCAGCGCCAGCTCGTCGTCGAGGTCCGGGGCGAAGCCCGGCGGGACGGGCGTCAGATAGTCCGGGATGTACCGCGGGCCCGGCGCCACCAGCGACCACAGCCGCTCGAAGCGCAGGCCGCGGTGCAGGCGCGCCCACGGCAGGTGGATCGCGTGCGCGCCCGGGTCGCGCAGCACCCGCACGCTCGCCACGGTCTCCCACAGCGGCGACACCGCGAAGCGGATCCGGGCGACCGCGCCGGCCGACAGTCCGATCGAGACCACGCCCACAATGTAGCCCTGGCTGAAACGTTGGGCGGCGCTGCGGCGGGCCACGAGACTGAACGCATGACCGACCAGCAGACCCGCGCGGCCCGGTTCCGGGCCCTGCACACCGCCGCCGACCCGCTCGTGCTCGCCAACGCCTGGGACGCCGCCTCGGCCCGCATCGTCGCCGCGACCGGCGCGAAGGCCGTCGCGACCACCTCCGCCGGGGTCGCCTGGACGCTCGGCGTGCCCGACGGCGACGCGCTGACGCGCGAGGCGATGCTCGACCATCTCGCGCGGGTGGTCGCCGCGGTGCCGGGCGACGTGCCGGTCACCGCCGACATCGAGACCGGGTTCGGCGCCACGCCCGACGAGGTGGCCACCACGATCCGCGGCGTGCTCGCGGCCGGCGCGATCGGGGTGAACCTGGAGGACACCGTCCGCCACGGCGAGACCCGGCTGCGCGACATCCCGGCGCAGGCCGAGCGGATCGCCGCCGCGCGCGCCGCCGCCGAGGCCGTGGGCGTCGAGCTCTACATCAACGCGCGAGTCGACACCTACCTTCGCGGCGGCGGTACCGTGGAATCCACCGCCGAACGGGCAGCAGCGTTCCTGGCGGCGGGCGCCACCGGCGTCTTCGTCCCCGGCGTGGCCGATCCGGACACGATCGCGGCGCTGGTCGCGGCGATCCCCGCACCGCTCAACGTGCTCGCCCAGCCCGACACCCCGTCCGTGGCCGAGCTCTCCCAGCTCGGCGTGGCGCGGGTCAGCCTCGGCTCGTGGGTCGCCGAGGCCGCCTACACGGTGGCCCGCCGCGCCGCCGAGGAGGCGCAGGGCAAGGGCACCTTCACCAGCCTCGCCGGGTCGATCGGCTACGGCGAGATCAACGCCATGATGTCGAACGGCTGAGCCCCTCCCACGCGTCGAGGTCCGCGCGCAGCCGCTCGTGCTGCGCGCGGATCGCGTCGACGGCGTCGTCGCCGAGGGCGAGCCGCAGCGGGGGCTTCTCGGCATCGACGACCTTCAGGATCGCTCGCGCCGCCTCGGCCGGGTCGCCGGGCTGCGTGCCGTCCATCGCGTCGACGGCGGCGCGGGTGGCCGCGGTCGACACCGCGTACTGCGGGATGACCCGCGAGCGGTGCATGCGCGCGCCGCCGAACTCGGTGCGGAACGCCCCCGGCTCGACGATGACGACCCGCACGCCGAACGGCGCCAGCTCGGCGTGCAGCGCCTCCGACAGCCCTTCGAGGGCGAACTTGGCCGCGCAGTAGGCGCCGAAGCCGGGCGGGGCGAGCTGCCCGCCCATCGAGCTGATCTGCACGATCGTCCCGCCGCGCTGCGCCCGCAGGTGCGGCAGCACCGCCTGCGTGACGGTGAACGCGCCGAAGAACATCACGTCCATGAGCGCGCGCAGGTCGGCCGGGTCGATCTCCTCGACGGCGCCGACCGAGCCGTGCCCGGCGTTGTTGACGACCACGTCGATCCGGCCGAACTCGGCGATCGTCGCCTTGACGGCCTCGTCGACCGACGCCGGGTCGGTGACGTCGAGCCGGGTCGTGTGCGGGAAGTCGAGCGTCCCGGGGTGGCGGGCGGTCGCCATGACGCGGTCGCCGGCGGCGAGGGCGGCGCGGGCGATCTCCGCGCCGAAACCGGCGGAGCAGCCGGTGATGAGCCAGACCTTCATGGCTCCCAGCCTGGTCGAGCCGCCCACCTGACGGCCAACACCGATCGGGTGAGACGGTTACAGTCGGAGCCTGTGAGCCAGCCCGAGCTGCGCCAGCTGCGCTACTTCGTCGCCGTCGCCACCCACCTGAGCTTCACGAAGGCGGCCCGGGAGCTGCACATCGCGCAGCAGTCGCTGTCCGAGCAGATCGGGCGCCTCGAGCGGGCCCTCGGCGTGCGGCTGCTCGACCGGGACACCCGCGGCACCCGGCTCACCGAGCCCGGCCTGGTCTTCCTCGCCGAGGCGCGGGCGGTGCTGGAGCGCGCCGACGCGGCCGTGGCCGCGGTGCGGCGGGCCGCCGGGCGGCTGCGCCTGGCGTTCCTGGCATCGACCGCCGGCTACATGCTCCCGCCCGTCGTGCGCGTCGCGCGGGAGCAACTGCCCGGCGTCGAGCTCACCACCGCCGACCTGGCGATCGAGCCGCTCGTCGCCGGGCTGCGCGACGGTTCGTTCGACCTGGCATTCACCCGCCCGCCGCTGGTGCCCGACCTCGCCACCCGCACCCTCGTCACCGAGCCGGTGTGCGCGGTGCTGCCGGCCGGCCACCCGCTCGCCGGCCGCGCGTCGGTCGAGCTGGCCGAGCTGGCCGGGGAGCCGTGGGTGCTCACGCCACGGGCGTCGTGGCCGCCGTGGCACGACAAGTACGACCGGGACTTCGCCGCCGCCGGGTTCACGCCCCGAGTGGTACAGCGGGCGACCACGGTGCCGAACCTGCTCGGGCTGGTGGCGGCCGGGACCGGGATCACCCGGCTCGCGGCGTCGGCGCGCACGCTGCGGCGCACCGGCGTGGTGTTCGTGCCGATCGAGGGCGACGCGGCGGAAACCGTCGCCGCCTGGCACCCCACGCGGGCGCCGGCCGTCGCGCACCGGCTGACCGAACTGGTCGCCGTGCTGGCCGAGCGGACGGACCTGACGGACGGCGGCTGACAGCCGTGGCGGCACCGGGCCACAATGCATCCGTGACCCTGCCCATCCCGTTCAGCGGCGCTCCCGCGTACAATGGCCCGGACGTGCAGATCGGCGACGTCCGCGTCGACGGCGTGGCGATCTACACCCCGATCGGCGTGTTCCCGATCCAGGGCAGCCGATGGATGGTCGTGTCGCAGCCGATCCCGATGACCACGACCGCGGGCTGGGGCATCGCCCTCGCCGTCATCTTCTCCGTGCTCGGCGTCATCTTCGCGCCGTTCACCTGCGGCCTGAGCCTGTTCATGCTGCTCGGCCTGCTGTTCCTGACGGCCAGGACACACACCATGTCGGGGCCGCTCATCGTGTCGATCCAGTCCGGGCCGTACCACTACATGGCCCAGGAGATCGTGTACTCCCCGCTGCACGCGGCCGAGGCCCTGCAGCGGGTGAACTTCGCGCAGGCCCTCGCCACCCGCTGGTGAGTCAGTCGGCGCCGTAGGCGTCGTAGCCGGCCAGCAGGTGCGCCCGGGTGCCGACCAGGTGCGGCTCGACGTCGCCGACCCGGGTCAGGCTCACCTCGGCCGGGGCCAGGCCGGACACCCGCAGCAGCAGTCCCGGCACCTCGTCGAGAGTGGCCAGCCAGCCGGTACCGAGGTCGCGGCCCAGCGAGTGCGACGGCCAGTGGTCGAACGGCTTCGGGGTGCCGTCGACGGCGATCCCGACCCGCTGCGGCGCCGGGGCCGAGGCCGCGCGCAGCGCCCGCTCGAACCCCCGGCCGTCGTGCGGCGGCTCGTCGGCGGCCGCCATCCGCACGTCGATGAGCAGCGGCATCGGCGGCCCGGCGGTGGTGACCACCTCGATCCACGCGCCGCCCGCGACCGCGTCGCCGAACAGCAGCCCGGCATGCACGAGCCGCTCGTTCTCCCACCCCCACGCGCCGACCCGGCACGGCCCGGTCCAGCCGGCCGGCCCCCACAGCGGCAGCGTGGTGGCGTTGGCCCGGATGCGGTTGGCCTGCTGGTCGATGAGCGCGGTGAACTCGAGGCGGTTGAGTCGGCCCCCGTATCGCATGGCCTCGATCGTGCCGCATCAGCCGCCCGCGCGGACCGGTCCGCTCCCCTCGGCGGAACCCCCGTCGTACGCGGCCCGCGACGCGAGCACCGCCTCCTGGTGGCGCACCGACCAGTGCAGCAGCCCGGTCAGCGGACCGGTCAGCTCGTCACCGACGGCCGTCAATGCGTACTCCACCCGCGGCGGCACCGTGGCGTACACCGTCCGGGTGACGAGACCGTCACGCTCCAGCGCCCGCAGGGTGTGCGTGAGCATCCGCTGGCTGATCCCCTCGGCCGCCTTGCGCAACTCGGTGAACCGCAGCGGCCCGCGCCGCAGCAGCACGACCACGATGACTGTCCACCGGTCCCCGATCCGGTCGAGCGTGTCGCGCAGCGGGCAGATGGTCTTCATCGTCTCGGTGACGGCCGCCCCGGGCGGCAGCAGAAGCTCGAGGTCCAATGGTTCCTCCCGTGTGCCTGAGGCAGTCCGAAGTGCCTTCTTCCGCACCGCGGGGATGCTCGCCGACGATGATCGCGTGAGCAATCGATTTCCAGTCGTCGCGGTGACGGGCGCGGCGGGCGCCCTGGGCAGCGCGGTCATCCGCCACCTGGCGAACCGGTCCGCGGTGATCGCCGTGACCCGCCGCCCGCAGGCGGTCGCGGCCGCACCGCACCGCGCCTCGGAGCACGCGCCCCGCTCCCCCGGCCGCGGCCCGGAGCCTGCGGTCGAGGTGCGCCAGGCCGACTTCGACGACATCGGCCCTGCCGCGTTCGCCGGCGCCACCGCGGCCCTCATCGTGAGCACCGACCACCGCGACAACGGCCACCGGATCGCCCAGCACCGGGCGGCGGTCGACGCGGCGGTGGCGGCGGGCGTGCGGCACGTGGTGTACACGTCGCTGACCGGCTGCGACGGCCCGCCCGACCTGCTCAACGCGGCCCACCGCGAGACGGAGGCCCACCTGCGCGCGTGTGGTGCCGGTTGGACCGCGCTGCGCAACAACCTGTACACGGAGGGTCTCGCGGCGGCCGAGACGGTCGCCGCGGCAACGGGCCGTCACGTGACGAACACGGGCCCGGGCAAGGTGGCCTACGTGGACCGCGATCACTGTGCGGCGGTGGCGGCAGGTGTACTCCTGGGAGCCCCGCAGGGCGTCGTCGAGGTCCACGGCCCGGTCGCGCTGGACGCCGCCGCGCTGGCGGCCCGCTTCGCGGCGCACCTGGGCCGGCCCGTCGAGCCGGTACTGCTCGACGACGACGCCTATCGCGCCCACCTCCTCGCCGGCGGCGCCCCACCGGGGCTGGCCGAGGCCCTGGTCCTGCTCGGCCAGGCGGTCCGCGCGGGCGTCTACGGCTGACGCCGGGCGGGCGGGTCGGGCGCTCCTCAGTGCCCGTCAACGCCCCTCAACGCCCCCCAGCGCTCCTCGGCGCCCGCCAACGCCCCTCAGCCCTCAGCGCTCCTCGGGGTCGGCGCCGCGGGCGGCGCGGCCTCCGTCGACCGGCAGGATCGCTCCGGTCACGAACGCCGCCTGCTCCGACAGCAGGAACGCCACCGCGGCCGCCACCTCCTCCGCCGTGCCGGTGCGGCCGAGGGGGTGCAGCCGGCGCAGTTCGGCGGCCGCCTCGGGACGGCTCCCGAGGTACTCGACGGATCTCTCGGTATCGATCGAGCCCAATGCCACCGCATTGACACGGATGCCTGCCTGGCCATAGTCGACCGCCAATGCCCGCGTCAGGCCCTCCAGGGCGGCCTTGGCCGTCGCGTACGGCAGCGCGCCCCGCACCGCGCGCTGCGCCTGGTGCGACGACACGTTCACGATCGCCCCACCCGTGCCGGCGGCCAGGAAGCGGCGGACCGCGGCGGCCGAACCGGCGACGGCCGGGGCGAGGTTCGCGGCGACAAGCCGCACGATGTCGGCCGCGGGCTGCTCGTGCAGCCAGGCGTCGCGGAACACGGCGGCGTTGTTCACCCACCCGGCCAGCGGCGCCGCACGCTCGGCCCGGTCGGCGGCGCGCTCGGCCACCGCGTCGTCACCCGCGTCGCCGAGCACCGCCGACACGCGGTCACCGTCAGGCCAGTCCGCCGCCGTGTCGAGCACAACGACGTGCGCCTGCGGGCCGGCCGCCAGCCGCTCGGCGATCGCGCGGCCGATGCCGCGGCCACCGCCGGTGACGACGTACGAGCGGGCCGGCGTCAGACCACCTCTTCGATCTTGGCCGTGGCGACGTCGAAGATGAAGCCGCGCACGTCCTCACGGTGCGGCAGCCACGCGCACTCGCGCACGGTACGGATCGACTGGCGCATGGTGTCGTGCAGGTCGGTGAAGCCCGCCACGTCCCAGCCCGGCGCGCGCCCGCTCTCGGCGGTCAGCTCGGCCCGGAACTCCGGGTCGTCGAAGCCCTCCATGCCGCACTCGGTGTGGTGCAGGATCACGATCTCGCGGGTGCCGAGCTTGCGCTGGCTGATCGCGAGCGACCGCAGCACCTCCTCGGTCGGCAGCCCGCCCGCGTTACGGATCAGGTGGGCGTCACCGATCTCCAGCCCCAGCGCGCCGAACAGGTCGAGCCGCGAGTCCATGCAGGCGACCACGGCGAGCCGCAACTTCGGCCGCAGCGGCCGCGGCCCCGGGAACGACTCGGCGTACCGCTCGTTCTCGTGAATCAGATGGTCGATCACGGACATAGTCGAAGTGAAGCAGATCCGTCACCCGAACGGTTGATGTCTGCGTCACAGGAGTCCAAAGTCACCTGGCCAAGAAGACCCGCGTCACAAGCCGATGATCGGCTCGCGCAGCAGCCCGGGGCGTGCGCCTCGTCGGTCCGGCGTGGTCTCACCCGGTCGGGCGGGCCGTGGCCGGCGTTGTCGAGGGCGTCGTTCCCGATGGTTCGCCGAGCACGCCGGCACCGGTTGCGGGTGCCGCGCTGCGGCCGCCGGGCACCGGGACGGTGCGGGCGGGGGGTTCCGGTTGACTCGGTCAGGGCCTCTTGCAGCCCTTCGTTGATGGCGGCTACGCCGAGGGTGCTGAGGGTGTGATGGGCGACGGGCCAGTCGATGCGGGCGGAGCCCGGCACACCGGGTTCAGTGAAGGTGGTGTGGGCGCCGAGCGCGGCGACGAGGTCACGGTCGCCGGTGAGTCCGCAGTCCGGGCAGGAGTGACGGCGGTTGCGGAGCTGTTTGGGCGCACGGTTGCCGCAGAGGCAGTGCTGGGTCCACGCGGTGTGCCGGGTCCCGGCCCGCACCAGGGCACCCCCACGGGCGAGGACGGCGACTCGACTGGTTTCGCGGTGGACAGCGGCGAGCAGCATGCCGGGGGTGAAGGCGTAGATCCCGCGTCCCCAGCGCCGCGCCAGCGCGCTCGCCCCTGGATCGTGCGGAAATCCCACCACCGGCCGACCTTCGGCGCACCGTGCCGACGCCCGCGCGCGTCAGGGAACAGGTGCCGTTCCACCGCATGCCAGACCGGGTCGGCGCCGTGCATCGGCAGGGCCTTGGTCAGATGGCGGCGCAGGTGGGCGGCCCGGTCCAGGTGCCGGTACGCCGCCCGCTCCAACCCGGCGCGAGTCAGTCCCAGCCTGTCCCGCACCATGGCCGGACCGACCGCGGCCCGTGCCCGGTGCGCGGCCGCATACGCGGCCAGCCTCGCGCGGGCGTCCCGCTGCACCGCCCGGCGCACCGAAAAGGCAGCCGTGAACACCCGCTCCACGTGCCGCCGCACCGCCGGGTCGTGCGCGTCCAGCGGCAGGCGCAGGACCGACACCGGGCCGTCCCACCGCCATGGCGGCGCCTTGGCGGGGCCGCGCACCCGGCTTCCGGCTCCAGCCACGACACCATATTACACCCATAGGGCCATCAGAACAGCCTGCGCCACCGCCGCGCCACGCCCTAGTCTCTCCCCGTGACGGTCGACGAGTGGGACGTGGCGGTGGTGGGTGGCGGGCCGGCGGGGCTCTCGGCCGCGTACGAGGCGGCGCGGCGCGGGGCGCGGACGGTGGTGCTGGAGAAGGCGGTGCATCCGCGGTACAAGACCTGTGGCGGAGGGTTGATCGGCTTCACGATCGCCGCGATCGGCGACCGGATCGCCATCCCGGCCAGTGACCGCGTCGACCGGTGTGAGTTCACGCATGACGGGCGGCGGGGGTTCACCCGCACGGCGCGGCGCGCGCCGCTGCTGCAGATGGTGCAGCGGCCGCAGTTCGACGACGCGCTGCGGGTCGCGGCCGAAGAGGCGGGCGCCACGGTACTGCAGGCGACCGCGGCCCGCGCCGTCGAGCAGCACGACGCCGGGGTGGTCATCCGGCTCGGGGACGGCGGCACGGTCAGCGCCGGCGTGGTCGTGGGAGCGGACGGCTCGTCGGGCATCACGTCGCGGCACGTCGGCGTCGAGTACGACCAGGTGGACCTCGGGCTGGAGGTCGAGCTGCCGGTCGGGCCGGCCGAGCGGGAGCGCTGGCGGGGACGGCTGCTCATCGACTGGGGGCCGCTGCCGGGCTCGTACGCGTGGGTCTTCCCGAAGGGCGACGTGCTGACCGTCGGGGTCATCTCGGCCCGCGGCAACGGCGAGCGCACCAAGGCGTACCTGCGCGCGTTCGTGGACCGCCTCGGGCTCGGCGGGATCGAGCCGATCCACGACTCCGGGCACCTGACGCGCTGCCGTACCGAGGCGTCGCCGCTGCGGAAGGGGCGCGTGATCGTCGTCGGCGACGCGGCCGGGCTGCTCGAGCCGTGGACCCGCGAGGGGATCAGCTTCGCGGTGCGCTCGGGTGCCCTCGCGGGCGCGGCGGCGGCCGGCGGGGACCTCGACGGGTACGTGCGCGGCGTGGAGGCGCAGCTGGTCCCGGGGATGCGGGCCGGGCGGCGGCTGCTGGCGGCGTTCACCCGGCGGCCGGGGCTGTTCCACACGATGCTGCGCACGCCGCCGGGCTGGCGCATGTTCGAGCGGTTCTGCCGCGGCGAGACGTCGTTCGAGCACACCGTCGAGCGGCTGCCCGTCCGGGCGGCGCTGCGCCTGATGTCGTCGGCATGAGGTTCCGCACAACGCTGTTCCCGGGCGGGAAGACGGCCACCGGTCGTCGAGGTGCTACTTGACCTCGATCCCGAGGGCGGCCGCCAGGGCGGGGGCCAGGTCGAACAGCTGCCGCTCGTCGACGATCGCGCCGCGCAGGGCGTCGGCCCCGTCGGCGATGTCGAGCTCGCGCGCGCCGCGGAAGTCGACCTTCTTGAGCTTCACGCCGCCGAACCGGGCCCGCTTGACGGCGCTGCCGGCGAAGGTGACGTTGGTGAGGCTGGCCCCGGCGCAGTCGAGCTCGTTGAGCTCGCACCCGTCGAACTCGACGTCGACGAGCGTGGCCCCGCGCAGGTTCAGGCTGTCGATCTTGCATCGCTGGAAGACCACCCGGCGCAGCCGGCTCCCGTACGCCTGCACGCCCGCGAGCACGCTGTCGAGCACGGTGACGTCGAGCCACTCGGCCTCGGCGGACTTCACCCCGACCCACCGGTTGCGGCTCACCCACACGTCGCTGAACCGGCTGTGGTCGAGGTTGCCCTCGGTGAGCGCGACCCCCTCGAACGCCGACTCGACGAACCGGGCGTACGCCGCGTTCACGCCATCGAGGTCCACCCCGTCGAGGTGGACCTCGGTGTAGCTGGCGTCGGGCTCCAGCGGCTCGGTGTGCGCCTGCAGGTATGCGGCGTACGCCAGCTCGTCGATCTTCTGCGCGGCTCCCACGGGGGCCACGCTACCGTGCCGCAGGCGGTCTCAGGCGTAGACCGCCGCGAGCCAGGCGGACCAGGCCTGCTCGGCCTCCGCCGGGTCGACGTCGGCGAAGACGTGGTGGCCGGTGAGGACGAACCCCTCGCGGCCGACGAAGCGCAGCAGCGCGTCGCCGGTGCGGATGCCGAGGAAGCTGGGCTCGACCACGAGGTCGACGACGCCGTCGACCTGGCGGCCGCCGATGGTGAGGCGGGCGGCGTCGCCCTCGCGGACGTCCTTCGACAGGCCGGTCGCCGCGGTGATGCCGGCCCACACCGCGTCCCCGTCGGCCTGCTGCGGGCCGAACGCCGTGACCGGGACGGCGGTGCGGCCCGGGAAGTGCTTGAGGTACTCGGCGAGCGAGCGCAGGTAGAGCGGGTTGCCCTTCTTCAGCGCGTCGAACTGGTCCTCCCAGTCGCCGGTGAGCATGCCGCTGTGGACCATGCGCAGCGCGGTGGCGGCGCCGCCGCGGCCCTCGATGAGGTACTCGAACGCCATGAACGAGCCGTCCTCGGCGACCGCGGTCTCGTAGCGGAACCGGCGGCCCGGCTCCCACGCGGTGACCGTCGAGGTCCCGGTGTAGCCCGGCATCTCCATCGAGGCCGCGCCGCCCTCGCGCGGCTCGACCTGGTTGCGCCCCATGAACCAGGAGTCGATGCCCGGCCCGGTGGCGATCGCCTCCCAGACCTGCTCCGGGGTCGCTTCGAGGGTGATGTCGTGCGTGAGCTCGAACTCGTGGCCGGTCATGACGTGATCTCCTTCGTGATGCTGGGATGGATGGCGATGATGACCCGGTGGTCGCGGCCCCCGGGGGCGCGCTCGTCGTGGTACCGGCTGACCAGGGCGCCGACCGTGGCGGTGAGCTCCTGGACGAACTCGGCCCGGTCGGCCGCGGAGGCGAACCGGACGGTGCCGTCGAGCGCGAACGTGGCCACCGGCTTGCCGGCCCGCTCGGCGCCGGTGATGAGCTGACCGACCTCCCGCACGAGCCGCGCCGCGAGGGCGAGCAGCCAGCGCGCCGACAGCCTGTCGGGCGACCGCGAGGGATCCGGTTGTACCGCGGCCAGCGCGACCGGCGAGATGACGTACGACGACGCCGTGGCCCGCAGGACCCGCTCGGTGACGTTGCCCTTGCGCCGCTCCTCGACCAGCTCGACGAGGCCGTGCTGCTCGAGCGTCTTGAGGTGGTAGTTCACCTTCTGCCGGGGCAGCTCGACGATCGCGGCGAGGCTTGTCGCGGAGTGCGGCTCGGCCAGCAGCGCGAGCAGCCGCGCCCGGATCGGGTCGAGCGCGACCTCGGCGGCGGCGGCCTCCTCGATGACTCCCACTTCGAACATGCCCTGACCGTAGTCACCGACAAGTTCAATTGTCAAGACAAGAAAAGTTGTCGGTATCGTGGTACGGGTGCGGCTATAGGGTGAGCGCGTGACGAGAGCCGGGCGGGCGCCGCGCGTGTCGACCATCGAGCTGTTCTTCGATCTCGTGTTCGTGTTCACGGTCACCCAGCTCGCGAAGGCGATGGTGAAGGACGTCGACGTCGCGCACGCCGTGCAGGTGCTGCTGATGCTCGGCCTGATCTGGTGGATGTACGGCGGCTATGCCTGGCTCACCAACGCCGTCGCCCCGAGCAGCACGACCCGCCGGACCCTGCTGCTGACCGGCATGGCCGGCTTCCTGGTCATCGCGCTGGCGATCCCGGGCGCCTTCGACGACGACGGCTGGGTGTTCGGCGTCGGCTATCTCGTGGTGATCGTCGTGCACGGCGTGCTGTTCCTGCACGCCGACGACAACGCCTCGATCGGCCGCGCGGTGGCCCGCCTGGCCCCGATCAACGGCGCCGCGGCCGCCCTGGTGGTCGCGGGCGGCCTGCTCCCCCACGGCTGGCGCTACGGGTTGTGGGCCGCCGCGCTGGTGATCGTCGTCGTGGCGCCGTACCTGCAGAACATGGACGGCTGGCAGATCGCGTCGGCCCACTTCGTCGAGCGGCACGGCCTGGTGGTGATCGTCGCCATCGGCGAGTCGGTGGTGGCGATCGGCCTGGCCTTCGCCGGCGTCGAGCTCAACGGCGGCACGCTGGCGGTGGCCGTCCTGGGCCTGGCGATCGCGTACTACCTGTACTGGAACTACTTCTCCGGCGACGAGGTGCGCGCCGAGCACGCCCTGGAGGCCATCACCGACCCGGCCCGCCGCGCCCGCGTGGCGGTGAACGCCTGGGGCTACGCCCACTTCATCCTCATCGCGGGCATCGTCTTCACGGCGGTGGGCGTCAAGCTCTCGGTGGGCCACGCCACGGAGCCGCTGCACTGGCCCGACGCCGTGATGCTGAGCGCGGGCGCCGCCGGCTTCCTGCTGGGCCACGCCTGGTTCCTGACCCTCCTGGGCCTGCCCGGCGCGTCGTACCGGGTCGTGGCGGCGCTGGGCGTCCTGGCCACGATCCCCCTCGGCCACTGGATGGCGGTGACCCAGCTGGTCGCGGTGCTGCTGGTCATGGCGACCGCGGTGATCCTGCGCGACCTGCGCTTCGTCCGCCGCGAACACAGCACGGCCATCCACGACTTCGGCCGCTGACCGAACCGGAGCCAGGACAGGCGTCAGAGCAGGCCCAGCGACATCGCGGTCGTCACGGCCGCCGTGCGGTCGCCGACGTCCAGCTTCGTGAACGTGCGCATCAGGTGGGTCTTCACGGTGGCCTCGCTGATGTGCAGCGCGCGGCCGATGTCGGCGTTGGTCAGGCCGGTGGCGACCAGGCGGAGCACCTCGAGCTCGCGGACGGACAGGGCCGGCGCGGGTGCCGGCGGCGTGCGGACCTGGCGGACCAGGCGGCCGGCCACCGCCGGGGCCAGGACGGTCTCCCCGCGGGCCGCCGCGCGGATCGCCGCCGTCAGCTCGGCGCGGGTGGCGTCCTTCAACAGGTAGCCGCACGCGCCCGCCTCCACGGCGCGCAGGATGTCGGCGTCGGTGTCGTACGTCGTCAGCACCACCACCTTCGTCGACGGCAGCTCGGCACTCGATGAGATTCGAAATCTCGATGTGCCTCATGACATCGATCGTCGTGCGTCGACGGACCACGCATGAGGATCGATCGAATGAACCGGTTGTCCGTCGGTCGACGGACAGCCGCCGAGCCGGAAGACCTGGGCGGGAGGTCTTCCGGCTCGAACGGGTGTTACCGGGAGGGTGGACCTACGGGCCGCTGGTGACGTACACGATCTGGTTCGCCGTGTTCGCCGGGCCGGCGGTGTTGTTGATGACGTGGTTGATCGTGCCGACGCCGCCGAGCGAGACGCTGACCATGTTGTGGAACTGGATTCCGGCCTTCACCGGTACCTCGAACGACCGCTCCCCGACGACCGCGGGGTTGACGTTGAAGTAGCAGTAGCTGCCCAGGCCCCAGGCCTCGTGCGTGGTCACCGAGTCGGCCACCTTGTACGCGGCGTACCCGCGGGTCGCCCCGTTCATCCAGCCGGCCTGGTTCGGCGGGTCGTACGGCATCTCGTTCTGGAAGAAGTACGTGCGCCCGCCGTTGCCGTTCCAGATCACCTGGTACTTCTGGTAGTGCTCGACGAACAGGCCCTCCATCGTCACGTTGTTGCCGTTGACGACCATGCCGGTGTCGCCCGGGTTCACCGTCCAGCCGACGGTGCCGGCGTTGCCGTGGTCGGCGCGCCAGATCCACATGTGGTCGCCGATCACGTTGTTGCTGTTGACCTGGAGGCTGACCGTGGCCTTGCCGGCGATGTAGCCGCCGACGCGGAAGAACACGTCGTGCAGCGAGGTCGGGTTGGCCGCGTGGCTGGCCGAGGAGCCGGCCGGGCCGACCTCGACGAGGGTGGGCGAGTTGGTGGTACCGGCGTCGACCAGGATGCCGGCGAGCTTGACGCCGTCGACGTCCGCCACCCGGATCGCGGTGATGCCGTTGTCCGGGATGAGCGTGGCGAGGCCGAGCCCGAGCACGACCGTGTTCGGGTTGTTGATCTGCAGCGTCTGGTTCAGGTGGTACACGCCGGGCGTGACCAGCAGGTGCCGGCCGGCCGCCAGGGCCGCGTTGATCTGGGCCGCGGTGGCCCCGGGCCGCACGACGTAGAACTGGTCGAGCGAGATCGACTGGCCCTGCGGGGTCTTGTTGTACCAGCTCGTGCCGGACGAGTTGGTCTGCAGGGCCGGGACGAAGACGCGGTAGGTGCCGGTGCCGTCGATGTACAGGAACGGCTTCTCACGGGAGACCGGCGTGGTGGGGATGACGGTGTGCGACGGGTTCGGGAAGTTGTTCGGCGGCGCGCCGGTGACGCCCTGGAACACCATGTTCCACACCGATCCGGCCCAGCTGCCGAACTCGCTGTTCCTGCTGTACCACTGCTGCTGCGAGCCCGACACGACCTGGCCGTCGACCTTGGTGTCGGCCATCAGGCCGCCGCTGGACCAGCCGTCGCCGCCGTTCCACAGCTGGATCTGGTTGTTGGCGCCCTTGAGGTGCATGCGGCGGTACGGCACCGCCTGCGCCACGGCCCACCGCTCGACCTGGACGCCGTTGCCCGTGCCGGGCAGGGTCACCGAAAGGTTCTCGGCGCCGCGCCAGAAGTTCTGCGTCGCGTTGCCGCCGAACCAGGTCGCCTCGACCCGCACGTGGCCGTTGAGGTTCACGTCGTCGGGCGACATGCCCAGGCCGTGCACGGTCGTGTAGAAGCCGAGGTTGACGTCCTGCGTGTAGGTGCCCGGCTTGTACAGCACCGCGTACCGGTTGGTGCCGAACTGGTTGGTCTCCTGCGCGGTGAAGATCTGGTTGAGCTTCGTCTGCGCGGCCGCGGCCTGCGACGGGTCGTACACGAACACGTTCGGGCCGAAGTTGGGGTTCTTCGGGTCGGTCGGCTCGACCGGCCCGCTGCTCGTGGGCGGGCTGCTGCTCGGCGGCGTGTTGTCGCGCACGTACACCTCGAACTCCCACAGCGAGTCACCCCACTGGGTCGCCCGGGCGGTGGCGTACACGCGCACATAGCGTCCCGTGCCGGTGACATCGATCGTTTGTGTACCGCCGGTGCCGGTCGTCGTCGAGTAGACGTTGGTGAAGGCGGCGTTGTCGTTCGACGTCTGGATCTGGAAGGCGCTCGCGTACGCGGCCTCCCACCGCAGGACCACCCGGCAGATCGCGTACGACGCGCCGAGGTCCACGGTGATCCACTGCGGGTCGCTCGCGGCACTGGACCAGCGGGTCCCGGTGTTGCCGTCGACGGCCGCGGAGGCCGGCGTGCCGGCGTTCTCGGTGGAGGAGGCGGTCACCGGCCGGTTGATCGCGCGGTTGACCGGCCCGCAGGTGCCCGACGGCGGGTCGGTCGGCCCGACCTCCCCGTAGACCTGGAACTCCCAGAGCGAGTACCCGTACGCGGTCAAATTGCGCTGCGTGCCGTACACGCGCACGTAGCGGCCGGAGCCGCTCACGTTGAGCGTCTGCACGCCGCCCGCGCCGGTCGTGGTGGTGTACACGTCGGTCCAGGTGGTGCCGTTGCCGGAGACCTGGACCTGGAAGGCCTTGGCCGACGCCGCCTCCCAGTTGAGCACGACCTGGGTGAGGTTGGCCGTCTGGCCCAGGTCGACCTGGATCCACTGGGGGTCGCTGAAGGCGCTGGACCACCGGGTGCCGGTGTTGCCGTCGGTCGCGGCGGTGGCGGGGGTGCCGGCGTTCTCGGTCGAGGAGGCGGTGGTGGGCTTACCTTGGGACAGCAGGGTCGGGGCGGCGCTGGCGTTGGGCAGCGCCACGGCGACCACGCCGACCGAGAGCATCAGGGTGGCGGCGCCGCCGAGGAGCCAGCGCCGGAGCGTGGGATAGCGCGACAAACGCGGAAATTTCATGATCCTGCCTGTCAGTCGGGGGACCTGGCGGGGATTCCCGTACCGGGTGGGGTTGGCGGTTCCCGGTCGTGCTGCGCAGCGAGTATGAGAGAGCGCTCTCTCAGGTAGACGAGTGTTACGCCGCCGTGACCCACCCGTCAAGACATCAATCAATTACGACGTAATTTATCCCGGATGCCCGAAGTCTGGGAGATCGCTCTCTCAGGTGGCCACCACGGCGCCGAGCCCTCGGTCGGGCGCCCGACCGAAGACCGGCACGGACCGGTCGGTCGCCCGACCGAACACCGCCACGAACCGGTCGGTCGACAGACCGATGGCAAGGCACAGTCGGTCAGTCGCCCGACCGAAGAGGGGCACGGACCGGCCGGTCGGTCGACCGACCGAACCCCAGCACGGACCGGCCGGTCGCCCGACCGAACACCGCCACGGATCGGTCGGTCGACAGACCGATGGCAAGGCACGGTCGGCCGGTCGCCCGACCGAACACCGCCACGGATCGGTCGGTCGACAGACCGATGGCAAGGCACGGTCGGCCGGTCGCCCGACCGAACACCGCCACGGATCGGTCGGTCGACAGACCGATGGCAAGGCACGGTCGGCCGGTCGCCCGACCGAACACCGCCACGGATCGGTCGGTCGACAGACCGATGGCAAGGCACGGTCGGCCGGTCGCCCGACCGAAGAGGGGCACGAACCGGCCGGTCGGTCGACCGACCAACCCCAGCACGGACCGGCCGGTCGCCCGACCGAGGGGCAAGGCACGGTCGGTCGGTCGCCCGACCGAGGGCAATACACGGTCGGTCGACCGACCGAACCCCAGCACGAACCGGTCCGCGCCCGCCCTCGGTCGGTCGCCCGACCGAGGGGTTGCGCAGGTCGGTCGCCCGACCGAGGGGTTGCGCAGGTCGGTCGACCGACCAACTTCGCCATCAGATCGGCGACCATCCACCAGCTGACGCCACACCGGGACGCGCGCCGCCGCCCGACCGCACCGAGCTCCCCGCGGGCCGCTTCCCCACTACCCGAACCCGGCACCCGCCCCTGGCCGGCAACCAGCAGACCCCAACACCCGACCACGCCCGACCGCCAGCCGCCCGGCGAGGCAGATCGACCAACGTCAACGAGGAGCACGACCCGCGGACGCCGCGGGTGGCGACGAAGCCGTCCCGACGCCCGACTCCGCCGCGCACCCATGATCGAAGGAGCGAAATGGCTGTCCGGACAGCCAGAATCTTCCATCGATCTGGAAGCGCGGAGCCTCGGGCCACGGTCACGCCTCGACGTTGGTCGATCCACCTTCACGTCGATCTCGAACAGCGAGGGTAGATCGACCAACGTCAACAAAAACGCGAACGGCGAGCGAGCGCAGCGCAGGCGTCACGGGAGAGGGCGGGTGCCGCCCTCCTGGAGGAGCCGCGCCACCGGCAGCGTCGCCGCGCCCAGCGCCACCGCGTCCACCCCCAGCTGCCCCAGCTCGATCCGGGCCTGCTCGAACGGCTGCCGCAGCGCGTGCCGGGCAGCCGAGTCGCGGATCTGCGGCAGCAGCGAGCCCAGCGCCATCCCCGTCCAGCCGCCCAGCACCACCCGCTCCGGGTTGAACAGGTTGATCAGGTTGGCCACACCGGCGCCGAGGTAGCCGGCGGTCTCGTCGAGGACGGTGCGGGCCGTGCCGCCGCCCGTCGCGGCCGCCGCCACCAGCGCGGTGATCTGCGACTCCTCGTCGTCGCCCGGGGCAGGGCGGCCACGGCGCGCCGCGCGGTAGCGGTCCAGGATGCCCTCCGCGCCCACGTACGCCTCCAGGCAGCCGCGCGAGCCGCACCGGCACGGCCGCCCGCCGTACACCAGCGTCGTGTGGCCCCACTCCCCCGCGCTGCTGGAGGCGCCGCGGTAGGTCGCGCCGTTCGTCACGACGGCCGCGCCGACGCCCGAGCCGACCAGGGCGAACACCGCGTGCCGGCTGCCCCGGCCGGCGCCGAACCACATCTCGGCCTGGCCGAGGGTCTTCGCACCGTTGTCGATGTACAGCGGCAGGTCGGTCACCTCGCGCAGCAGCGCGCCGAGCGGGACGCCGTCCCAGCCGAGCGTCTGCGCGTACACCCGCGGCTCGGGACCCTGCTGGACGATCCCGGACACGCCGACGCCGACCCCGAGGACGTCCGGGTAGGGCGCCGTCACCGTGCGCAGGCCGGCCGCGATGTGCCGCACGATCAGCGACGGCGACGCGCGGGACGGGTCGATCGGGTGGTCGACCGAGGCCAGCTGGCTCATCGCGAGGTCGAACAGCTCGACCCGCACCCGGGTCTCGCCGACGTCGACGCCGGCGACCACCCCGAACCTGGGCGCGACCCGCAGCATCATGCTCGGCCGGCCGCCGTCGGACTCGCACGCGCCGGCCTCCACCACGAGGCCGTCGTCGATGAGGTCGCCGACCACGTTGCTCACCGCCGGCTGGCTCAGGCCGGTGCCGCGGGACAGGTCCTGGCGGGTCAGCGGCCCGTCGAGGAACAGCCGGGTGAGCAGGGCGGACCGGTTGCGCTGCCGGACGCTGCGGTTGGTCGCCCGCTCCAGTTCCACCCCGAGTACCCCGTCTTCGTTCGCTGCGCGCCACTGTAGAGCCCGCCCTTGACGCGCTCAGTGACGTCCCACTTTAATGGCGACATTAATTAAGTCTCGATGGAAACGGTTCGGCCACACCCCAGCCGCCGCGCCGGAAACCCACCAGAAGGCAGACGAGCGTGCCCACCCGCCGACAGTTCGCCGCGCTCGCCGGAGCCGCCCTCCTCGCGGGCTGCGGCTACATGCGAACCGAGTCCGACGGACGGACGATCACCTACTGGGCCAGCAACCAGGGCAGCAGCCTGGAGTTCGACAAACAGACGCTGCAGCCGGAGCTGGCGAAGTTCGAGCAGCGCACGGGCATCCGTGTCCGGCTCGAGGTGGTGCCCTGGTCGGACCTGCTCAACCGGCTGCTCGCCGCGGCCACCTCGGGCAAGGGCCCCGACGTGGTCAACATCGGCAACACCTGGTCGGCCTCGCTGCAGGCGACGAACGCCCTCGTGTCGTTCGACGACGCGGCGATGGCGAAGATCGGCGGGCGGGACCGGTTCGTGCCGGCCGCGCTCGCGGCCGCCGGCGCGCCCGGCAAGCCGCCGACCGCGGTGCCGCTCTACTCGCTGTCGTACGCGCTCTACTACAACAAGCAGATGTTCGCCGACGCCGGCGTCGAGCGCCCGCCGGCGACCTGGGAGGACCTGGTCGCGGTCGGCAAGCGGCTGACCAGGGACAAGCAGTGGGGGCTGGCGATCGAGGGCGCCAACCCGTCGGAGAACGCGCATCACGCCTTCACCTTCAGTCAGCAGTACGGCGGGGAGTGGTTCGACGACAGCGGGAAGCCCACGTTCGACACCGCCGCCAACGTCAAGGCGATCAAGCGGTACGTCGACCTCATGGCGGTCGACAAGATCGTCAATCCCAGCAACGCCGAGTACGCCAAGAACGAGTCGCAGTCCGACTTCGCCAACCGCAAGGCCGCGATGCTGCTCTGGCAGGCGGCCGGCTCGGCGTTCCGCGCGCAGGGCATGAGCCCCGAGGAGTACGGCGTCGCGCCGGTGCCGTTCCTCGCCCAGCCGCCGGCCGGCAGCCGGAAGGTCAACAGCATGGTCGCCGGTATCAACATCGCGGTGTTCCGGCGCAGCCAGAACCTCGACGGCGCCATGCAGTTCGTGAAGTTCATGACCAGCGACGAGGAGCAGGTGATCCTGAACGGCACGTACGGGTCGCTGCCGTCGGTGAAGGCGGCCGCCGCCGACCCGGCGTTCCAGGCGCCCGAGCAGAAGGTGCTGTCCGAGGTGCTCAACGCGACGGCCGCGCCGCTGCCGCAGGTGCCGGCCGAGAGCCAGTTCGAGACCCTTGTCGGCAGCACGATGAAGGAGCTGTTCGCCGCCGCGGCGAACGACAAGCCGGTGACCGAGGACATCGTCCGGTCCCGCCTGCGGGCCGCCGAGCAACGGATGCGTGGCTGACATGACGACCTACACGAGCAGTCGCAGCCGCCGCCCACCGGCGCACGCCAGCTGGGACGTGCGGCCGCACGCCGCCCCGAGGAAGCGGCGCCGCCGCACGTTGCGCAGGCAGCTGCCCTACATCCTCCTGGCTCCCGCGGTACTGCTGGAGATCGCCATCCACGTCGTGCCCATGCTCGTCGGCGTGTGGATGAGCCTGCTCGAGCTGACGCAGTTCCACATCCAGGACTGGTCGACGGCGCCGTTCGTCGGCCTCGCGAACTACACGACGACGCTCAACCCCGGCACCGAGGCCGGCCGCGCGCTGTTCCACTCGTTCTGGCTGACCGTGCTGTACACCACCCTCTCGGTCGGGATCTCCTGGCTCTTCGGGATGTCGGCGGCGGTGTTCCTGCAGCGGCCGTTCCGCGGCCGGGCGCTGCTGCGCACGCTGTTCCTCACCCCGTACGCGCTGCCCGTCTACGCCGCGGTCATCACCTGGGGCTTCCTGTTCCAGCGCGACACCGGCCTGGTCAACCACGTCCTGGTCGACCAGCTCGGGCTGGCCGGCGGCGCCGGCGGGGACCGGCCGTTCTGGCTGATCGGGGAGAACAGCTTCCTCGCCCTGCTGACGGTGTCGGTCTGGCGGACCTGGCCGTTCGCGTTCCTGTGCATCATGGCGGGCCTGCAGAACGTGCCGACCGACATGTACGAGGCGGCGGCGATCGACGGCGCCGGCTTCTGGTGGCGGCTGCGCTCGGTGACCCTGCCGTCACTGCGCCCGATCAACCAGGTCCTGCTCCTGGTGCTGTTCCTGTGGACGTTCAACGACTTCAACACGCCGTACGTGCTCTTCGGCCGGTCGGCGCCGCCCGAAGCCGACCTGATATCGATCCACATCTACGACAGCTCGTTCAGCACCTGGGACTTCGGCACCGGCTCGGCGATGTCCGTGGCCCTGCTGCTGTTCCTGCTGCTGGTGACCGCCGTGTACCTGATCGTCACGAACCGCCGGAGGCACCATGCGTGAGGGCCGGGTGGAGCGGCTGTTCCGGTGGGTCGTGCTGTCGTTCCTGGCGCTGTTCGTGCTCGTGCCGCTGTACGTCATGGTCAGCTCGGCGCTGAAGCCGCTGCAGGACGTGCAGAACGACTTCACCTGGATCCCGACGGCGCCGACGTTCCAGGCGTTCGTGGACATGTGGAGCACGGTGCCGCTCGGCAAGTACCTGCTCAACAGCATCGCCGTGGCCGGGATCGCCGCCGTGTTCTCGGTCGCGATCGCCGTGTTCGCCGCGTTCGCGGTGAGCCGCTACCGCTTCCGCGGCCGGGGGCTGTTCTCGGTCGCGGTGCTGTCGACGCAGATGTTCCCCGGCATTCTGTTCCTGCTGCCGCTGTTCCTCATCTACGTCAACCTCAGCACGACGGTGGGGCTCGAGCTCTACCAGACGCGGCTGGGCCTGATCATCACGTACCTCACGTTCTCCCTGCCGTTCTCGATCTGGATGCTGGTCGGGTACTTCGACTCGATCCCGCGCGGCCTCGACGAGGCGGCCCAGGTCGACGGGGCCGGGCCGATGCGTACGCTGTTCAAGGTCATCCTGCCGACCGCGGTTCCCGGCATCGTCGCCGTGACCGTCTACGCGTTCATGACGGCCTGGGGCGAGGTGTTGTTCGCGTCGATCATGACCGACGAGCACAGCCGCACCCTCGCGGTCGGCCTGCAGAACTACTCCACGCAGTTTCAGGTGTACTGGAACCAGGTGATGGCCGCGTCCCTGGTGGTGAGCGTGCCGGTGGTCGCCGGCTTCCTCGCCCTCCAGCGGTACTTTGTGGCCGGCCTGACCGCCGGCGCCGTCAAGTAGAAGCAAGACAAGAGGAGAACCGTCCCGTGCTGGATCTGTCCGCCCTTCCGCCCAGCTTCATCTGGGGCGCCGCCACCGCGGCCTACCAGATCGAGGGCGCCGCCGCCGAGGACGGCCGGAAGCCGTCCATCTGGGACACGTTCTCCCGCATCCCGGGCGCCGTCGACAACGGCGACACCGGTGACGTCGCCTGCGACCACTACCACCGCTGGCCGGAGGACGTCGCGCTCATGCGGCGGCTGAACCTCGACGCGTACCGGTTCTCGGTGGCCTGGCCGCGCATCCTCCCCGACGGCGTGGGCCAGGTGAACCAGGCCGGGCTCGACTTCTACGACCGCCTCGTCGACGCGGTCCTCGCCGAGGGCATCCGTCCGTTCGTCACGCTGTACCACTGGGACCTCCCGCAGGCGTTGCAGGACGCCGGCGGCTGGCCGAGCCGCGCCACCGCCGAGGCGTTCGCCGACTACGCCTCGGTGGTGGCCGGCCGGCTCGGCGACCGGGTCGCCGACTGGAACACCGTGAACGAGCCGCTGTGCGTGTCCTGGATCGGCCACCTGGAGGGCCGGATGGCCCCGGGTGAGCGCGACCTCACCCGGGCCGTGCACACCTCGCACCACGTGCTGCTCGGCCACGGCCTGGCCAACCAGGCGATCCGCGCCTCGGCGGCGCTGCCGGCGAACGTGGGCATCGTGCTGAACCTGAGCCCGATCGAGCCGGGCACCGACCGGCCCGAGGACGCGGCGGCCGCGGTGCGGGCCGACGGGCACGTCAACCGCTGGTGGCTCGACCCGGTGTTCGGCCGCGGCTACCCGGCCGACATGGTCGAGTGCTACGGCGTGGAGCCGCCGGTCCGCCCGGGTGACCTGGAGCTCATCGGCGCCCCGACCGAGTTCCTCGGCATCAACTACTACTTCCGCCAGCTCGTCGTCGACGACCCGGCCGGTACCGCGCCGTTCACCCGGCAGATCCCGGTGCCCGGCTCGGTCGAGACGGCCATGCCGTGGGAGGTCTACGCCAAGGGCCTGGAGGACATCCTGGTCTCGGTGGCCAAGACCTACGGGCCGCGCAGCATCCTCGTCACCGAGAACGGCTCGGCCTGGGCCGACACGGTCGAGCCGACCGGCGAGATCCAGGACAAGGAGCGCACCGACTACCTGGAGCAGCACCTGGAGGCGGTCCGCAACGCGGTGCTGCGGGGCGCTCCGGTCGACGGCTACTTCGCCTGGTCGCTGCTGGACAACTTCGAGTGGGCGTACGGCTACGACAAGCGCTTCGGCCTGGTCCGGGTCGACTACGAGACCCAGGAGCGCACGATCAAGGCGAGCGGGCACCGGTACGCCGACGTCATCACCGCACACAAGCGATCCCACGAATCGGTGATCTAGGCTCAACTCGGGCGCTGACGGGGTATGTACTTCGTCAGCGTCACGACTGGAGACACCGAGGAGAAGCGCATGACGCAGGAGACCGACAGCTGGGACCCGGATCCCGACGACGAGGGTCAGCTGTCCGCCCAGGACACCCTGTCCGACCGGGGCCTCGACGACGCGCTCGACGAGGGGTACTCGCCGCCGGAGAAGCCGCGCGGGCTCAACGCGTTCGGCGTCACCCAGGCGGAGGCCGAGCAGGGCGAGTCGCTCGACCAGCGGCTCACCCAGGAGGAGCCCGACCCGGTGTCCCGGCTCGACCTCGACGACTTCGGCGACACGTCGGAGTCCGGCGAGTTCTTCGACACCGACGAGGTCGGTGACCGGCGGGCCGGTCGCCTCGTGGCACCCGACGAGGGCTACGGCGAGGACGACGAGAAGGACGAGATCGGCTCGGACGTCGGCATCGACGGCGGCGCGGCGTCGGCCGAGGAGGCCGCCATGCACATCGTCGACGACCGCAGCCTCTGAGCCCGGCGCCGCGCGGCGGCCCGCTGGTAGAGCAGCGCGGCCGCCGCGACGACGGCGCTCCACAGCACGTACCAGCCGATGAGGGCGAGCAGCCCGAGGGCCGAGAGCAGCGCGACGACGGCGACCCGGCGGGCCCACGACCCGGCCGGCAGCAGCTTCACCGCCGCGGCCGTGCCCAGCACGTACACCACGACGAACGAGCCCGTCGTGAGCAGCATCAGCGGGCGGGGGCCGAGCCCGGTCGCCGCCGCCAGGGCGAGCACGGCCCCGGCGAGCAGCGCGACCGCCGACAGGCTGCGCCGCGGCACCTGGCCGGCGTCGGCGCCCCGGGCGAACCAGGCGGGCAGCGCGCCGTCGCGGGCGAGGGCGGCGCCGAGCTTGGCCACGCCCGCGAAGTACGCGTTCATCGCCCCGGCCGTGAGCAGCAGCGCCACCACCGCGGTCACCACCCGGCTGCTGTCCCCGAAGCGCAGGGCCAGCAGGTCGCCGAGCGGCGCCTCCGACGGCGCGGTGAGCACGAGCTGGCTGGTGGCGGCGACCGCGAGGTACAGCGCGCCGACCACGCCGACGGCGATCCAGGCGGCCCGCGGCACGTCCCGGGCCGGGTCGCGGTAGTCGGCGGCCAGCGAGGTGACCGCCTCCCAGCCGACGAAGCCCCAGACCAGCACCGCGATCGCCGGTCCGGTCGCGGCCCAGCCGTGCGGCGCGAACGGGGTGAGGTTGGCCCAGCGGGCGTCGGGCAGGGCGGCGGCGACGGCCGCGAGCAGCAGCGCGACGAGGACCGCGGCCAGGACGAGCTGCACCCGGCCGGAGAGCCGCACGCCCCCGAAGTTCGCCGCCGTGACCAGCACGACGAGCGCGCCGACGGTGAGCAGCGTCGTGCGGTACCCCCCGCCGACCACGGCGGTCACGTACGCCCCGCCGAACGCGGCCGCCGGCAGCGCGCCGACCGGCACCGCGAAGAAGAACGTCCAGCCCACGACGGCGGCCAGGCGCGGGCCGAACGCCTTCGCCACGTACGTGGCGACCCCGCCGGCGTCCGGATAGCGGGCGCCGAGCGCGGCGAAGGTCAGCGCGAGCGGCGCGGACAGCACGACGAGCGCGAGCCAGGCGACCAGCGACGCCGGCCCGGCCACCTGCGCCCCGAGCGCCGGCAGCGCGATCACCCCGGTACCCAGCACCGCCCCGATGTTCAGCGCGGCACCCTGTTTGACGGTCAGCACACCGATCACGCTAGGTTGACGATTGGCCGTCCAGAAGTGCCAATCATGGCCATTCCGATCGGGCCAAGTTTCGGGGTGAACGACGCATGGATCTGCACATCACCCTCGACGGGCGCGGGGACCGCACGGACCGCATCTACCGGCAGCTGCGCGACGCGATCCTCGACGGGCGGCTGCGTGCCGGGGAGCGGGTGCCGCCCAGCCGCGAGCTGGCCCGCCGCCTGTCGGTGGCCCGCAACACGGTGGCCGCCGCCTACGACCGCCTCGTCGGCGACGGGTTTCTGTCGGGCCGGGCCGGCGCCGGCACGTTCGTCGCGTACCGCCCCGCCCGCCCGTCGCCGCGCCGGGCACCCGGCGGCGCGCTGCGGCCGGCGCAGCACTGGACGCAGCTGGCCGACGAGCCGGACCCGACCGCGCCGGCCCGCTTCGACCTGCGGGCCGGGCACCCCGACCCGGCGCTGTTCCCGCTCGCGACCTGGCGCCGCCTGCTGGGCCGCACGCTGGCCGCCCGGGCCGACTACGGTGACCCGGCGGGCGTCCCCGAGCTGCGCACGGCCATCGCCCGGCACGCCGGGCTGTCCCGCTCGGTGCGCGCCGCGCCCGGCGACGTGCTCGTCACGCACGGCGCCCAGCAGGCCCTCGACCTCATCGCCCGGGTCCTCGTCGAGCCGGGCACCGTGGTCGCGGTCGAGGAGCCCGGCTACCGGCCGGCCCGCCGGCTGTTCGCCAGCCACGGCGCACGGGTCGTCGGCGTGCCGGTCGACGCCGAGGGGATCGTGGTCGCCGCGCTGCCGCGCACCGCGCGGCTCGTCTACGTCACGCCGTCGCACCAGTACCCACTGGGCACCGCGATGTCGCTGCACCGCCGCTCGGCGCTGCTGGCCTGGGCCGAGGAGACCGGGGCGGCGGTCGTCGAGGACGACTACGACAGCGAGTTCCGCTTCTCCGACCGGCCCCTCGAACCGCTGCAGAGCCTGGACCGGGCCGGCCGGGTGATCTACGTCGGCTCGTTCTCGAAGACGCTGCTGCCGGCGCTGCGGCTGGGCTTCCTGGTCGCGCCGGCCACCCTGCGCCCGGCGCTGCGCGCCGCGAAGCGGATCACCGACTGGCACGGCGACCCGGCGGCCCAACTGGCCCTGGCGGCCTTCGTCGAAGAGGGCCGGCTGGCCCGGCACCTGCGGGCGGTCACCCGTGTGTACGCGGCCCGCCACGAGCTGCTGACCGCCGCCGCCCGGGGTCCCCTGGTCGAGTGGTTCTCGCTCGTGCCGTCGTCGGCCGGGCTGCACCTGACCTTCCGCGCGGCGCCCGGCCTGCCGCTGGACGCGGTGCTGGCCCGGCTGCGGGCGGCGGAGGTGGCGGTCGAGCCGCTGGCCGCGTTCTACGCCGAACCGCCGGCGCGGCCCGACCCCGGCCTGGTCGTCGGCTACGGCTCCATCCCGACCGACCTGCTGCCGGAGGCCATCCTCCGCATCGCCGCCGCCTGCCGGAACGCCTGACGCAGACCGCCTGGTGGCCCCGCTACGCTGGGCAAATGCACCTGCGCCGGGTCGCCGTCCTCACCGCGCTCGCAGCCGCCCTCACCGCCTGCGGCGGCAGGCCGGCGACCGCGCCGACGGCGCCGCCGGCGAGCCAGGCGCCCTCGGCCGGCGTGCCGGCGGACCCGGCGCCCACGGCGGCGGCGACCACGCCGGCGGCCGCCGCGCCCGCCGCCGGGCTGCCGACGATCACCTACACGCAGGCGGCGACCGGCTTCCCGGCCGACCCCGACCAGGCCTCGACCGCGGCGCTCACCGAGGGCCTCCAGCTCACCGCGAAGAGCCCGGTCTACGAGGCGCCGGGCGGACCGGCCCGGGCCTACCTGACCCCGCAGATCAGCGGCGTCGACCTGGTCATGCCGATCGTGGCGCGCCGCGACGGCTGGGTGGCGGTGCTGCTGCCGTCGATCAACCGCAGCGTCGGCTGGCTGCCGGCCGGCGGCTGGACCACCCGGCCGCTGCGCGACCAGCTCGTCGTGCGCCGCGCCGCGCTCACCCTCACCTGGGTCCGTTACGGCGCCGCCCAGCAGACCTGGACCGTCACGATCGGCGCGCCGTCGACGCCGACGCCGCTCGGCCGCACGTTCGTGCTGGGCCGCTCGTCGCTGCCCAGCAAGGTGTACGCCGGGCTCGACGTGCTCGCGCTCGGCGCCGTGCCCGACGACAAGAACGCGGTCGCCGAGGGGCTCGCCGACGCCCACACCGGCATCCACGCCTGGTACCGCAACGAGTTCGGCTACCAGCAGTCCAACGGCTGCGTCCGGATGCCCCCGGCGGCCCAGAAGGTGCTGCTCGACCAGGTCGCCCCGGGCACGAGCGTGGTCGTCCTGCCGTAGCGCTCACAGCGGTTTCACATCCGCGGGCTTATCGTTGGGTGGGTGATCCGTACAGTGGCACTGATTGGTATCGACGGCGCCGGCAAAAGCACCCAGGCCCGGTGGCTCGCCGACTGGCTGACCGCGACCGGGACTCCGGCGCGCTACCACCGCAACGCCGCCGGCCGGGTCTTCTTCGGCAAGGTGGCGCGGCGGCTGGGCCGGCGCGACGCCGAGGACCTCCTCGGCGTGCGGGGCTTCCTCCTGGTCGAGACGCTGGTGCGCTGGCTGGTCATCGCCCGCGCGCTGCTGCTGTCCCGGCTGACCGGCACCGTGGCGGTGATGGACCGCTACACCTACTGCCAGTACACGAGCATCACCGTCCGCGGCGGGCGGCAGCGCTTCGCGCGGGTCCTGTTCGCCGTCTTCCCGAAGCCGGACCTGATCTGCTACCTCGCGGTCCCGCCGGCGGTGGCCCAGGAGCGGGTCGAGGCACGCGGCAAGGACCACGAGGAGCTGTCGTACCTCGAGGCCTGCGACACCGCGTACCGCGCGCTGCCCGAGGCCGCCGGCTACACGGTCGTCGACGCGTCGGGCGAGCCGGTCGCCGTGCAGGCCGCGCTGCGCCGCGTCGTGCTGCGCCAGCCGGTGCCGCTCGCGCCGCGGGCCCCGCGGCACCTGCTCCCGATCGGGTGAACCGGCACAACCTTCCCGCCCGCCGCCCCGGTTGACTGGTCGATGGGCACGATGTTCTCGACAGGCGACGACGACGCGGCGCGGATGCGGCACGAGCTGCACACGCCGCTGACCGCGATCCTCGCGTGCACGCGGCTGCTGCGCGACGACCCCGGCGTGCCGGGCGAGGGCGTGGCCTGCCTGGACGCGATCGACCGCAACGCCATGCGGCTGGAGCGCTACGTCGACGCCGTGGTCCTGCCGCTGGCCGCGACCGGCGGTGCCGCGCCGCGGGCCGGCGCGACGGACCTGGTGGCGGTGCTGCGCGACGCGGTCGACCTGGCCCGCCGGGTGGCGGTGGCCGGCGGGGTGAGCGTGCACGCCGACGTGCCCGACACGGTGCCGGTCGCGGCCGACGAGATGGTCTGCCGGCACCTGGTCGGTCAGCTGATGCTGTGGCTGGCCACGGCCGCGCCGGCCCGCGCACACATCGCGGTCACGCTGCGCCGCGACCCGGGCCCGGCGATCGACGCGCGGATCGTCCCGCACGCCGAGCTGACCCCGTCGCTCGGGGCCGCGCCGCGCCGCCCGGCCGACGACGCGCCGGCCGCGCCGAGCGCCGCCGACCTGCGGGTGGCCCGGGCCGTGGCGGCGCTGTGCGGCGGCGACGTCCGCCTGGACGAGACGTCGTTCCGCCTGACGCTCCCGGCGACGGTGCTGGCCCCGTCGGCCCGGTAGCGCCCGCTAGAGGTCCACGATCCCGTTGAGCTCGCCCAGGGAGCGGCGCACGTGCGCGCCGTGGGCGGTGACCAGCCGGGCCTCGTGGCGCTGGGCCTCGGCGACCGCGTGGGCCAGGCCGACGGTGCTGTTGAGCCGCGACGCGAGGCGCCCCAGGCCGACCGCGTCGGCGCCGTCGAGCGGCGCCACCCGCACCCCGGTGGTGGTGACGAGCTCGTCGAGCCGGCCCAGCTCCTCGCGGTAGTCGAGCTCACCGCGGGTCTCGGCGACCGCCACCGCCGGGACGACGACCGTGCCGCCGCCGGCGACCACGGTCGTGACCATCTCCTCGACCCCTGCCTTGCCCTGCGTGTACGCCAGGATGGCCGACGTGTCGAGCACCAGGTCGCCCACCATCGATTCCATGGCGCCGAAGGTACCGGCTTCGATCGATCTTCGTGGTCCCTACTTGCTGTGGGAGCGAAAAGCGACCGGGTCGAACCGGCCGTGCAGCTGCGGGGCCAGCCAGTGCGGCGCCTCGCGGCGGAACAGCTCGGGGGCCAGGGCGCCGGCGCCGTCGGGCACCGCACCGGCCAGCTCGCCGGGCAGGTCGGCGAGGTTGGTGCGGTGGACCAGCTCCGGCTCGGCCGGCCAGGCGCCGATGACGACCAGCGCCGGGACGCCGCGGCGGGCGAGCGCCTCCAGGGTGAGGGCGGTGTGGTTCAGGGTGCCCAGCCCGGCGCGCGCGACGACGACGGCCGTCGCGTCGAGGGCGGCGGCGAGGTCGAGCACGGTCCAGCCGCCCTCTCCCATCGGTACCAGCAGACCCCCGGCGCCCTCGACCAGCGTCAGGTCGTGGTGGTCGGCGACGCCGCGGATCGCCAGCTGGGCCATCACCGCCGTGAGCGCGTCCTCCCCGGCGACGCGGGCGGCGGCGAGCGGGGCGAGCGGGTCGGGGTAGTCGGCGAGGGTCCGCACGCTCGCCGGCTCGGCCAGCCGGGCCACGGTGCGCGCGTCGGGCTCGTCGCCGTCGGCGGTGCCGGTCTGGGCCGGCTTCACCACGCCGACGCTGAGCCCGGCGGCGGTCGCGGCGGCGGCGATCGCCGCGGTGACGATGGTCTTGCCGACGCCGGTGTCGGTGCCGGTGACGACGACGGGGCCGGTGAGCGGGACGGGAATGACGGTCGAACCCTCGAAGAGGTCCGTCACGGGCGCTCCTTGATGATGATGTCGAGCGCGTGGTCGAAGTCCTCGGCCGGCACGCCGACGCCGACGGTGAGCCGCAGCCGCGCACGACCGTCCGGTGTGGACGGTGGGCGGAAGCAGCCTACCGCGACGCCGCGCTCCCGGCAGGCGGCCGCCCACGCGAACGCCTCGTCGGGGCCGGGCGCGGTGACCGAGACGACCCCGCCGTCGGGCGCCGACACCTCCAGGCCCTCGCCCCGCAGCCGCGCCACCGCCCGGGCGGTACGGGCGTGCAGCTCGGCCCGCAGCGCGTCGCCGCCGGTGAGCAGCCGCAGCGCGGCGAGGGCGCCGGCGGCGACGGCCGGCGGCAGCGCCGTGTCGTAGATGAACGTGCGGCCGGTGTCGACGAGCAGCCGGTGCAGCTGGCGCGGGCCGGCGACGACCCCGCCGGCCGCGCCGAGCGACTTCGACAGCGTCGCGGTGACCACCACGTCGGGCTGGCCGGCCAGCCCGGCGGCGGCGACCCCGCCGGCGCCGTGCGGGCCGAGCACGCCGAGCGCGTGGGCGTCGTCGACGAGCAGCAGCGCGCCGTGCGCCCGGGCGACGGCGTGCAGCTCGGCGAGCGGCGCGAGGTCCCCGTCGACCGAGAAGACGCTCTCGGTGACGACGACCGCGGGCCGTCCGGGGTGGGCGGCCAGGATGTCGCGGACCGCGGCCGGGTCGGCGTGCGGCGCGACGACCGTCGTCGCGCCGGCCCGACCGGCGCGCCCGGCGCAGGCGAGCCGGCAGCCGTCGACGATCGAGGCGTGGTTGTGGGCGTCGGAGACGACGAGCGTTCCGTCGCGCACGAGGGCCCGCACGGCGCCGAGGTTGGCCAGGTAGCCGGAGGAGTACACCAGCGCCGACTCGGCGCCCAGCAGCCGCGCCAGCCCGTCCTCCAGGGCCTCGTGGACGGCGGTCGTGCCGCGCACCAGGCGCGAGCCGGTCGCGCCGAGCCCGAACTCGGCGAGCGCCGCCCCCGCCGCCGCGAGCACCTCCGGGTGGCGGGACAGCCCGAGGTAGTCGTTGCCGGCGAGGTCGATCGCCGGGCCCCGGGGACGCAGCTCGCGCCGCAGGCCCGCCGCGCGCCGTGCTGCCGCGTCGTCGTCGAGCGCGTCCAGCCACTCCACCCTGCGACCTCCCGTTGCCGTTGTAGAACCTCTACGATGCCGATTGTGCAACGTCCACAATCCGGCCGACCCTGCGGGGGTCCTGAACGCTTTGTAAGGTACGAGCATGCTTGATGCTGCCAAGACCGTCCTGGACACCGGCGTGGGTCTCGACCGCGATGGCGTGCTCGCCGTCCTGCGCTGCACCGACGAGGAGCTCCCGGAGTACCTCGCGATCGCCCACGACGTGCGGATGCGCTGGTGCGGGCCCGAGGTCGAGGTCGAGGGCATCGTGTCGCTCAAGACCGGCGGCTGCCCCGAGGACTGCCACTTCTGCTCCCAGTCCGGCCTGTTCACGTCCCCCGTGCGGGCGGTCTGGCTCGACATCCCGTCGCTGGTCGAGGCGGCGAAGCAGACCGCCGCGACCGGCGCCACCGAGTTCTGCATCGTCGCCGCCGTCCGGGGCCCCGACCAGCGGCTCATGGCCCAGCTCGCCGACGGCGTCGCCGCGATCCGGGCGGCCGTCGACATCAACATCGCCGCGTCGCTCGGCATGCTCAGCCAGGCGCAGGTCGACGAGCTGGCGGCGCTGGGCATCCACCGGTACAACCACAACCTGGAGACCGCCCGCTCGCACTTCCCGCAGGTCGTCAGCACCCACACCTGGGAGGAGCGCTGGGACACGCTGCGGATGGTCCGCGCCGCCGGCATGGAGGTCTGCTGCGGCGGCATCCTCGGCCTCGGCGAGAGCGTCGAGCAGCGCGCCGAGTTCGCGATCCAGCTCCAGGAGCTCGACCCGCACGAGGTCCCGCTGAACTTCCTCAACCCGCGGCCCGGCACCCCGCTCGCCGACCAGCCGGTCCTCGACCCGAAGGACGCGCTGCGGGCGATCGCCGCGTTCCGGCTGGCACTGCCGCGGACGCTGCTGCGCTACGCCGGCGGCCGGGAGATCACGCTCGGCGACCTCGGCACCCGCGACGGGCTGCTGGGCGGCGTCAACGCCGTCATCGTCGGCAACTACCTCACGACGCTCGGCCGGGCCCCGTCGGAGGACCTGGCGCTGCTCGACGAGCTGCGCATGCCGGTCAAGGCCCTGTCGGCGACGCTGTGACGTACTGCGACCGCTGTGGGGAGCCGCTGGCCGGCGGCTCCCACGCCGCGTGCGCGGCCGCCCGGGCCCTGGAGCCGCCGCGCTTCTGCCCGCAGTGCCGGCGCCGGATGAAGGTGCAGGTGCTCCCGGCCGGCTGGTCCGCGACGTGCGTCGAGCACGGCGCGGTCAGCCGGTAGCCCGTCCCCGTCCGGTTCCATCCGGTTCATCGGCTTTATCCGGTGGGTCCGGGCCACTCCGTCGCGACGGCGGCCGCCTTGTCCAGGGTCTTCGGGTTGACCCGGCTCAGCGCGGCCAGCCGGCCCCGCGGCTGCAGCAGCGAGCCGGCCTTGCGCGTCTGCAGCAGGACGTTCTTCACCCGCATCCGGCGGCGGCGGTCGTACTCCTGGAGCCCGGCCGCCAGGGTCCCGTTCACCAGCACCGCCTGGAGCGTCGCCACGTCCTCCAGGGCCAGGCACGCGCCCTGGGCCAGGTGGTGCGGCATGGCGTGGGCGGCGTCGCCCACGAGCACGTAGCCACCGGGCCCGGCCGGCACCCCGAACGCCGGCAGCGGCTCCAGCTCCCCCACGGGCTCCTGGATCAGGTCTTCGGCCTCGGTCGTGGCCAGCAGCTGCGCCACCGGGGCGTGCCAGCCGGCGAACCAGCGGCGCAGCAGGGCCAGCTGCCCGGCGGGCGGCTCCGGGCGCAGCGCCCCCGGCACGGTCGCCGTCCAGGCGATGCCGCCGCGGCTGGTGTGACCCTGCTCGCCCAGCGACGTGTACGTGAAGCGGTGCCCCGCCCCCAGCGTCTCGCCGTGCGGCGGGAGGCCATCGGGCAGCTGCGGCGCGCGGTACCACGGGATCACCGCACGCCAGGCGGCGAACCCGGCGCTCGCGAACGTGGTGCCCGCGGCCAGCCGGCGGCGCACGACGCTGTCCGCGCCGTCCGCCGCCACGACCAGGTCGGCCTCGAACGTCACCCGGCCGTCACCGACCGCCGGGCGGGCCCGGTCGACCCGGGCGCTCTGCACCGCGATGCCGCCGCGCACGTCGACCTGGTCGCCCAGGCCGGCGATGAACGCGTCGTGCAGGTCCTCGCCGTGCACCACGACCGGCGGCGACTCGAGCTCCGCCGCGCCCGGCTGGACCAGCCACTGGCCGTCGGGGCGGCGGATACCGGTCGGTGGGACCGGCGTCGAGATGCCGTCGAGGCCGCCGGCCAGCCCGAGGGCGCGCAGGGCGCGCACCCCGTTGGGCCACAGCACGACCGCGGCGCGGCCGGCGCGGAGCCGGTCCTCGCGCTCCAGCAGGGTGACGGACCAGCCGGTCCGGGCCAGCGCACCGGCCGTGGCGAGGCCGGCGACGCCGGCACCCACCACGACTGCGGTCCGCATCAGGGCTTACCCGCTTGTTCCTCGGCCTTCTCGGTGCTCTCGGCGCGTTCGTCCTCGTCCGCGTCCTTCGCGTCCTTCGCGACTTCCGCGTCCTTCGCGACTTCCGCGTCCTTGGCGTCTTCCGCGTCGGGCTCGGCCGTGGCTTCCGCGTCGGCCGGCGCCGCTTCGCCGGCGGTCGGTTCCTTTTCGGATATTTCCGACTCTTCGGGCGCATCGGTCAGGCCGGGCTCGACGAGGGAGATGTGGCCCTGTTCGTCGTACGTCACCCGCTCCTGCGCCCCGTGGACCCGCAGGAAGTACACCAGCGCGGCGGCGAACACGACGATCGACGTCCAGTTGTTCAGCCGCATGCCCAGGAAGTGGTGCGCGTCGTCGATGCGCAGCAACTCGACCCAGAACCGCCCGACGGTGTACAGCATCACGTACAGCGCGAACGCCCGCCCTCTGCCCAGGGACCAGCGGCGGTCGGCGTACCAGACCACGAGCGCGACACCGAGGCACCACAGCGACTCGTAGAGGAACGTCGGGTGGAACACGCCCAGGACAATCGGCTCGCCGGCGACCTCCTGCGCCCGCCCGGCACTCGCGTCCCAGTTGTAGACCTCGAGGCCCCACGGCAGCGTCGTGGGCTTGCCGTACAGCTCGTTGTTGAACCAGTTGCCCCAGCGGCCGATCGCCTGCGCCACCGGCAGGCCCACGGCGAGGGCGTCGGCGGTCATCGCGAACGGCAGGTTGAGCCGCCGGCAGGCGATGTAGGCGCCGAGCGCGCCACCGGCGATGCCGCCCCAGATGCCGAGGCCGCCCTCCCAGATCTTGAACGCCTTGACGATCGAGCCGCCGTCGCCGAAGTACGCCTCGGGGGAGGTGATCACGTGGTACAGACGGGCACCGATGATGCCGGCCGGCACCGCCCAGATCGCGACGTCGAGGATCACCCAAGGGGGTGCTCCTCGAGCCCGCAGGCGGCGGTCGGCGATGAAGCAGGCGGCCACGATGCCGAGCACAATGCACAGCGCGTAGGCCCGCAAGGGGATCGGACCGATGTCCCAAACGCCACGGGTCGGGCTGGGAATCTCGGCCAGCGGGAAAAGGGCAGCATCCACGGGTGAACACGGTACCGCCGATCCGCCGAAACGCGATGCCCGCCCCTGCACCTCCTGTGAAGTGGGAAGATCACCAGCAGCGAAGCTCTCGCAACCGTCCGCGGTGACGCCTAGAGTCTGAGAATGAGCTACTCAGAGCTGAGTAACGGCAGCAAGGTCACACAGGCGGTCGCCGCGATCATCGAAGACGCGGCCGGCCGCGTCTTGTTGTGCCAGCAGGCCGGCGGCCACCAGCTGTGGGGCCTGCCCGGCGGCAAGATCCGGGCGGCGGAGAGCCCCGTGCACGCGGTCATCCGCGACATCCGCGAGGAGACCGGCCTGGAGACCGAGATCGTCGAGATCGTCGGGATGTACCAGATCACCGGCGACGGCTGCGGCGAGTCCATGCCCGACCTGTTCGTCCACGTCTTCCGCGGCCGCCTCGACGGCGGCGGCCCCGCACTGAACGCGCCCGGCCGGATCAGCCGCCTGTCCTGGCACGACCCGGACGCCCTCCCCCAGCCGCTGACCGCCACCACCCGCACCGCCATCGCCGACGCGGCCGCCAGGCGCACCGGCGTGCTCCGCGAGATCGAACGCGACAAGGAGCCCGAGGTCGCCGACGCCGCGTAATTTCCCGTTGGCGAGCGGGCACGCATCCGCGATGATCTCCGCATGCCTTCCGGGTACTTCGCGCTCGGTGACTCCATGTCGATCGACGCCTACGCCGGCGGCCCCGGCCTCGGCGCGGCGTCCCTGCTCGCGGACGACCTGGGCATCGACCTGACCATGCTGGCCGCAGACGGCGCGACCAGCGACGACGTGGTGCACCGCCAGCTCGGCCAGGTGCACGGCCGCCCCGCACTGATCACGCTGACGATGGGCGGCAACGACCTTCTGACGACCCTCGTCTCGGCCCCGGCCCCGGCCGCGCTCTCCGCCGCGGTGACCCGGATCGCTGAAAATTACGAGACCGCGCTCATGTCGCTGACGGCCACGGGCGCCCGCGTCATCGCCACCACGGTGTACGACCCGTCGGACGGCACCGGCGACCTGTCGCTCGTGGGCCTGCCGGAGATGGCGGGCGGGGCGGCGGTCCTGGACACGCTCAACACCATGATCCGCGAGTCGGCCACCCGGCACGGGGCGGCGCTGGCGGACGTCCATGCGGCGTTCCTCGGCCACGGGACGAGCGCGGGCGACATCTCCAGCCCCGACTCCCACCCGGCGAACCGCGACCTGTGGTTCTGCGGCCACATCGAGCCGAACGCGTGGGGCGCGCGGGCGATCCGCGACACGTGGCGCCGCGTGCTGCAGTCTTCGTAGCCGCTCCATGATCGATGGCGCGATGTGGCTGTCATGGCAGCCAGATGTTTCCCTCGATCATGATGCGGCCGGGCTTGATCGCGGTCTTCGCGCGGCGAGTGCGTAGAGGCGTTCGAGCGCCGCGAAGTACACGTGGTCGCCGGTCAGCAACAGCGGCTCGGCCCCTTGCAGGGAGTCGAACCCGAGATCGACCCGGCTCACCAGCCGGCCGTCGGTGGCGGAGAACGCGGTGAGATCGGTGCGGTGCCGCACGTCGCCGTCGCGGGCGTCGAAGTGGTATGCGACGACGTACACGACGCCGCCCCCGTTGACCGGCGCCCAGTAGGAGGTGTCGACCTCCCAACCGAGGCCGTAGTCGCCGACCCAGTCGACGGCGCCGTCGGTGGTGCGGATGGCGGCGAGCTTCCCGGCGTCCCCGACGACGAACAATGCCTGGTCGGAGACGGTGGCGAACCGCGGCCGCCCGAGGCCGGCGACATCGACGCTGTTCACGCTCGTGGGGCGCGTTCGCTCGCTCACACGTGGGCCCGCCCCGCCCCCGCCTGGCCTTGCGCCGACCGGGTCGGCCGTTCTGGGCGCGCACCAGCGTTCGGCGCCGTCACGCACCGCGTACGCGCAGACGCCCCCGTCGCCCACCGCGTACACCGCGCCGGCGCGCGCCACCAGCTCGGCGCCGCTCACCGCCCGCTGCCACGCCGGCCGGCCCGTCGTGGCGTCGAACGCCGACAGCACGGCCGGGTCTCCGCTCGCCTGCAGCACGAGCCCGTCCTCGATCACCGGCGGGTGCAGGCCTGCCTCCCCGCCGAGCGGGGCCGTCCACGCCACCGCGCCGTCGGCCAGACTGTACGCCGTGACCGCCGACCCCGCACTCCGCAAGATCAACCCGTCACCCACCGTATAGCCGCCCGACACGTCGTCCGGCAGGACGATCTCCCACCGCTGATGGCCGGTCATGGTGTACGCGCCGAGGCGCCGGACCGCGGACCCCACGTCGACCGACTCCACGACCACGGCGCCGCCGACGACCGCCAGCCGGCCGAAGCGACGCGCGGGGACGTCGACGATCGGGCCGAGGTCGGCGCCGGTCACCGCGTCGTAGCGGCGCACCTGGCCGGTCGGGCCGCCGGCCGAGCGGAACAGGGTGCCGTCGACGACCACGGCGCCGCCGACCTGCTCCTCGTCGCGGTTCGCGGGCGCGGTCCACCGCACCTCGAGGTCACCCAGCGGGGACGCGACCGGCTGGTGGCCGGAGCGACCGGGGTCGCCGCCGTCCTGGCGCCAGCTCGCGTCGGCGGCCACCGTCGTGGCACCGGCGGGTGCCACAAATGGTGCGCCGACCGCGAACAGCACCAGCAGTACCAAATCGGAAAAACGCCGCACGCCCACTCAACGAGGTGCGGGGTGGAAGGTCGCTCAGCGGCGGCGGACGCCCTCGGCGAGTTCGGCGCTGAGGGCGGCGACGGCGGCGACGCCCGCGGCGGGCGTGGCCGCGTCAAGCAGGCACCGCACGAGGGCGCTGCCGACGATGACGCCGTCGGCGAATGCGCCGACCTCGGCGGCCTGGTCGCCGGTGGAGACGCCGAGCCCGACGGCGACAGGCCGGTCCGACGCCTGCCGGACGCGGGCGACGAGGGCGGGGGCGGCGCTGCTGGTGGAGCTGCGCGCGCCGGTGACGCCCATGACGCTGGTGGCGTACACGAAGCCGCGGCAGGCCTCGGCGGTCATCGCGATCCGCGCGTCGGTGGACGACGGCGAGACGAGGAAGACGCGGTCGAGGTCGTGGGCGTCGGAGGCGGCGAGCCAGGGCCCGGCCTCGTCGGGGATGAGATCGGGGGTGATGAGTCCGGCCCCGCCGGCGGCGGCGAGGTCGCGGGCGAAGCGGTCGACGCCGTAGCGCTCGACGGGGTTCCAGTAGGTCATGGTGAGGATGGGCGCGCCGGTGGCGGCGGCCGCCTCGACGGTGCGCAGGCCGTCGGCGACCCGGAAGCCGCCGCGCAGCGCCGCCTCGGTGGCCCGCTGGATGACGGGGCCGTCCATGACGGGGTCGGAGTAGGGCAGGCCGACCTCGACCACGTCGACGCCGTTGTCGATCATCGCCTTGATCGCGTCGATGGCGACGTCGACGGTGGGGAACCCGGCCGGCAGGTAGCCGATGAGGACGCTGCGGCCCTCCGCGCGGGCCTTCTCGAACGCCACCGAAACGCTCATACGCTGAACCATTCGCGCGCAGTGTCCATGTCCTTGTCGCCGCGCCCGGAGAGGCAGACGACGACGAGCGGTTCGCGGCCGAGCTCGGCGGCGAGCTTGGGGATGACCCGCAGGGCGCCGGCGACGGCGTGGGCGCTCTCGATGGCCGGGATGATGCCCTCGGTACGGCAGAGGAGCTTGAACGCTTCCATCGCCTCGGCGTCGGTGACCGGCTCGTAGGTGGCGCGGCCGGTGTCGTGCAGGTAGGCGTGCTCGGGGCCGACGGCCGGGTAGTCGAGGCCGGCGGAGATCGAGTGCGACTCGATGGTCTGGCCGTCCTCGTCCTGCAGCAGGTACGTGCGGGCGCCGTGCAGGACGCCGGTGGCGCCGCCGGTGATGCTGGCGGCGTGGCGGCCGGTCTCGACGCCGTCGCCGCCGGCCTCGAAGCCGTAGAGGCGCACGTCGTCGTCGGGGACGAAGGCGTGGAAGGCGCCGATGGCGTTGGAGCCGCCGCCGACGCACGCGGCGACGGCGTCGGGGAGGCGCCCGGCCTGGCCGAGGATCTGCTGGCGGGCCTCGACGCTGATGCCGCTCACGAAGTCGCGGACCATGGCCGGGAAGGGGTGCGGTCCGGCAGCGGTACCGAGGAGGTAGTGCGTGGTGTCGACGTTGGTCACCCAGTCGCGCAGTGCCTCGTTGATGGCGTCCTTGAGCGTCTTGGAGCCGGTGGTGACGGGGATGACGGTGGCGCCGAGCATGCGCATGCGGGCGACGTTGAGCGCCTGGCGGCGGGTGTCCTCCTCGCCCATGTACACGACGCATTCGAGGTCGAGCAGGGCGCAGGCGGTGGCGCTGGCGACGCCGTGCTGGCCGGCGCCGGTCTCGGCGATGACCCGGGTCTTGCCCATGCGCTTGGTGAGGAGGGCCTGGCCGAGCACGTTGCGGACCTTGTGGGCGCCGGTGTGGTTGAGGTCCTCGCGCTTGAGGTAGATGCGGGCGCCGGCGCGGGCGGAGAGACGGTCGGCGCGGTACAGCGGGCTCGGCGTGTTGGCGTAGTCGCGCAGGAGCCGGCCGAACTCGGCCTGGAACGCCTCGTCGGCCTGGGCGTGCCGGTAGGCGGCGTCGAGGTCGTCGAGCGCGGCGATGAGGGCCTCGGGCACGAACCGGCCGCCGAACGGGCCGAAGTGGCCGGCCTGGTCGGGCAGGAGGCCGGCGGCGGAGAGGAACTGCCCGCTCACCGGGCGGCCCTCGGGGTGGCCGGGTGGCTGCCGGCGGTCACGAGTTCGGCGACGGCGTCGCGTGGGCTCTTCTGGGTGACAAGACCTTCCCCCACCAGTACCGCGTCCGCTCCCGCCGAGGCGTAGCGGATCAGGTCGTGGGGGCCGCGCACACCCGACTCGGCGATCTTGACGACCTCGGCCGGCAGGCCGGGGGCGATCCGCTCGAACACGGTGCGGTCGACCTCGAGGGTGCGCAGGTTGCGGGCGTTGACGCCGATGACGCGGGCGCCGGCCTCGAGGGCGCGGTCGGTCTCCTCCTCGTCGTGGACCTCGACGAGGGCGGTCATGCCGAGGCTCTCGATGCGGTCGAGCAGGCCCGACAGCGTGTTCTGGTCGAGGGCGGCGACGATGAGCAGGACGAGGTCGGCCCCGAACGCGCGGGCCTCGTGCACCTGGTAGGAGGACACGACGAAGTCCTTGCGTAACAGGGGCACGTCGACGGCGGCGCGCACGGCGGCGAAGTCGTCGAGGCTGCCGCCGAACCAGCGGCCCTCGGTGAGGACGCTGACACAGCGGGCGCCGCCGGCCGCGTACTCCTTCGCGAGCTCGGCCGGGTCGGGAATCTCGGCCAACTGGCCCTTCGACGGCGAGCTGCGCTTGACCTCGGCGATCACCCCGACGCCGGGGGCGCGCAGTTTGGCGTAGGCGTCCCGCGGTGGTGGTGCCTGTGCGGCGCGCTGCTTGATCTCTTCCAGGGGCACCTGTGTCTCGCGGACAGCCAGGTCCTCACGCACTCCGGCGAGGATCTCGTCGAGCACCCGGCCGCTTTCCGCGTTGATCAAGGAGCTCCCCTCTCCGGTGGTCATGCGACCGATGCTAGGAGGCCCCCGGTCAGTCCACGGCCGCGGGGGTATGGCCGACGTCACCTGATGGGCTAGGGCATAATGCCTCGCCGCCCGATTTTGTCGTACCCCTGTTCTAGCGTGACGACCATGAGCGTCCCCGCCTGCAACGCATTGACGGCTCGGTGGGCCCGGCGGTTTCCGGTGCCGGTCCTTTCCGCGGCGAGCGTCTATCCCCTGCTGGCCCTGCTGGCGACGGTGGCGGGTGGCGTGGCCCGCGACGAGTTGCTGGCGGTGGCCCCGACGCCGCTGGCGCTGCCGGTGCGCGGCGCGCTGGGCATCTGGACGCGGGACCGGGTGCCGCTGACGCTGGACTGGGCGGCGCGGGCCGATCCGCGGCTGACCGGCGACGCGGCGGTGGACGGGGCACTGCTGGACGGGTGGGTGTCGGCGCACACCGACGGGCTGATCTCGGCGATGCCGGTGGCGGTGGGCCCGGAGACGGGCCTTGTCCTGGCGTCGGCGCTGTCGGTGGTGACCGAGTGGCGGCTGCCGTTCACCGACGGTGTGATGCGGCCGTCGCGCGGGCTGTGGGCGGGGCGCCGGCTCGCGTCGCTGCATCGCCGGTCGGCCGACGTGGCCGGCCTGCGGGTGGTGGCGTCGGCGGCGGGCCCGCTGACGCTGGTGGCGGTCGCCGGTTCGGGCGACCTCGACGTGCTGCTGTGTCTGGGCCGGGCCGACCGGCCGCCGGGCGAGGTGCTGGCCGCCGCCGTCGAGTCGGTCGGCGCGGCCGCCGGCGGGCCGGTGGAGGGGCCAGGAATGGTGGCCGCGGAGGTGGCGGCCGACGACGACGTGCCGGAGCTGGTGGTGAAAGTTCCGCGGTTCACGGCCACGGCGTCGCACGACCTGCTCGCCGAGCCGGAGCTGTTCGGGCTGGCGGCAGCCGCCGCGACGGGCCCGTTCCCCGGCATCAGCCCGGCCGACCTGCGGGTGGGTGCGGCGGTGGAGCACAGCGTCGCGTCGTTCAGTGCCGGCGGGTTCCGGGCGGCGGCGGTGGCCGGGGTGGCGCTGGTGCCGGTGGCGTTCACGCCGCCGAGGGCCCGGAAGCTGCGGCTGACGGTGACCTTCGACCGGCCGTTCGGCTATCTCGCCGTGCACCGCCCGACGGGCCTGGTGCTGGTCGCGGGCTGGGTCACCGATCCGGAGCCGGCGGCGCGGCGTCAGTCATGAGCGTCTTCCGGCGCCTCCTGCGCCTCTTTCGCCGGGCGGCGCCAGCGCTCCGGGGTCTCGCCGCGCGCCTGCATCTCCTTCCACTTCGCGAAGGGGTCGAAGTCGTGGGCGAGGGGCTCCTGGGCGGGGCGGTCGGCCTCGGGGACGTGGCGGAGGTTGAGCCGGATGCGATACCACACGGAGTTGATCCCCCGCATCGAGTCGACGAGCACGTCGGCGTCCTCCAGCAGCGGCCACACGCCGGGGTGGCGGGCCTTCCACGCCTCCAGGTCGGCCATCGCCTCCTCTTTGGTGGCGGTGCGGGTGATCTCGATGAGCGGCATGGCGGGCTGGCGGCGGCCGGTGCCCTTCTTCGCCGGGGCCTTCTTCTTGAAGGTGGCGGCGAGCTCGAGCAGCGGTTCGAGGGAGCCGCGGGCGTCCTCGATGCCGGCCCAGGTGTCGGGCCGGCCGGGGACGGTCTCCAAGGTGTAGGCGGCGGGGTCGCAGTCGGGGACCTCGTCCCAGGCCAGCGGGGTGGAGACGCGAGCGTCGTCGGACGGTCGCACCGAGTAGCCGGAGGCGGTGGTGTGGTCCTTGGCGTTCTGGTTGTAGTCGAGGAAGACGCCGTGGCGCTCCTCCTTCCACCAGGCGCCGGTGGCCAGGTCGGGCACGCGCTGGGCGACCTCCCGGGCGAAGCCCTCGGCGGCGCGGCGCACCTCGGCGAAGGTCCAGCGGGGTTCGATGCGGGCGTAGACGTGGAAGCCGCGGGAGCCCGACGTCTTGGGCCAGGCGGCCAGGCCGTGCTCCTCCAGCACCTCGCGGGCGACCAGGGCCACGTCGACGACCTGGCCCCACGGCACGCCGGGCACCGGGTCGAGGTCGATGCGCAGCTCGTCGGGGTGCTCGACGTCCTCGGCGAGCACCGAGTGGGTGTGCAGCTCAAGGCAGCCGAGGTTGACGACCCAGGCGAGCTGGGCGGCGTCGCGCAGCACGATCTCCTCGGCGGTGCGGCCCGACGGGTAGCGCAGGGTGGCCGTCTCGATCCACTCGGGCCGCTTCTCGGGTGCGCGTTTCTGGAAGAACGCCTCGCCGTCGATGCCGTTGACGTAGCGCTTGAGCGCCATCGGCCGCCCGCCCGCGCCGCGCAGGGCACCGTCGGCGACGGCCAGGTAGTAGCGGACAAGGTCGAGCTTGGTGCGGCCGGACTTCGGGAAGTAGACCTTGTCGGGGTTGGTGACCGTCACCTCACGCCCGGCGATCTCCAGGACTTCCTTGCTGCTCGCCATGGGCAGACCCTACGCGCCGCCGTCGCGGGTCGTGGGGTCTTCACCCCGGTCGAGAGCGTCCCAGAGCTCGGCCTGGGAGGCCGGGCGGCGGGGCTCGCCGCCAGGGGCGGTGGGCCCTTTCGGCCGCTCGTAGCGGGCGCCCATGGCCGGCCAGGTCCGGCCGAAGCGGACGGTGACGACCCCGGCGGCGGTGACGACCAGCCCGCCGAGCGCCGCCAGCAGCGGCCAGGCCACGGTGACGCCGTCGCCCAGGGTGAGCAGCGCGGCGACGACGCTGCCGGCGCCGGCCACGGTGAGCAGCCCCCCGACGACGAGGCGGGCGGCGCCGCGGGTGGCCAGCAGGGCGCCGGCCCCGGCCAGGGCGACCGCGCCCAGGGCCGGCAGCCAGGGTGCCAGGTCGGTGCCGGTGCGCCGGACCGTCTCCGGAGGCAGCGGGGCGACGCGCTCGGTGACGATCTCCTGCCAGCCACGGGTCGCGGCGAGCAGCACGATCGCCGCGCCGGCCGCGCAGGCCAGCGTGGTGACGGTCAGGCCGCGCCGGCCGTCGAGCCTCATCGGGCCGGCCTCAGCGTCTCGGCGGTCGCGATCGCGGCGAGCACGGCCGCGGCCTTGTTGCGGGTCTCGGTCTCCTCGGCGGCCGGGTCGGAGTCGGCGACGATCCCGGCGCCCGCCTGCACGTATGCCACACGGTCGCGGATCAGGGCGGTGCGGATGGCGATGGCGGTGTCCATGTCGCCGCCGAAGCCGAAGTATCCGACGACCCCGCCGTACAGGCCCCGCCGGGTCGGCTCCAGCTCCTCGATGATCTCCATCGCGCGCACCTTCGGCGCCCCCGACAGGGTGCCGGCCGGGAAGGTGGCGGCGAGCGTGTCGAAAGCGGTGCGGTCGTCGTGCAGCTCGCCGACGACGGTCGACACGATGTGCATGACGTGGCTGTACCGCTCGACGGTCATGAACTCGGGCACCTCGACGGTGCCGGGTTTGCAGACCCGGCCGAGGTCGTTGCGGGCCAGGTCGACAAGCATGACGTGCTCGGAGCGTTCCTTCGGGTCGGCGAGCAGGTCGGCGGCGAGGGCGGCGTCCTCCTCGGGGGTGGCGCCGCGCCAGCGGGTGCCGGCGATCGGGTGCAGCAGGGCCCGGCGGCCGTCGACCTTGACGTGGACCTCCGGCGACGAGCCGACGACGTCGAAGCCGTCGAAGCGCAGCAGGTACATGTAGGGGCTGGGGTTGGTGGTGCGCAGCACGCGGTACACGTCGAGGGGGTCGGCGTCGGTGGGCCGCTCGAAGCGCTGGGCGACGACGATCTGGAAGCACTCGCCGGCCCGGATGGCCTCCTTGGCGGCCTCGACCGCCTTCGGGTACTCCCCCGGCGGGGTCCGGCTGACCACCTCGCCGAGCGGCACAGTGTCCACAGTGGACACGAGCGGCGGGGTGGGCCGGGACAGTGCCGTGGTCATCGCGTCGAGCCGGCCGATGGCCTGGTGGTATGCGGCGGCCACGGCGGCGTCGTCGGCCCCGGCGGCCGGCAGCACCGCGTTGGCGATGAGCAGGGCCGCGCCCTCGAAGTGGTCGAGGGCGACGAGGTCGGTCGCGAGCATCATGCCGAGCTCGGGGTGGCGCAGGTCGTCGGCGGCCAGCTCGGGCAGCTGCTCGAAGCGCCGCACGGCGTCGTATGACAGGAAGCCGACCAGGCCGCCCGACAGCGGGGGCAGGTCGAGGTCGCGCAGGTCGCTGTCGTCGGCGGTCAGCGCGGCAACGGTGGCCGCGAGCACGTCGGTCGGGGTGCCGTCGGCGGGCAGCCCGGCCGGCGGGGCGCCGAGCCAGTGGGCGCGGCCGTCCCGCTCGACGAGGGTCGCGAGGCTGCGGACCCCCACGAAGCTGTATCGCGACCAGACCGCCCCGGCCGCGCCGGCGCCCTGCTCGGCGGACTCGAGCAGGAACGTGCCGGGGCCGCCGGCCAGTTTGCGGTACACGCCGACGGGCGTCTCGCCGTCGGCGAGCAGCCGGCGGGTCACGGGGACGACCCGGCGGGTGCGGGCCAGCTCGCGGAAGGTCGCCTCGTCGGGGGCGACGGCACCCGTGGTCATGGGGTCACCTCCAGCGGGGTGTAGAAGCAGGTGTGGTTGCCGGTGTGGCAGGCCGCGCCGACCTGCTCGACCGTCACCAGGAGGGCGTCGCCGTCGCAGTCGACCGCGACCGCCCTGACGTGCTGCGCGTGACCCGACGTCTCGCCCTTGACCCAGTACTCGCCGCGGCTGCGCGACCAGTACGTGGCCCGGCCCGTCGTCAGGGTCCGGTGCAGCGCCTCGTCGTCCATCCACCCGAGCATCAGCACCTTCCCGGTGCCGTGCTCCTGGACGATCGCGGCCACCAGTCCGGCCTCGTTCCGGCGTAAACGGTTGGCGACTTCTGGATCAAGGTTCGACGACACAGCGGCAATTCTCCCGCACCGCGCAGACTCGCCGGTTTGGGGTCTATGGCTGGTGGTGTTGAGGGAGTACCTTCGTGGTGCGCCGCACGGAAGATCTGCGGTCGCCCACCCTTCCCCGCCTGCCGTCGGCTGACCCTACGCCCGCAACGCCCCGGGGTCCCGCTTGCCGTCGGTGTCGCGGCGTCGGACCGGGCGCCGTTCGGCCTCCCGGCGTCCGCGACCCCAGCGCTGAGCGAACCAGCAGTCTGAGCGGGTGGCAGCCCCGCTCAGATCGAGCGGACGGAGGACCCACCCCGATGCATCCCAACTTCACCCCGCCCAACAACCAGTCCGGCGGCTCCCCGGAGGCGACCGCCCCGGAGAGCACCCCGGCCGAGGTCGTCGTGCCGGAGCAGCGCCAGCCGGTCGACTCCCCGCCGCCGGCGGCGGCGACGACCGAGCCGGCCGCCGAGCCGGAGACCGCGGCCGAGCCCGCGGAGCCCGCCGCGGCCGAGGAGCACCTGGCCGACACCGACGCGATCTCGGTGGCGGTCCCGGACGACATCTCCACCATCGTCGGCGAGGCCCCGGCCGACGCTGACTCCGAGGCCGGCGCTGCGGTCGCGGACGCCCCCGAGCCCGAACCGGCGGCCGAGACGGCCACGGACGAGACCGCGGAGGCCGAGGCCACCACGGCCGAGGCCGCCGAGACCGACGACGCCCCCGAAGCTGAGGCCGTCGAAGCTGAGGCCGTCGAAGCTGAGGCCGTCGAAGCTGAGGCCGTCGAAGCTGAGGCCGTCGAAGCTGAGGCCGTCGAAGCTGAGGCCGTCGAAGCTGAGGCCGTCGAAGCTGAGGCCGTCGAGGTCGAGGCTGAGGCTGAGGCTGCGGAGGCTGAGGCTGTCGAGGCCGAAGCTGTCGAGGCTGCGGACGCTGAGACCGTGGAGGCCGAGGAGGCCGCTGCGGACGACGCGCCTGAGGCTGAGGCCGGCGCCGCCGAGGAGGCCGTGGCTGACGAGGCCGCCGCCGACGAAGCCGAGGCCGAGGAAGCCGCTGCCGAGACGGAGCCGGTCGCCGAGGACGCGACCGCTGGGGACGACGACGCCGAACCCGCCGCGGCCGAGGAGGCCGCCGCCGAGGCCACGGAGGCCGAGCCGGTCGCCACCGAGACCGACACCGAGGCTGAGGCCGACGCCGAGCCGGTCGCTGAGGCCGAGGCTGAGGAAGCTGCCGCCGAGGAGGCCGCCGCCGAGGCCGACGACGCCGGGGACGCCGCCGCGGAGACCGAGGCTGTCGCGGAAGAGGCGGCCGCGGAGACCGGCGACGCTGCAGAAGACGCCGACGCGGAGGCCGAGGCTGTCGTGGAGGAGGCGGCCGCGGAGGCCGGCGAGACGGAGCCCGCCACGGAGGACGCCGAGCCCGAGGCCGCCGCGGCCGAGGAGACCGACGCCGAGGCAGACGACGCCGCCGAGGGTGAGCCCGCTGCCGAGGCCGAGGACGCTGCCGAGGAGGCTGCCGCCGACGAGCCGGTCGCCGAGGTCGAGGAGGAGGCCGCCGCGGAGCCCGAGGCCGAGGAGGCCGGCGAGGCTGAGGCGGTCGCGGTCGAGGAAGCCGCCGCGGAGGAGGGCTCGGCCGACGAGCCCGCCGCAGAGGCCGAGGCCGAGGAGGCCGCCGTCGAGGAGGCCGTTGCTGAGGAGGCCGTTGCTGAGGAGGCGGCCGCCGAGGGCGACGAGGAGCCGGCCGCCGAGGCTGAGGCCGAGGAGGCCACCGAGGAGCCCGCCGCCGAAGCCGAGGCGGAGGAAGCAGTCGAGGAGGCTGCCGCCGAAGTTGAGGAAGCCGCCGCGGAGGAGGCCGCCGCGGAGGCCGAGGACGCTGAGGACGAGGGCGCGACCGAGGTCGAGGAAGTTGCTGCCGAGGTCGAGGGCGACGAGCCGGCCGCCGAGGCTGAGGAAGCGTCCGACGAGGATGCGGCCGACGAGCCCGCTGCCGAGGCGGCGGACGTCGCTGCCGAGGACGAGACCGACGAGCCCGAGGCTGAGGAGCTGGCCGAGGAGGTCAACCTCGTTGCCAACGTCGAGGAGCTGACCGACGAAGCCGACAGCGACGAGGAGGCGTCGGACGAGGACTCCGACGAGGCCGACGAGCCCGCCGCTGAGGCAGACGACGAGGGCGACGAGGACGAGACCGACGAGCCCGCCGCGGAAGCCGACGACGCCGAGGACGAGGACGAGGCCGACGAGCCCGCCGCCGTGGCGGACGCGGACGACGACGAGGACGCTGCCGAGGAGCCGGCCGCTGAGGCGGACGAGGACGAGGAAGAAGAGGACGACGAAGAAGACGAAGGCGACGACGACGAGCCTGCCGCTGAGGCCGACGAGGACGAGGAAGAAGAGGACGACGACGAGCCCGTCGCCGAGGCCGAAGACGACGACGAAGAAGACGAAGAGGACGACGACGAGGAGACCGAGCTGGCGGCCGCTGCGGCTGCGGCGCCGTTGCGGCCCGGAGACGTGGTCGAGCAGCGGATCGTGCTGTGGAAGCAGAAGCGGGCCGACAAGTTCCGGTCGCGGCTTGGCAAGGCTGAGTCGAAGTTCGTCGACGACCCGGTGAAGGCTGTCGCCAAGGCGTCCGCGATCGTCAGTGACGCTATCGAGACGCTGGCGGAGAAGTTGCAGGAGCAGCAGCACGCGCTCGACCCGCGGAAGACGTCGAAGCACCCGGACACCGAGTCGCTGCGTGTGGCGCTTCGGCAGTACAAGGACTTCCTGGAGCGGGTCCTCGCGCTGTAAGCATCCCTGAGCAGCGACAACCACTCCTGAACAGCAACAACCAGTCCTGAGCGGTAACCAGCAGGGGGCGGACCGGATCGGTCCGCCCCCTGTGCTTTTTGCGCATTGACGCCGCTTCAAGATTTCATCTACCGTTGAGTTCATCAAGCGTTGAGTTCCGCACCCGCAACCGGAACCCGCCGAGAGCACGGCCGCGCAACCTGCGCCCCCAGCATGACCGCCCGGCACGACCCGCACCGCAAAGCGCAGCCCGCACAGCTCGCAGACCCACCAGAGACCCCGGAAGAAGGCGACCAGCCATGAGCAATGCGATCGAGGTCGAACACCTCGTGATCGCACGCGGCAAGCGGCGGGTGCTGCACGACTTCACCTGCAGCGTCCCCAGCGGCAGCGTCACCGGCCTGCTCGGCCCGAGTGGCAGCGGCAAGACCACGTTCATGCGCGCCGTGGTCGGCGTGCAGAAGATCGTCAGCGGCACGGTGACCGTCCTGGGCCATCCCGCCGGGACGACGCCCCTCCGCGACAAGGTCGGCTACCTCACGCAGGCGCCCAGCGTCTACGCCGACCTCACCGTGCGCGAGAACGCGCGGTACTTCGCCTCGCTGTACGGACTGGGATCCAGCGCGGCGGACGAGGCCGTCAGCGACGTCGGGCTCTCCGAGGCCAAGGACCAGCTCGTCGGGCAGCTCTCCGGCGGCCAGCGCGCGCGGGCCTCGCTGGCCTGCGCGATCGTCAGCAAGCCCCAGCTGCTCGTCCTCGACGAGCCCACCGTCGGGCAGGACCCGGTCCTGCGCAACGAGCTCTGGCAGCGGTTCCACGACCTCGCTAAGCGGGGCTCGACGCTGCTGGTCTCCAGCCACGTGATGGACGAGGCCGGCCGCTGCGACCGGCTGCTGCTCATCCGCGAGGGCCTGCTGATCGCCGACGACACCCCGGCCGCGGTACGCGCGAGGGCCGGCACCGACGACCTGGAAGACGCGTTCCTGCGCCTGGTGCAAGCGACGGAGCAGGAGACCGTGCAGGAGACCGAGCAGGAAAGGGTGGCCTGACGATGTCGCTCCGGCTCACGTTCTCGACCGCCGCCCGGATCCTCCGGCAGCTGCGCCACGACCGGCGGACGATCGCGATGATCCTGGTCGTACCGACGGTGCTGCTGACGCTGCTGCGGTACCTCTATGACAACAACCCGATGCTGTTCGACCGCGTCGGCCTCATCATGCTCGGCGTGTTCCCGCTCGTGATCATGTTCCTGCTGACGAGCGTGGCCATGCTCCGCGAGCGCACCAGCGGCACCCTGGAGCGGCTGCTCACCACGCCGATCGGCAAGGTCGACATCCTGCTCGGGTACGGCATCGCGTTCGCCGTCGCCGCCGCCGTCCAGGCGACCGTCGTGTCCGCGCTGGCGTTCTGGCTGCTCGGCCTGGACACGCTCGGGCCGGCCTGGCTCGTCGGCGTGCTCGCGGTCGGCAACGCCGTGCTCGGCATGGCCCTCGGCCTGCTGGTGAGCGCGTTCGCCAACAGTGAGTTCCAGGCGGTGCAGTTCATGCCGGCCGTGGTCCTGCCCCAGGTCCTGCTGTGCGGGCTGCTGCAGCCCCGCGATCAGATGGCCGGCTGGATGCAGGCGATCAGTGACGTCCTGCCGATGTCGTACGCCGTGCAGGCCCTCACCGAGCTCGGCCAGAACACCGAACCGACCGGGATCATGTGGCGCGACCTCGGCATCATCATCGGCTGCGTGGCCGTGGCACTCTTGCTCGGTGCGGCGACGCTCCGCCGCCGCACCGCGTAAGCCGCCGCACCGCGTAAGCCGCCGCACCGCGCAGGCTGCCGGACCGCGTAGGCCGACCACACCCGCAGGCCGACCGCACCGCGTTAGCCGCCGTACCGCACAAAGCTGGAAAGAGGCTCATGCCCCGCACCGGACGCCGCCCCGGCAACCAGGACACGCGCGAGGCCATCCTGGCCGCCGCCCGCACGGCGTTCGCCGAACGCGGCTACGACGGAGCGTCCATCCGACAGATCGCCACCAGCGCCGGGGTCGACCCGGCGCTGGTGCACCACTATTTCGGCGCGAAGGACAAGCTGTTCATGGCCGCGATGGAGGCGCCGATCGACCCGGGCGAGCTCCTGCCGAAGATCTTCGAACCGGGCCTCGACGGCGTCGGCGAGCGCCTCGTCCGCGGCTTCCTCGGCGTGTGGGACTCCCCCGCCGGCTCGGCCGCCGCCGCCCTCGTCCGCAGCGCGATGCAGCACGACTGGTCGGCCCGCATGCTGCGCGAGTTCCTGGTCAGCCAGATCCTGCGCCGCGCGACGACCCAGCTGCGGCTCGACCCGGCCGAGGCCCCACGCCGGGCCGCCCTCGTCGCCTCGCAGATGATCGGCCTGGCGATGACGCGGTACATCCTGAAACTGGAACCGATCGCCACCATGCCCGCCGACGAACTGGTGCTGACGATCGGGCCGACGATTCAGCGGTACCTCGAAGCCCCGCTGCCCCAGGGCCCGCCCCACGACTGAGGCCGCGGCGGGCCGAGTTGTGAGCCGCCCCTAGTCGTCCACGTCGGCGCAGTGGGTCCGCGCCTGCGGGGTGAGCAGCAGCGCGAGCAGGCCGCCCGCGCACACGGCCGGCACCACCGCGAACGGCGTCGGGGCGGGCAGCAGCCAGGTCAGCAGCGGCGCCATCGTCCCGACGAACGCCCAGAACACCAGGCTCGCCAGCCACGCCCAGTGCTCCCCCCGCTTGATGCGCACCCCGAGGAACACGAGCACGACCGCGAGCGGGAACAGGAAGAGCACGGCATTGAAGAACAGGACAAAGTCGAGGTATCCGGTGCCCCCCTGCCGCGCCGGGTCGACCTGCATCCCGGACAGCAGCACCCCGACCGCGGCGAGCGTCAGCGTGAGCATGACCCCGCCGATAGCGTTGAACCCCGTCACCGCGACCCGCACCTGCAACGGCACGAACCGGCGCCCCCCGGCACCCATGCTTCTGAGGGTAGGCCATCGACATGGCTGAACCACCCGGGAAAGGTGACAACTCCACCACGGAGCGCTCTAGACCTCCATGATCAAGGGAAACATATGGCTGTCATAGCAGCCAGATCCTTCCCTTGATCATGGAAAGCGGAGGCCGACCGCTTCGATCAGATCCGTAAATATCCGAAATATCGGGCACAGACAGCGCGCGACGGCGAGAGAGCCAGGAGCCACCGCGGGAAGCAATCAGCTGCCACGCAACGAACGTCCACATCAACGAGGCGGCCGAGCGCATGTAGCCGAGACGAGACCAGCCGGGACACCTCAGGCCAGGGCCGACCCGAGGACACCCGACCCGCGCGAACAGCCAGACCCCGGCGACAGCGCGCCGGCGGAAACAGCCGGGCCGCGTCGACAGCCAGGCCCCACCAACAACCAACGCCCGAAGGCAGCCGGCCGCGCGAACAGCCCGCCCCACGGACAAGCCCGGCCCCACGGACAAGCCCGGCCCCACGGACAAGCCCGGCCCGCGGACGAGCCGGGCCCCGGTTAGCGGGTTTGTTCGAGCCAGCTTGCGTACAGGCGGGCGTAGATCGAGCCCTCCTCGGCGACCAGGGTCGCGTGGGGGCCGCGTTGGACGACGTGGCCGCGGTCGACCACGATGACCTCGTCCGCGGACTGGGCCGTCGACAGGCGGTGGGCGATCGCGATCGTCGTGCGGCCGCGGGTCACCGCGTCCAGGGTGCGCTGCAGGCGGACCTCCGTGGCCGGGTCGACCGCACTCGTCGCCTCGTCGAGGACCAGCAGGTCGGGGTCGGCGACGTACGCGCGGGCCAGGGCCACCAGCTGGCGCTCGCCCACCGACAGGGCCTCGCCGCGCTCGCCAACCTCGGTGTGCAGGCCCTCGGACAGCGACTCCACCCAGTCGATCAGGCCGAGCTCGGTGAACGCCAGCTCGAGGTCGACGTCGCTCAGGTCGGGGCGGGCGAAGCGGACGTTGTCGGCGACCGTGGCGTCGAAGAGGAAGCCGTCCTGCGGGACCATGACGACGCGGCGGCGCAGGGAGTCGAAGCGCACCTGCGGGATCGGGACGCCGGAGAGCAGGACGCGGCCGGTCGTCGGGTCCATCAGGCGGGTCAGCAGCTTCGCGAACGTCGTCTTGCCGCTGCCGGTCTCGCCGACGACGGCGACGCGGGTGCGGGCCCGGACCGTGAGGTCGACGTCGGTGAGGACCTCGGGGCCGCCCGGATAGGCGAAGTGGACGTGCTCGAAGGTGACGTCGACCGGACCCTCGGGCAGGTCGCGGCCGGCGTCGGCCGGGTCGGCCACGTCGGGCTCGGTCTCGATGACGTCGAGGACGCGGCGCCAGCCGGCGATCGCGTTCTGCGCCTCGTTGAGCACCTCCGTCGCGACCTGGACCGGCTGGACGAACAGCGTGGCCAGGAACAGGAACGCGGTGAGCTGGCCGGCGGTGAGCTGGTCGTCGGCGCCGAGGATGGTGCCGGCGACGATCACGCCGGCGAGGGCCAGGCCGGCGGCCAGCTCGCCGAAGCCCATGCTGGTCACGTTGTTGGTCTGGGCCCGGAACTGCATGCGCCGGTTGCGGTCGATGGCCGTGTCGAGCCGGTCGGCGGTGCGGCGCTGGATGCCGTAGGCCCGCACGACCGGCGCGCCGACGACGCTCTCGGCGATGACGCCGAGCATGGTGCCGACGCTCTCGCGCACCTGGAGGTAGAGGACGCTGAGGCGGCGCTGGAAGATCCGCACGACGACGATGAGCGGCGCGAAGGCGGCGATGACGACGAGCGTGAGCTGCCAGGAGTAGACCAGCATGACGGCCGTGGTGACGGTGAGCTGGCCGACGCTGAGGATGAACAGCAGGCCGCCGAACTGCAGGAACTGGCTGATCTGGTCGACGTCGCCGGTGACCCGCGAGACGAGCGCGCCGCGCCGCTCCGACTGCTGGTGCAGCATCGACAGGTTGTGGATGTGCCGGAACGTGCGCACGCGGATGCCGGCCAGCGCGGTCTCGCTGACCGTGAACAGCCGCACGTTCATGAGGTAGGCGCAGACCATCGTCAGCATCAGCACGCCGGCGGTGACCGTCACGACGAGGGAGATCACGCCGAGGTCGGGGCCGCCGTCGGCGAGCAGGCCCCGGTCGATGCCCTGCTGGATGGCGACCGGCACGGCGACCCGCCCGGCGGTGGCCAGCACGGCCAGGCCGAGGGTGCCGGCCAGGCCGGTGAACAGCTCGGGCGACAGCGCGAGCCCGCGCCGCAGCACCCCCATCCGGGTCGCCGGGACCTCCGTGGACACTGCGGCCGTCACGCGGTCACGCTCCCCTCGTCGAGCACACCATCGTCGAGCACGCCCTCGTCGAACGGGTGCTCGCGCTCCCGCTCGGCCTCGGCCTTCTCGTATGCGGTCACCAGGTCGGCGTAGCCGGGCACGGTGGCCAGCAGCTCCTGGTGGGTGCCCCGGGCGACGACCCGGCCGCGCTCGACGTAGACGACCTCGTCGGCGAGGGCGATCGTGGCCCGACGGTAGGCGACGACGAGGATCGACGCCTGCTGGGCGTCGTCGCGGCGCAGCGCGGCGAGGATCGCCGCCTCGACGCGCGGGTCGACGGCGCTGGTCGCGTCGTCGAGGATGAGCAGCCGCGGCGCGCCGGCGAGGGCCCGGGCGATCGTGAGTCGCTGCCGCTGGCCGCCGGACAGCGACGCGCCGCGCTCGCCGACCGTGGTGCCGAGCCCGTCGGCGAGCTTCTCGACGAACCCGTCGGCCTGGGCGAGGCGCAGCGCCGCCCACGCGGCGTCGTCGCCGGCGCCCGGCCGGTCGAGCGTGATGTTGCCGCGGACCGTGTCGTCGAAGACGAACGGCACCTGCGCGACCAGCGCCGCGGTGCGCACCAGCGAGTCCTGGGTCAGCTCGCGCACGTCGACGCCGTCGAGCGACACCGACCCGGTGTCGGCGTCGACGAGCCGCGCGGCGAGCGCCGCGATGGTCGACTTGCCGGACCCGGTCGGCCCGACGAGGGCGACCGTGCGCCCGGCCGGGACGTCGAACGTGACCCCGCTGAGGACGTCGGCGGCCCGGTCGCCGTCGCTGTCGCGGTAGGCGAAGTGGACGTCGTCGAAGCGCAGCGCCGCCGGCTTCTGCGCGTCGGTGAGCTCGGTCGCGCCGTAGACGGTGTCGCCCTCGGCGTCGAGGACGTGGCGGATGCGCTCCCAGCCGACGACGCTGCGGGGCAGCTCGGCGAGGACCCAGCCGATCGCCCGGACGGGGAACGCGAGCACGGTGAACAGGAACGTCACGCTGACGACCTCGGAGACGCCGACCGCGCCGGACCGGAACCGCCAGGCGCCGACGACGAGCACGATGAGCGTGCCGACGCTCGGCAGCGCGTCGAGGACCGGGTCGAACATGGCCCGCACCCGGCCGACCCGGATGGTGGCGTCGCGCAGCTCGGCGGCCTTGGCGGCGAACCGCTCGGTCTCCGCCGCCTCGCGGCCCATGGTCTTGACGACCAGGGCGCCGTCGAAGCTCTCGTGCGCGACGGCACTGACGTCGGCCCGCAGCTGCTGCGCGGTGGCGACACGCGGCGCCATCCGCCGCGAGTAGGCGACGTTGACGCCGAGCAGCGCCGGGAAGATGGCGACGCCGACGAGGGCCATGGCCCAGTCGGTGACGAAGAGCGAGACGACGGCGGCGACGAGCATGACGACCGTGCCGACCGCGAACGGGAACGGCGCGATCGGATACCACGCGGACTCGACGTCGGCGTTGGCATTGGACAGCAGGGTGCCGGTGGCGTGCCGCTGGTGCCAGGCGAGCGGCAGGCGCAGGTAGCGGCGGGTCACCGCTCGCCGGTAGCGCGCCTGGAGGTTGAACTGCATCGCGCCGGCCCCGAGCCGCCGGGCGACGATGCCGACGATCTTGCCGAGGCTGACCGCGAGGACGGCGGAGGCGCCGAGCGCGAGGGACCCGGCGACGACGTGACGGGCGTCGATGGCGGGGACCGCGACCCTGCCGACGACGGCGCCGGAGACGAACGCGGTCGCGATCGTCAGCAGGCTGAACAGCACACTGCCCACGACCGAGATGGCGAACATGTGAGGCTCGTCACGGATGGCGTGCCCCAGGACCCGCAGTCCCTTCAGGAGCACCTTGCCACTGGTCACGTCCGCCCCCCGGGTAAGTCGTCAACGCCGCAGGGCAACCTTACAGAGACCCACCGACAAAAACGGGTCTAGCGTTACGCACATGACCGCCTTCGCCCGCGCCGAGCGCGCGGCGCTCGCCGACTCGCTGCTCGCCGCCGGCCCCGACGCGCCCACGCTCTGCGCCGGCTGGGCCACCCGTGACCTCGCCGCGCACCTGGTGCTGCGCGAACGCCGCCCCGACGCCGCCGCCGGCATCCTGCTGAAGCCCCTCGCCGGCCACACCCAGCGCGTCCAGCGGAGACTCGCGGAAGGCGACTACGCCGCGCTCGTCGAGAAGGTCCGCACGACGCCCGCCTGGCTGCGTCTCACAGGAGCGGACGAGGCGATGAACCTCGTCGAGTACTTCATCCACCACGAGGACATCCGCCGCGCCCAGCCCGGCTGGACCCCACGCGATCTACCAGTTTCCTACGAAGCCGCACTCGCGGGCCGCACCAAGGCGTCGGCCCGGCTCAGCGCCCGCCGCTTCCCGGCCACGATCATCGTCGATATTTCCGGTCACGAGGGCACCCGGGTCGGCCGCGGCGGCGCCGAGGTCACGGTCACCGGCGCCCCCGGCGAGCTGCTCCTGTTCTTCACGGGCCGCCAGGAGCACGCCCGGGTGGAGATCGACGGCCCCACCGAGACACGCGAAAGACTCCGGACCGCACACCTGGGACTGTGACAACCGACAAGGAGAACACGTTTCGGTTTCGGGTCTAGCCGGTAACGGGATCGACGGTTTACCGTCTGGTAACCGACAGCACGTGACGACAGTCACGCGCTCGTCCAAGCCTGGCTCGGAGGCCGACCGACATGACCCAGACCCAGCAGCGGCTCGAACTGCCGTACCGCTCGATCCCGGACATGTTCCTGCACCGCGTGGCCGAGACCCCCGACAAACCCGCGTTCGGCAGCCCCGCCCCCGGCGACGCCGGCGACCCCGTCTGGCTCACCTGGCGGCAGGTCGACGAGCGCGCCCGGGCCATCGGCGCCGGCCTGACCACGCTCGGCGTCCAGCCCGAGGACCGGGTCGGCGTGCTCGCCGGCACCCGGCTCGACTGGATCCTCGCCGACCTCGGCATCATGCTCGCCGGTGCGGCCACCACGACGGTGTACCCCACGACCGAGCCCGAGGACGCCGTCTACATCGTCCAGGACTCCGGCTCCAAGGTGCTCTTCGCCGAGAACGCGGAGCAGGCCGCCAAGGTCGACGGCGCGGCGCTGCCCGACCTGGTCGCGATCGTGCTCATCGACGGCGCCCCGACCGGCGACGAGGGCACCCCGACGCTCAGCCTGGCCGACCTCGAAGCCAAGGGCCGGGCCGCGATCGAAGCGGACCCGCAGCTCATCGACCGGATCGTCGAGGCCATCCAGCCCGACCAGCTGGCCACCCTGATCTACACGTCCGGCACCACCGGCCGGCCCAAGGGCGTCGAGCTGCTGCACGCCGGCTGGGTCTGGCAGGGGCGCACGCAGAACGACATCGGCCTGCTCAACCCGGACGACCTGCAGTACCTCTGGCTCCCCCTCTCCCACTCGTTCGGCAAGACGCTGCTGTGCGGGATCGTGTACGTGGGCCTGCCCACGTACGTCGACGGCCGCGTCGACAAGCTGATCGACAACCTCGGCAAGATCCGCCCGACGCTCATGTGCTCGGCCCCGCGGGTCTTCGAGAAGGTCTACAACCGGGTCGTCACCGGCGCGCAGGCCGACGGCGGCGCGAAGTGGAAGATCTTCACCTGGGCGGTCGGCGTCGGGAAGCAGGCCTCGGCCGAGCGGCTGGCCGGCCGCCAGCCCGGCGGCCTGCTCAAGCTGCAGGCCGGGATCGCCGACAAGCTCGTGTTCAGCAAGCTGCGGGCCCGCCTCGGCGGCCGGATGCGTTGCATGGTCTCCGGCTCCGCGCCGCTGTCGAAGGAGATCGGCGAGTTCTTCTTCGCCGCCGGCCTGCCGATCCTGGAGGGCTACGGCCTGACCGAGACATCGGCCGGCTCCTTCGTCAACCGCGAGGAGGGCCCCCGCATCGGCACGGTCGGCCAGGCGCTCGGCGACCTGCAGGCCAAGCTCGACACCGACGGCGAGGTCCTGCTCAAGGGCACGCCGATCATGCGGGGGTACCACAACCTGCCCGACGAGACGGCCGCCGCGTTCACCGAGGACGGCTGGTTCCGGACCGGCGACATCGGCGAGTTCGACGACCAGGGCTACCTGCGCATCACCGACCGCAAGAAGGACCTCATCAAGACCTCGGGCGGCAAGTACGTCGCGCCCAGCTACATCGAGGGCCTGTTCAAGTCGGTCTGCCCCTACACCTCGCAGGCGGTCGTCGTCGGCCAGGCCCGCAACTACGTGACGATGCTGATCACGCTCGACCCCGACGCGATCAAGGGCTGGGCCGAGGGCACCCCGCTGGCCGGCAAGCCGTACGAGGAGATCGCCGCCTCCAAGGAGGCGCACGACCTCGTCGAGGGCTACATCACCGAGCTCAACACCAAGCTCAACCGCTGGGAGACGGTGAAGAAGTTCAGCATCCTGGCCCGCGACCTGTCCATCGAGGACGGCGAGCTGACGCCGTCGCTCAAGGTCAAGCGCCGGGCCGTGGAGAAGTCGTTCGCCCAGGACATCGAGCGCATGTACACCGGGTCGCTCGCGGAGCTCTAATCACACCCCACAGTGTCGTGGTCCCCGGAAGCCGCCACTCCCGGGGGCCACGACGCTGATAGAGACAGGGATCAGGCCACCACGGCCGGGGCCGACCAGGAGTGCCGGCGCGGCCGGTCCAGGTCGGCCCGCGCCGACGCCAGCCGCCGCACCGCCTCGACGAGGGTGTCCTCGGGCAGCGCGTACGGCATCCGCAGGAACCGCTCCATCGTCCCGTCCGCCCCGAACCGCGGCCCGGGCGCGATCCGCACGCCGAGCTCCTCCGCCGCCCGGGCCAGCGCGCTGGACACCGGCGCGTCGAGCTCCACCCACAGCACGAGCCCGCCGCGCGGCAGCACGAACCGCCACTCGGGCAGCTCCGCCCGCAGCGCCGCGGCGAGCGTGTCGCGCTGGACGAGCAGCTGCTTGCGGCGCGCGCTGACGATCGCGTCGCGGCGCTGCAGCAGCCGGGTCGCGACGAGCTGGTCGAGGACCGGCGAGGCCATGTCGACGCCGACCCGGGCCGCGGCGAGCCGGGCGATGAGCGGCGCGGCGCCGCGGACCCAGCCGATCCGCAGGCCGCCCCAGTAGGCCTTGCTCATGCCGCCGATCGTGAGCACCCGCGCGGAGCGGTCGAACGCGGCGACCGACGGCGGCATCTCGACCCCATCCACGTCCAGGTCGAGCGCCAGATCGTGGAACGACTCGTCGATGATCAGGTCGGTGCCGGCGGCGTGCGCCGCCGACGGGAGCCGCTCGCGCAGCGACGTCTCCATGAGGTGGCCGGTCGGGTTGTGGAAGTCGGGGATGAGGTACGCGACCCGCGCCTGCGCCGCCCGTACCGTCGACAGCAGCAGATCCTCGTCCCACCCGTCGGGACCGATCGCGTAGGCGCTCACCCGGGCGCGGCTGGCGGTGAACGCGCTCAATGCGTTGGGATAGGTCGGCGTCTCCACCAGGGCGCGCTGGCCGGGCGCCACGAGCAGCCGCAGCAGCAGGTCGAGCGCCTGCTGCACGCCGCCGGTGACCATCACCTGGTCGGGCTCGGTGGGCAGGCCGCGCTCGGTGTAGCAGCGGGCGATCGCCTCGCGCAGCACGAGCAGGCCCATCGGCTGGTAGCCGGCGCCGCACGCGTAGGGCGCGAGGTCGGCGACCGCCTCGGTGGCCGCCTCGGTGAGCTCGACCGGCGCGGGCAGCGCGGCGCAGCCGAGGTCGATGAGGTCGGCGTCGTCGCTCGGCGTCCACAGCCCCGACGTGCCGACGCGGTGCCCGGCGGGCAGCGCGGTCCAGCTGCCGGCGCCGCGGCGGCTGCTGATGTGGCCGCTGTCGCGCAGCTCACGGTAGGCGGCCGTGACCGTGGTCCGGCTGATGCCGAGCGCGGCGGCCAGCTCCCGCTCGGCCGGCAGCCGCACCCCGAGGGCGAGCCGCCCGTCGATGAGCAGGCCACGCACGGCGTTGGCGAGCACGACGTACTCGGGCCGGCGGCCGGCCGGGCCGCGGACCCCGACCGCCACCTGCCAGGCGTTGAGCATGCGGGCAAGTTGGGCGCCGCGGACGATCGCAGACAAGGCCAGTCCCCCTTAATTGGCTCTTTGTGGTCGGTCGATTGGCCTTAGGGTGGCATGCATGCGCGAGTCAGGCAAGACCAATCGCTTCGGCCGACGGTTCGTCCAGCTGCAGTTGGGCCTCGTTCTGTACGGGCTGAGCATGGCCCTGCTGATCCGCGCGCACCTCGGGCTGGACCCCTGGGACGTCTTCCACCAGGGCGTGTCCGAGCGCACAGGGCTCAGCTTCGGCACCGTCGTCATCATCACCGGCGCGGTCGTGCTCCTGCTGTGGATCCCGCTGCGCCAGCGGCCCGGCCTCGGCACGGTGAGCAACGTCATCGTCATCGGCCTGGCCGCCGACCTGGCGCTGCGGCTGGTGCCCGACGCCGGCGCGTGGTGGCTGCGCGGCGCGCTGGTCGCAGTCGGGATCCTGCTCAACGGGTTCGCCACGGCGCTGTACATCGGGGCGCGGATGGGCCCGGGGCCGCGCGACGGGCTGATGACCGGCCTGGCCCGGCGGTTCCCGCGGCTGTCGATCCGGCTGGCCCGCACCGCGGTCGAGGTGAGCGTGCTGGCCCTCGGCTGGCTGCTCGGCGGCTCGGTCGGCGTCGCCACCGTGCTGTACGCGCTCGGCATCGGCCCGCTCACGCAGCTGTTCCTGCCGCGACTGACGGTGCCGGAGCCGGCTGCGCCGGAGCCGGCGGTCGCGTAGCGCCCAGCAGGACACCGCCCAGGATGGCCGCGCCGCCGAGGATGTCGTACCAGTGCAGCTCCTCCGAGAGCAGCAGCGCCGCCGACAGGATGGCGAAGACCGGTGCGAGCGCGGCGAACGGCGCCACGGTACCGGCGCCGTAGCGGGCGATCAGCTTGCCCCAGACGCCGAAGCCGAACAGCGTGCTCAGGTAGGCGATGTACGCGATCGCGCCGAGCGCGACGAGGTCCAGCCCCCGCAGCGCGCCCCAGACGTAGCCCGGCCCGTCGACCGCGAGGGTCAGCAGCACGAGCGGCGGGGCGGCCACCGCGCTGACCCACACCATGAAGTTCAGCATGTCGGTGGCGCCGGCCTTGCGGATCGCGACGTTGGCCAGTCCCCAGGCGGCGCCGGCCGCGACCACCAGCAGGAACGCGCCGAGCGGGCGGTCGAGGCCGAGCTGGGTCGCGATGAGGACGATGCCGGCGCCGGAGAGCACCACGCCGCCGACGCGCCGCCCGCCGGGCCGGTCCTTCAGCAGTACCGTGGCGAAGACCAGCGTGAAGACGACCTGACTCTGCAGGACGAGGGCCGACAACCCGGCCGGCAGGCCCGCCGCCATGCCGGCGAACAGCAGCGAGAACTTCACGACGCCGAGCGCCACACCGGTCGCGACGACCCAGCGCCACGGCGCCTTCGGCTTACCGACGAGGAAGACGGCGGGCAGGGCCGCGACGCCGAACCGCAGCGCGCAGAAGAGCAGCGGCGACATGCTGTCCAGCCCGACGTGGATCACCACGAAGTTGACGCCCCAGATGGCGGCGACCAACGTGGCCAGGGCGAGGTCGCGAGGTCTCATGCGTTCGATCGTTGTGCCGCGGTACCGTGAAGCACAATCTCACGTTTCTGCATCGTTGCTTTAGTATCACTTCATGCTTGACCTGACCCGGCTCCAGGCGCTGCGCGCGGTGGCCACGTTCGGCACGGTCACGGCCGCGGCGGGCGCCCTGCACTGCACGCCGTCGGCGATCTCCCAGCACCTGGCGAAGCTGGAGCGGGAGACCAAGGCCACACTCGTCGAGAAGGACGGCCGGACCCTGCGGCTCACCGAGGCGGGCCGGGTGCTGGTCGAGCACGCCGGGCGGGTGCTCGCCGCGGTCGAGGAGGCGGAGGCGGCGCTCGCCGCGCACCGCGAGACCGTGTCGGGCCGGCTGAGCATCGCGTCGTTCCCGACCGCGTGCCGCGGCCTGCTCCCCCACGCGCTGCGGGTGCTCGGCCGCGACCACCCCCGGCTGGAGCCGACCGTGCAGGAGGCCGACCGGGCGGCCTGCTTCGACGGGCTGCTGCGCGGGACGGTCGACGTGGCGCTCATCGACGAGTGGCTGGAGATCCCGGTGACGTACCCCGCGGGAGTGGCCAACGTCGAACTGGGGCTCGACGTCGGCGACCTCGTCCTGCCCGCCGACCACCGGCTCGCCGCCTTCGACGGGCCGGTCTCGCTCGACGAGGTCCGCGACGAGCGGTGGATCGGCTCGAAGCCCGGCACCGTCTGCTCCGAATGGCTGGCGCGGATGGTGCCCGGCGTGCGGGCGACGATCCTCGTCAACGAGTTCGAGACGCAGCTGACGTTCGTCGCCGAGGGGCTCGGCGTCGCGTTCGTGCCGCGGCTGGCCCGCACCGCGCTACCGGCCGGCGTGGTCGCCCGCCCGATCGCGCCGGAGGCGGCCCGGCGGGTGTCGGTCGCCTGGCGCGCGTCGGCCGGCGGGCGCCCGGCGATCGGCGCCACCGTGGCCGCGCTGCGCGACGCCTGGCAGCATCGGGCGGTCTTCCCCGCCCCATTTGCGTGGAACGCCGGTCACGACATCATTCACGTGGTGTAGCCCCAGTTCAAGGCCGGTTACCAGCGGGTTTTCACTCAGCACATTCACTTCAGCGGACTTCCGCGGCGCCCCTTACATTCATTGGTATGGCCCTCTTCGGACGCTCCCGGACAGCGGTAGGTGCTGGCGTCCTGGCGACGCTGCTCCTCGTGCTCATCTTCGGCAACCAGATCTTCACCGAGTGGGTGGACCGCCACTCGCGCGGTGACACGGTCTGGGGCTGGTTCCTGCGCGAACTGGTCTGGCCCCGCTGGTGGCTGACCCCACGTGACGGCTCGGGAGCGGCGGCCCGCGAACTGCTGGCCAACGACCTCAAAGCCCTCCTCGTGATCCTGTTCACGGCCCTGATCCTGTCGGTTGCGGTGAAGTCCGTGACCGGTGGCGGCGGGGCGTTCATCCTCGGCTGGGCGTCCCTGATCTTCGGCGCCGCCCTGGCCGCGTTCGTGACCGAGTTCCTGACCTCCGACCCGACCCTCCTGCACGCCCTGCAGGCGACGTCGGCCGGCACCAGCTACGGCCTGTGGGTCGGCTGGATCGTCGGCATCGCCACCGCGTCCGGCAAGCGCGGCGACTGACCCCCACCCACCCCAACGCTCCGCGATCTTGGAGTTGTGGTCCCGGAAATGTCATGCCAAGTCGGACAAATCAGGGACCACAACTCCAAGATCGCGCGTGGTTGGGGCGTGGGGGGCGTGGAGGCCCGCGCGGGTCAGCGGATCGGGTGGCCCGACTCGCGCAGCGCGGCCTTGACGTCGCCGATGGCGAAGTCGCCGAAGTGGAAGACGCTCGCCGCGAGCACCGCGTCGGCGCCCGCCGCCACGGCCGGGGCGAAGTGCTCGACCTTCCCCGCGCCGCCGCTGGCGATCACCGGAATCGTGACCACCGCCCGGACGGCCCGGATGAGCTCCAGGTCGAAGCCGTCCTTGGTGCCGTCGGCGTCCATCGAGTTCAGCAGGATCTCCCCCGCCCCCAGGGTCGCGACCCGCTCGGCCCACTCGACGGCGTCGAGCTCGGCGCCGCGGCGGCCGCCGTGGGTGGTCACCTCGAAGCCGCTCGGCTGGGCCGGGTTGCGGCGCACGTCCAGCGACAGGGTCAGCACCTGGTTGCCGAAGCGCTCGGCGATGTCGGAGATCAACGAGGGGCGGGCGATCGCCGCCGTGTTCACGCCCACCTTGTCGGCGCCCGCGCGCAGCAGCGTGTCGACGTCGGCGACGGTGCGCACGCCGCCGCCCACCGTCAGCGGGATGAAGACGGTCTCGGCGGTACGGCGGACGACGTCGAGCATCGTCGCGCGCCCGTCGGAGGAGGCCGTGACGTCGAGGAACACCAGCTCGTCCGCGCCCGCGGCGTCGTAGGCGGCGCCCAGCTCGACCGGGTCGCCGGCGTCGCGGAGGTTGACGAAGTTGACGCCCTTGACCACCCGGCCGGCGTCGACGTCGAGGCAGGGAATGACGCGGACGGCGACCGTCATGCCGACTCTTCCAGCACCTGGAGTGCCTCGGCGACGTCGAAGGCCCCCGTGTACAGCGCCTTGCCCACGATCACGCCCTCCACCCCGGCGGGCTCGAGCGCGGCGAGCTGGCGCAGGTCGTCGAGCTTCGACACGCCGCCGCTGGCGATGACCGGCTTCTTGGTGCGGCCGGTGACCTCCAGCAGCAGGGTCAGGTTGGGGCCGGTGAGCGTGCCGTCGCGCATGACGTCGGTGACCACGTACCGCGCGCAGCCCGCCCGCTCCAGGCGGTCGAGCACCTCGAAGAGGTCGCCGCCCTCCTTGGTCCAGCCGCGGGCCGCCAGCTGGTGGCCGCGGACGTCGAGCCCGACCGCGACCTGCTCGCCGTACGTCGCGCAGACGTGGTCGCACCAGTCCGGGTTCTCCAGCGCGGCGGTGCCCAGGTTGACCCGGGTCGCGCCGGTCGACAGGGCGGCCCGCAGCGACGCGTCGTCGCGGATGCCCCCCGACAGCTCGACCTGCACGTCGAGCCGGCGGACCACGTCGGCCAGCAGCTCGGCGTTGGAGCCGCGGCCGAACGCGGCGTCGAGGTCGACGAGGTGGATCCACTCGGCACCCTGCCGCTGCCAGGCCAGCGCGGCCTCCAGCGGGTCGCCGTAGGTCGTTTCGCTGCCGGCGGCGCCCTGGACGAGACGGACCGCCTGGCCGTCGGCGACGTCGACGGCGGGCAGGAGCTGCAGTGCCATGGGTTCGGTTCCTTCGGTCAGAGCCGGCGGTCAAGGACGAGCACGGTGAGGGCCGGAGTGGCGACGACGATGAACGCGCTGAGACCGATCCTCGCCGCCACCGAGTCGATCAGCAGCCAGACGAGAGCCAGCGCCACCAGCACGAACATGGCGATGGCCGAGCGTTGGGCGCGCGACCGGCGCGCGAAGAGCTTACCGGTCCGCCCGACCCGGACCTTCGGCACCAGCCGCCGGACCGCGGCCCGGCGCTGCCGCTTGCGCTCGGCCCGGCGCAGGCGCTCGGCCCGCTCCGCCTCCAGCACCGCCCGCCGCCGCGCCCGTTCCTTGCTCACGACGGACTCACTTCACGACCCGGCGGGCCACGCTGCGCGCGGCCCGCGCCGCCACCCAGCGCTTGCCCGGCAGCAGCATCAGCAGGCGCAGGTGCCAGGGCAGGCGCTTGCGCAGCGACCGGCCGAGGTTCACAGGGTGCCCAGCCAGTTGGCGAGCAGGGTCGCGCCCGCATCGCCGGACTTCTCCGGGTGGAACTGGGTTGCCCGCAGTACATCTGAATCGAAAGCGGCGACGAAGGGCTCACCGTGCGTCGTGGTCGCCACCCGCACCCCGGCGGCCGCCTGGGCCTCGTTCGGGGTGGCGGCGTAGGAGTGCACGAAGAAGAACCGCGTGCCCGGCGGGATGCCGGCGCCGAGGACCGAGTCGGCCGGCCAGTCCACCGTGTTCCAGCCCATGTGCGGCACGACCGGCGCGTGGAGCACGGTCACCGCGCCCGGGGCCAGGCCGAGGCCCTTGGTGACCACGCCGTGCTCCTCGCCTTCGTCGAAGAGGATCTGCATGCCGACGCAGATACCGAGCACCGGGGCGCCGGCGCGGACCCGCTCGGCGATCACCGGGCCGGCGCCGAGCGCGTCGATGCCGGCCATGCAGGCCGCGTACGCGCCGACGCCCGGCACGACCAGGCCGTCGGCCCGTGCCGCCTTGGCGAGGTCGGCCGTGACCTCCACGTCGGCCCCGACGCGCGCGACCGCCCGCTCGGCCGAGCGCAGGTTGCCCGAGCCGTAGTCGAGGATGACCACCGATTTGGACACGTCAGTCCTTCCCGTACAGCCACAGGAGGCCACCCGCGGCGGCCAGCACGGCGAGCGCGAGGGTGATGCCGAAGCCCAGCTTGCTGCCCTGCTGCCGCAGGGAGAGGGCGCCGCCGAGCAGCAGCCCGGCCAGGGCCAGCAGCGCGATACTCACAGCGCGCCCTTCGTGCTCGGCACGGCGCCGGCGTTGCGCGGGTCGATCGCGCACGCCTGGCGCAGCGCCCGCGCGACCGCCTTGAACTGCGCCTCGACGATGTGGTGGGCGTCGGGCTGGGCGCCGTGGCGGCCGGCCCGCAGGATGCTGACGTGCAGCGTGACCCGCGCGCTGTGCCCGAACGACTCCCAGATGTGGCGGGTGAGGCTGGTCGGGTAGTTCCCGCCGATGTGCGGGGCGATGTTGGCCGGCTCGTCGTGCACGACGTAGGGGCGGCCGGACAGGTCGACCACGGCCGAGGCGAGCACCTCGTCGAGCGGGACCTGGGCGTGCCCGTACCGCGTGACCCCCGCCTTGTCGCCCAGCGCCTCGGCGAACGCGGCGCCCAGCGCGAGCGCGGTGTCCTCGACGGTGTGGTGGGCGTCGATCTCCAGGTCGCCGACCGTGTGCACGCGCAGGTCGAACCCGCCGTGCTTGGCGATCTGGTTGAGCATGTGGTCGTAGAAGCCCACGCCGGTGGAGATCTCCCCCACCCCGGTGCCGTCGAGGTCGAGCTCGACGGAGACCTTGGTCTCCTTGGTGACGCGCTCGATCCGGGCGGTACGGCTCACAGCAGCTCCTCAAGTGCGGTCAGGAAGGCGGTCGTCTCCTCGGTCGTGCCGGCGGTCACCCGCAGCCAGCCCGGGACACCGACGTCACGGATGAGCACGCCCCGGTCGAGCAGGGCCTGCCAGACCCCCTTCGCGTCGCCGCGCGGCGCGCCGAACAGCACGAAGTTGGCGTCGCTGTCGGCGACCGGGAGGCCCCAGCCGCGCAGCGTGCTCACGATCCGGTCGCGCTCGGCCTTGACGGCGTCCACCGTGGACAGCAGCGCCGCCGTGTGCGCGAGCGCGGCCCGGGCCGCGGCCTGGGTGAGGGCGCTCAGGTGGTACGGCAGCCGCACGAGCTGCACCGCGTCCACCACGGCGGGGTCGGCGGCGAGGTAGCCGACCCGCCCACCGGCGAGCGCGAACGCCTTGCTCATCGTGCGGGTGACCACCAGCCGCGGGTGCTGCTCGATCAGGCTCAGCGCGAAGATCGTGCCCGGCCGGGCGAACTCCGCGTAGGCCTCGTCGACGATGACCATGCCGTCGGTGGCCCCGACGACCGCCTCGACGACGTCGAGGGGCAGCGCGGTGCCGGTCGGGTTGTTCGGCGAGCAGAGGAACACGACGTCGGGCCGGTGCTCGCGCACCTTCGCGACGGCGTGCTCGGCGGTCAGGCCGAAGTCCTCCCCGCGGCGCCCGTCGACCCAGGCGGTGCCGGTGCCGGCGGCGAGCAGCGGGTGCATCGAGTAGGACGGGGTGAAGCCGAGCGCGGTGCGCCCCGGGCCGCCGAACGCCTGCAGCAGCTGCTGCTGGATCTCGTTGGAGCCGTTGGCCGCCCAGACGTGCTTCCAGGTCAGGCCGTGCCGGAGGTAGGCGGCGAGGTCGGTGCGCAGCGCCACCGCGTCGCGGTCGGGGTAGCGGTTGAGGTCGCGCAGCACCGCCGAGAGCGCCTTCTCCATCTCGGCGACGGCGGCCTCGGGCAGCGGGTGGGAGTTCTCGTTGGTGTTGAGCCGCACCGGTACCTCGAGCTGCGGCGCACCGTACGGCGACATCCCCCGCAACTCGTCCCGCAGCGGCAGGTCATCCAGCGACGTCACGTGCCCTCCGCTTCGCTCCGGCCCCGTGCCTTGAAGCTGTGCCTCATGGTGACCAGCCCCTCCGCTTCGCTCCGGACTGGTCACTGGTTGAACCTCACCTTCACGGCGGCGCCGTGCGCCGGCAGGTCCTCGGCGTCGGACAGGGCCATGACGTGGTCCGCGACCTCGCGGAGGGCGTCGTGCGAGTACTCGATGAGCTGCACGCCGCGCAGGAACGTCTGGGTCGACAGGCCCGACGAGTGGCGGGCGCAGCCGCCGGTCGGCAGCACGTGGTTGGAGCCCGCGCAGTAGTCGCCGAGCGACACCGGCGACCAGGCGCCGACGAAGACCGCCCCGGCGTTGCGGACCCGCTCGGCGACGGCCCGCGGGTCGCGGGTCTGGATCTCCAGGTGCTCCGCGCCGTAGGCGTCGACCACCCGCAGGCCCTGCTCCAGGTCGTCGACGAGCACGATCGCCGACTGCGCGCCGGTCAGCGCGTCGGTGACCCGCTGCAGGTGCTTGGTCGCGCCGACCTGCCGGGCGAGCTCGGCCTCGACCGCCTCGACCAGCGCTGTCGACGACGTGACCAGCACGCTCGCGGCGAGGGGGTCGTGCTCGGCCTGGCTGATGAGGTCGGCGGCGACGTGCCGCGGGTCGGCGCTGTCGTCGGCCAGGATCGCGATCTCGGTCGGCCCGGCCTCGGCGTCGATGCCGACCGTGCCGCGCAGCAGCCGCTTGGCCGCGGTCACCCACACGTTGCCCGGCCCGGTGATCATGTCGACCGGCGCGCAGGCCGGCTCCTCGTCGGTGTAGCCGTAGCCGAACATGGCGATCGCCTGGGACCCGCCCACCGCGTAGACCTCGTCGACGCCGAGCAGCGCGCACGCGGCCAGGATGTTGACGTTGGGCAGGCCGGTGTCCTTCTGCGGCGGGCTGGTGACCGCGATCGACTCGACCCCGGCGGCCTGCGCCGGGACGACGTTCATGACCACGCTCGACGGGTACACCGCCAGGCCGCCCGGCACGTAGAGCCCGACCCGGCCGACGGGCAGCCAGCGCTGGGTGACCGTGCCGCCCTGGCTGAGGACGGTGGTCACCTCCTGGCGCCGCTGATCCAGGTGTACCTTCCGGGCGCGGGCGATCGACTCCAGCAGCGCGGCCCGCACCGCCGGGTCGAGCCCGGCCTCGGCGGCGGCGATGGCCTCCGCGGGCACCCGCAGCTGCTTGAGGTCGACCCTGTCGAAGCGATGGGTGGCCTCCCGGATCGCGGCCGCGCCATGCTCGTGCACCGCTTCGACGGTCGGGCGCACCTGCTCGGTGGCGACGGAGACGTCGAGGGCGGCACGGGGCAGCAGACGGCGCGGGTCCTCGGTGGAGCCGCGCAGGTCGATCCGGTTCAACACCTGAGTGAGTCTATTCGGTCCGGCCAGCGCGTTTCCGTGTCCGTCCCGCCTGTCGGTCTGTCGGGAGTCAGCGTGACGTGCGCCACCGGTAGTTGAACTCCCCGGGCACCGGTGCGGGCCCGGGGAGCGCGCCGGTGTCGGTGCGGTCCATGCCGTCGAGGGTGAGTCCGAGGTACCGCCGGCGCAGCTGCGCCGTGCGGTCCCGGTCCGGCAGCCGGATCGCGGCGCAGGCCTCCAGCACCAGCCCGACGTCGGCCGCGGTGAAGTCGCGCCGCAGCCGCCCGCTGCCGTGCGCCCGCTCCACGAGCGCCTCGACCAGGCCGTTGGCGGCGACGGCGTCGGCGCGCATCTCCTCCGTCGGGGTGAACGTGCCGGCGAGGTGGACGGTCAGCGAGTGGACGTCGGCGTCCACGACGCCTTCGAGGAACGCGCGCAGCGCCGCCCAGCCGTCCTCGTGGGCCCGGCCGGCGTCGTCGGCCTCCTGGCTGAACCGCTTGAGCCCGTCGTGGCACAGCGTCCGCAGCAGGTCCTCCTTGCCGGCGTAGCGCCGGTAGAGCGCGCTGATGCCGACGCCCGCGCGGTCGGCGACCGCGGCGATGGGCGCCTTCGGGTCGTCGAGGAACACCTCGCGGGCCGCTTCCAGGATCACCGTGTCGTTGCGCCGGGCCTGGCCCTTGCGCCCTTGTTCTGCCGTTGCCGCCATGGTTCCACGCTACCACTGGAACGGATCGTTCCGCTCTGCTAAGCTCGCCTTGCTGCCGGAACGAAGCGTTCCGTTCTATTTCTGGAGGTCGTCATGATCCGTCCGTTCAGCGTCGAGGTGCCGCAGGCCGAGCTCGACGAGCTGCGCCGCCGGCTGGAGCGCGCCCAGTGGCCCGACGAGCTGCCCGGCGCCGGCGACGCCTACGGTGTGCCGCAGTCGCGGGTCCGGGAGCTCACGCGGTACTGGCTGGAGCACTTCGACTGGCGCGCGGTCGAGGCGCGGCTCAACGCCCACCCGCAGTTCCTCACCGAGATCGACGGCGCGACGGTGCACTTCATCCACGTGCGCTCGGCGAACCCGGACGCGACGCCGCTGATCCTGACCCACGGCTGGCCCGGCTCGGTGGTCGAGTACCTCGACGTCATCGAGCCGCTGTCGCGGGACTTCCACCTGGTCATCCCGTCGCTGCCGGGCTACGGCTTCTCCGGCCCGACCCGGGCGCCCGGCTGGAACCGCTACCGCATCGCGCGGGCCTGGAACGAGCTGATGGCCCGGCTCGGCTACGAGCGCTTCGGCGCCGTCGGCAACGACGCCGGCTCGATGGTCGCCCCGGAGCAGGGCCGGTACGCACCCGACCGGGTGATCGGCGTGCACGTCACCCAGCTGTTCTCGTTCCCGAGCGGCGACCCGGCCGAGTTCGCGAACCTCACCGAGACCGACCACCGGGCCCTCGCCAAGCTGCAGTGGTTCGCCGACAACCTCATGTCGTTCAACACGCTGCACAGCCAGCAGCCGCAGACGCTCGCCTACGCGCTGGCCGACTCCCCCACCGGCCTGCTCGCGTGGAACGCGCAGCTGCTCGGCGAGAGCCTCGACCCCGACTTCGTCCTGGCCAACGTCGCCATCTACTGGTTCACCAACACGGCCGCGTCGGCGGCCCGCCTCTACTGGGAGGACGCGCACGCCACCGCGCCGTCGTCGGGTCCGACGACCGTGCCGACGGCGCTGGCGATGTTCGCGGGTGACTTCGAGTCGATCCGCCCGTTCGCCTCGCGCGACCACGCCAACATCGTCAGCTGGCACGCGTACGGGGCATTCTCGGAGTCGCCGCTGGAGGGCCGGGACGCGGGCGGGCACTACGCCGCCCACGAGGCCACCGACGTCCTCGTCAACGACATCCGCGAATTCTTCGCCGGCCTGAAGTGAACGCGTCGTGCCGCGCTCCCGCTCCGCTCGGCTACGCTTCGCCCGTGGAGGCAGCGAACGAACCGGAGCGGGACGCGCGCACGCTCCTGCCGCTCTTCCCGCTCGGCACCGTCCTCTTTCCCGGCCTGGTCCTGCCCCTGCACGTGTTCGAGCCGCGGTACCGCACGCTCGTGCAGCACCTGACCGACCTGCCGGCGAGCCTGCCGCGGGAGTTCGGCGTGGTGGCGATCCGCCGGGGCTGGGAGGTCGGCCGGCAGACCGAGGCGGCTGACGCCTCCATCACCGCCGGCGAGTCGCTGTCGCTCTACGAGATCGGCTGCGCCGCCGAGGTCCGGCAGATCACCGAGCTTCCCGACGGCCGCTTCGACCTCATGACCGTCGGCCGCCGCCGCTTCCGGCTGCTGGGCCTGGCCCGCAACGACGCCCCGTACCTCACCGGCGAGATCGAGTGGCTGCCCGAGCCGCAGGGCGAGCCGGACCGGGAGGGCGAGCTCGCGGCCGGGGTGCTGGCGGCGTTCCAGCAGTACCTCCGGGCGGTCCGCCGCAACGACGCCGAGGGCGAGGACGGCGAGCAGCTGCCCGACGACCCGACCGTCCTGTCCCACCTGGTCGCGGCGACGGCGTCGCTCACCCTGGAGGACCGCCAGTCGCTGCTCGCCGAGCCGGACACCGCGAGCCGCCTGAAGGCGGAGCGCTCGCTGCTGCGCCGCGAGGCGGCCCTGCTGGGCCGGGTGCGGGCGGTGCCGGTGTCACTGGCCGACCTGGCCGTCCCCTCCAGCCCCAACTGACCTCTCGCTCTGCGCGGGCCCCTGGCTCTGCACCGGCCCTTGACTCTGGGCCGGCCCCTGGCTCTGGAATGGCCCCGGGTACGCCTGTCCGTTCGGGTGGACCTGGCCGTCCTGGTGCGTGGGGACCGCCGGGTGCGCGGGGTCGGACGGCTGGGGTTCCGGCTGGTCGAAGTACTCGGACGGCATGTTGTCGTACCGGAGCGTGGGCGACACGTGGAACCCGGCGAGCCCGGTGTACACGACCGCGACCGCGAGTGCCTGGACCAGCATCGTGCCGCGCACCCAGGGGATGAACCCGAGCGCGAGACTGGACGTCCCGGTGCGAAGCTTGACGGGCCGGAAGATGTGGGAACCTTTGGGCGCGTGCTCGACAAGGTCGAGATAGTGCGCGTACCCGATCTTGTTCCCGAGCCACGCCGCGAGCACGGAGGCCCCGGCCGACCCGACGACGAGCCCGGCAAGCATGATCGGCCCCCGCTGCCGCCGGAACACCAGCCACGCGGCGACGGCCACGATCACCCCGACGACAATGGCGATCATGATGAACCAGCCGTCATCGGCCCAGTACCCCTCGGGCTCCGGCTCGACGGGGTACGGCCCGTAGTCGGTCTGGATAAGCTCGACCTCAGGCGCGAGCCAGGCCCAGAGCACCCCGATGGGCGCCCCGAGCACCGCCACCACGGCCGCAGCAACCAGCGCGAACACGATTTCGAGCCCGATCCCGGCCCGCGGACGCGCTGGAGCCTCGGCAACGGGCGCCTGTCCGAAGGGCTCAATAGGGGCGATACTCACGAACCCATCCTGCCAGCACCAGCGCCCCCCGACGAACAACGCCCCACCCGCACCGCTCATGGCCCAAGCAGCCCCAGCCAAGCTCAACTTTTCACCCGCAGACCCTTCCGGTGGCCGGATAAACCCGGCAAATCGGGCACAAGGCGGGGCCGAGCGAGGGCGATCGGGGACCGCAGCAACCAAGCCCATGATCAAGGGAAAGATCTGGTCGCTATGACAGCCAAATCCTTCCCTTGATCATGGAGGAGGACGCGGAGCCAGCCGCTCGAGCCGGACTCCGGCCACCCACACGGCCCGGCACGGAGCGCACGCTGCGGACTCGCAGGTTTCGGTCGGTCGACCGACCGACCCAAGCTCGCACCCGGCGTTTTGGTCGGTCGACCGACCAAACCAAGCTCCCACCCGCGGTTTCGGTCGGTCGACCGACCGAACCAACTCGCACCGCGTCTTTGGTCGGGCGGCCGACCGAACCAACCCAACTCGCACCCGGGATTTCGGTCGTCGGCCGACCAAACCAAGCTCGCACCCGGGTTTTGGTCGGGCGACCGACCGAACCGAGGCCGCCCCGACAAATTCGGTCGGGCGACCGACCGAACCGAAGCCGCAAACCGGGGCTTAGGTCGGGCGACCGACCGAAACCGCAACCGGGGTTCGGTCGGGATGCGGGGATTCGGTCGGGCGACCGACCGAATCCAAGCTCGCACTCGGGGGATTCGGTCGGGCGACCGACCGAGGCCGCACCCGGGAACTTCCCGCGACCGGCCCGGGCCCGCATCCGAGAGTTCGATCGGGCGACCGACCGAACCGAAGCCGGGGGTTCGGTCGGGCGATCGACCGAATCGAAGCTGCACGCAAGAAAGTTCGGTCGGGCGACCGACCGAGGACAGCCAGGAAGACGGACGTGCTCCGGGCACAGCAGAGCGACCCGCGGCCTGACAGTCGCGCTACGAGGCCGAGGGCGACGGAGCCGACGGGGCCGACGGGGCCGCGGCGGGCGGGGCGGGCGGCGCCGACAGCGCCGCGGTCAGTGCCGGTAAGTCCGGCGCCCGAAGGTCCATCGCCATCAGACGCGGCGACTCCTCGCGCCGGTCCACCCGGCCCTTGACGGCGACGATCGCGTCCTCGGCGACGTACTGGCCGATCTCCTCGTACGTGTTCGGGAAGAACATCACCTCGATCGAGCCGTCCAGGTCCTCCAGCGTCGCCGACGCCCACGGGCGGCCCTGGCGGGTCACCTTGCGCTGGACGCCCGACAGGATGCCCGCCAGCGCGACGACCGCGCCGTCGGGGACCGTGCCCTCCTCGGCGATCGACGCGATCGAGCGGTCCGCCGCGCGGCGCAGGGCCGGCTCCAGGCCGCGCAGGGGGTGGTCGGAGACGTACAGGCCGAGCATCTCGCGCTCGAACGCCAGGCGCTCAGGGCGGTCCCAGTCGCCCGGTGGGATCGGGGCGGCGGGGGCCTGAACGTCGCCCAGGGCGCCGAACAGGTCGAACTGGCCGATCGCCTCGTTGCGCTTGGTGCCGAGGACGGCGTCGATGGCGTCGGCGTGGATCATGATCAGGCCGCGGCGGGGGTGGCCGAGGGAGTCGAAGGCGCCGGCCTTGATCAGGGACTCGATCGTCTTGCGGTTGCAGACCGACTGGTCGACCTTGCGCAGGAAGTCGTGGAAGTCGGCATACGGGCCCTGCGCGCGGCGGGCCCGGACGATCGACTCGACGACGTGGGCGCCGACGTTGCGGACCGCGCCCAGGCCGAAGCGGATGTCGGCGCCGACCGCGGCGAAGCGGCCCTGGGAGGAGTTGACGTCGGGCGGCAGGACGCGGATGCCCATGCGGCGGCACTCGGCGAGGTAGACGGCCATCCGGTCCTTGTCGCCGGCGACCGAGGTGAGCAGGGCGCTCATGTACTCGGCCGGGAAGTTGGCCTTGAGGTAGGCCGTCCAGTAGGCGACCAGGCCGTAGGCCACGCTGTGCGCCTTGTTGAACGCGTAGTCGGAGAACGGGACCAGGATGTCCCACAGCGTGCGGATGGCGCCGTCGGAGTAGCCGCGGGCGCGCATGCCGGCCGAGAACGGCTCGAACTCGTGGTCGAGGATCTCCTTCTTCTTCTTGCCCATCGCGCGGCGCAGCAGGTCGGCGGCGCCGAGGGAGAAGCCGGCGACGCGCTGGGCGATCGCCATGACCTGCTCCTGGTAGACGATCAGGCCGTAGGTGTCGCCGAGGATGTCGGCGAGCGGCTCGGCGAGCTCCGGGTGGATCGGCACGACCGGGCGGCGGCCGTTCTTGCGGTCGGCATACTCGTTGTGGGCGTTGGCGCCCATCGGGCCCGGCCGGTAGAGCGCGCCGACGGCCGAGACGTCGGCGAAGCTGTCGGGCACCATCGAGCGCAGCAGCGCCCGGACCGGGCCGCCGTCGAACTGGAAGACGCCGAGCGTGTCGCCGCGGGACAGCAGCTCGTAGGTCGGCTTGTCGTCGAGCGGCACGTCCTCGATGACCACCTCCACGCCCCGGTTGTGCCGGATCGCGTCGAGCGCGTCGTCGAGGATCGTCAGGTTGCGCAGGCCGAGGAAGTCCATCTTCAGCAGGCCGAGCGCCTCGCAGGCGCCCATGTCCCACTGGGTGATGATCGCCCCGTCCTGCTCGCGCTTCTGGATCGGCAGCACGTCGAGCAGCGGCTCCCGGGACAGGATCACCCCGGCGGCGTGCACGCCCCACTGCCGCTTGAGCCCCTCCAGGCCGCGCGCGGTGTCGACGACCTCGCGGACGTCGGGCTCGCTCTGGTAGAGCCGGCGCAGCTCGGCCGCCTCCGCGTGGCGCGGGTGGGCCGGGTCGAAGACGCCGGCCAGGGGCATGTCGCGGCCGAGGACGGGCGGCGGCATGACCTTGGTGATCCGGTCGCCGAGCGAGAACGGGTGGCCGAGCACGCGGGCCGCGTCCTTGATCGCCGCCTTCGCCTTGATCGTGCCGTAGGTGATGATCTGCGAGACGCGGTCAGCGCCGTAGGTGTCGGTGGCGTAGCGGATCACCTCGCCGCGCCGGCGCTCGTCGAAGTCCATGTCGATGTCGGGCATCGAGATGCGCTCCGGGTTGAGGAACCGCTCGAACAGCAGCCCGTGCGCGAGCGGGTCGAGCTCGGTGATGCCCAGCGCCCAGGCGATGACGGCGCCGGCGGCCGATCCGCGGCCGGGACCGACCCGGATGCCCTCCCGGCGGGCGTGGGCGACCAGGTCGGCCACCACCAGGAAGTACCCCGGGAAGCCCATCTGCCCGACCACGGCCAGCTCGTAGTCGGCCTGCCGGGCGTGCCCGGCCGGCACCCCGCCCGGGAAGCGGCGGGCCAGGCCACGGCCCACCTCGGCCCGCAGCCAGGAGTCCTCGGTCTCGCCCCCGGGCACCGGGAAGCGCGGCATGAGGTTGCGCGGGGCGAACACGGAGCCGTAGTCGCCGATCCGCTCGGCGATGCGCAGCGTCGCGTCGCAGGCGCCCGGGACCTCCGCGTCCCAGAGCCGGCGCATCTCCTCGGCCGGCTTGAGGTAGAAGTCCTTGGCGTCGAGCTTGAACCGCTTCGGGTCGGCCAGGGTGGTCGCCGACTGCACGCACAGCAGCACCTCGTGCGCGTCGGCGTCGGCGTGGAACGTGTAGTGCAGGTCGTTGGTGGCGACCGGGGTCAGCCCGAGCCGCTTGCCGAGGCGCAGCAGGTCGTGCCGGACGCGGGTCTCGATCTCCAGGCCGTGGTCCATCAGCTCCAGGTAGAAGTTGTCCGGGCCGAAGAGGTCGCGCAGCTCGGCGGCGGCCGTGCAGGCCCGCTCGAAGTCGCCGATCCGCAGCCAGGTCTGCACCTCGCCGGAGGGGCACCCGGTCGTGGCGATCACCCCTCGGCTGTACTCCTGGAGCAGCTCGCGATCGGCCCGCGGCTTGTAGAAGAAGCCCTCCATGCTGGCCCGCGACGCCAGCCGGAACAGGTTGCGCAGCCCGGTGGCGTCGGCCGCGAGCATGGTCAGGTGTGTGTAGGCCCCGCCGCCGGACACGTCGTTCTCCCCGCCGGAGGCCCAGCGCACCCGCGTGCGGTCGCCCCGGTGCGTGCCGGGCGTCAGATACGCCTCCAGGCCGAGGATCGGCTTCACGCCCGCGTCGAGGGCCCGGTGGTAGAAGTCGTAGGCCCCATACATGGTGCCGTGGTCGGTCATGGCCAGCGCGGGCTGGCCGAGCCGCGCCGCCTCGGCGAACAGCGGCCCCAGCCGTGCCGCACCGTCCAGCATCGAATACTCGGTGTGTGCGTGCAGATGTACGAACGACTCCCCCACGACCGTGAACCTATCCCCGGGGTACGACAGTTTGCGACACTCCACGGATGATCGACCGTGACCGCCTGACCGGCCTCCTGCAGCGCGAGCGCGCCGCCTTCGCCGAGCGCAACCCGCGCTCCGCCGCTGAGTACGCGAAGGCCGGGCACCTGTTCGGCCGGGTGCCGATGACCTGGATGAACAAGAAGGCCGCCGGTTTCCCGCTGTACCTCGACCGAGCCGTCGGCGCGGTCGTCACCGACATCGACGGGCATGAGTACACCGACTTCTGTCTCGGCGACACGGCGGCGATGGCCGGCCACGCGCCGGCGGCGACCGCCGAGGCCGTCCAGCGGCGGTTCGCCGGCGGCGCCTGCGCGATGCTCCCGACGCCCGACGCGGCCTGGGTCGGCGCCGAGCTGACCCGCCGCTTCGGGGTCACCGAGTGGAGCTTCGCCCTCACCGCGACCGACGCCAACCGCTGGGTGATCCGGCTGCTCCGCGCGATCACCGGCCGCCCGAAGATCCTGTTCAACAGCTACTGCTACCACGGCTCGGTCGACGAGTCGCTCATCGTGCTGCAGGACGGGCAGGCACGGAGCCGGGAAGGCAACGTCGGCGCGCCTTTCGACGTGACCGCGACCAGCCGCGTCGCCGAGTACAACGACCTGGCAGGCCTGGAGCGCGAGCTCGCCCACGGTGACGTCGCCGCGGTCGTCATGGAGCCGGCGCTGACGAACATCGGGATCGTGCTGCCCGAGCCGGGCTACCTCGACGGCGTCCGCGAGCTGACCCGCCGGTACGACACCTATCTCGTCAACGACGAGACCCACACCTTCTCGGCGGGCCCCGGCGGCGCGACCCTGAAGTGGTCCCTGGAGCCGGACGTGGTGACGATCGGCAAGGCGATCGGCGGCGGCATCCCGGCGGCCGCCTACGGGCTCTCGGCAACCGTCTCCGACAGGATCGCCGCGATGCGGGACCTGGATCTGGTCGACATGGGCGGCGTGGGCGGCACCCTGGCCGGCAACGCGCTGTCGATCGCCGCCACCCGGGCCACGCTGGAGCACGTCCTCACCGACGAGGCGTTCGAGCGCATGACGGCCCTGGCCGAGCGCTTCGCCGACGGCGTCCAATCGGTGATCACCGCGCACGACCTGCCCTGGTCGGTGAGCCGGCTCGGCGCGAGGGTGGAGTACCGCTTCGCGAACCCGGCGCCCAGGAACGGCGGCGAGTCGAACCAGGCGGGAGACCCGGACCTGGAGGACTACCTGCACGTCTATCTGGCGAACCGGGGCATCCTGCTCACGCCGTTCCACAACATGGCGCTGATGTCCCCGGCCACGACCGAGGCGCAGGTCGACCGGCACGAGGCGGTGTTCGCCCAGGCAGTGGACGAGCTCTACCGGGCGTAGGGGTCCATCATCACGGCCGCCGCCCGCAGCCAGGCACGCTTGGTCGCGGGCCCGAGCATGGGGTACTCGATGTTGGAGCCGCTCTCCAGCGCCGGGTCGTAGGGGACGACGACCACGGCCCGGGTGCGGCTGCGGAAGTGCCCGGCCAGGTCGTCGATGAGCGGCGTCGGGTTGGGCGTCGGGCAGGACAGCAGGGTCACCGCGTTGGCGACCAGCTCCTCCATGCCCGCCTCGTCGAGCAGGTCGAGCATCCAGTCGGCGGTGAATGCGGCGTCCTCGCGCGGCACGCTGGTGACGACCAGCTGGTCGGCGGTCTGCAGCACGGTCTGCCAGTTGGGGCTCTCGACGTTGTTGCCGGTGTCGACGCAGATCACGTCGTGGGTGCGGCGCAGCAGCTCCAGGACCCGGCGCACGGTGTGCGGGTCGAGGCGCTGCGCGAAGCGCGGGTTCTCCTCGCCGGCGAGCACGTCGTAGGAGCCGTCGGAGGCGTGCCGCAGGTAGTCGTCGAGCATGTCGTAGAGGTCGTAGCCGGCCGCGTTCTCGACCCGCACCAGGTCGGCGATCAGGTGGCGGATGGTGCGGGCGTGCCGGGCGCTGCCGGCGCGCAGGCCCAGGGTGCCGCGCAGCTCGTTGTCGTCCCAGGCGATCACGCCCTTGCCCCGCACGGCGCCGATCGTGGCCGCGGTGAGCACGGTCGCGGTCGTCTTGTGCACCCCACCCTTGGGATTGGCGAACGCGAGCACCTTCGGCGTCGGGATCTCCTGGCGGAGCACGTTGACCATCTGCTCGGTCGGGTCGGCGGGCCGCTGTTGCTGGTACTCCAGCCGCGGGCCGGGCGCGTCGGGACGGCGCTGCGGGCCGGCGGACCGGGGCGGCGCTTCGAAGGGTCGCGTGCCGTTTGGATGCATTGGCTCGTCATCGTAGGGCCGGGACGGCGGGTACGGGGCTCTAGGGTGCTCGAACCTTCCGTCGTAATCCAGATCACTCGGCTGCGCCCGCCCGGACAGGGCCCGGTCGAGGAGCGACCGCCACCGGGGAGCCGGCTCCGCCGGCCCGTCCCACCTGGCATCGGCGCGCTCTGCCACCCCTGGCCCTCCTCACCGGCGTCCCTCACCCGTACCCCAGGCTACGGACCGAACACTATTCGGACCACACCTGCGAGCCCATCCCCTGCATCAACTGCACGACAGGCCGAAGGGATACCCGGTTACGACGGTCGAGGGGACGCGGCCGCACTCGCGGGGACTTCGATCATCGGCCCGGCGAGCGTAGTCTGCTCCGGCAACGGCGGCAGAAACACCGTGCGATCGAGTCGTTGCAGCTCGGTGATCGGATCGACGGCCCGCGTCTCCGGTCGATCCTCGATCATCCGCAGTACCGCAGGCGCCGCGTAGACGACCGCCGCGTACACGCAGGAGCAGTGCTCCGCGTACGCCGTCGCCTCGTTGTCCGCCACGATCGCCCCGGTCACGTAAATTTCGCGCAGCTCGTCGGGCTTGTCGTTCGCGGCGAGCAGGTCGCGGTAGTGCCGCGCCTCCTCGCGCTTGCGCGCCGCGGTGGCGTCCATGGCCGCGACCACGTCGCCGGGCAGCCGGTACGCGCCGAGCCTGACCAGTTCGGTCTGCGTGTTCGGCAGCGGTACCCGGGCGAAGACGCTCGACAGGGAGGCGTCCGCGAGCACCGGGGCCAGCCGGTCCGGCGCGAGGTAGGCGTTGAACGACACGAGCGCGTAGACGGCGGTGTCTCCGGCGAGCCCGGCGAGCTCGGCCCGGCTGCTGTCGAGGTACCCCGGGATCGACGCCCCCTCCGGCACACCGACCCGCAGCACGTCACCGAGCGACGGGTCGCTGCGGCGGTGCCGGTTCGCGTCGTGCACGACGAGCAGCGTGGCCGTCACCGCGACCACCCCGACGACGGCGGTGAACACGCGCAGCCGCACGGCACCCCGGAACAGCCGGGCCAGGACGTTGCCGACCGGCGGGAGGATGCGCCGGTCGAGCTCTTGCAGCAGCTTCATCGCAGTGCCAGGGTCGCACAGCGTGCCCGGGCCATGACGCTAGGCCCCGGCGAGGACAGCCAGAGCCTCGGCGAGATCGGGCGGGTACTCGCTCACGAACGACACGTACTCGCCGGTCCTCGGGTGCAGGAAGCCCAGCTCACGGGCGTGCAGCCACTGCCGGGACAGGTGCAGGCGGGCGGCCAGGGTGGGGTCGGCGCCGTACGTCAGGTCGCCCACGCACGGGTGACGCAGCGCCGAGAAGTGCACCCGGATCTGGTGGGTCCGCCCGGTCTCCAGCCGCACGTCGAGCAGGGTCGCGGCGGGGAACGCCTCGATCGTGTCGTAGTGCGTGATGCTCGGCCGGCCGCCGGACACGACCGCGAACTTGTAGTCGTGGCTCGGGTGCCGGTCGATCGGCGCGTCGATCGTGCCGCGCAGCGGATCCGGGTGGCCCTGGACGACGGCGTGGTACCGCTTCTCGACCTCACGTGCCTTGAACGCCCGCTTCAGCGTGCTGTAGGCGGACTCGCTCTTGGCGACGACCATGAGCCCGGTCGTGCCCACGTCGAGGCGGTGCACGACGCCCTGCCGCTCGGCGGCGCCGCTGGTCGCCACCGTGTGCCCCATCGCGGCCAGCCCGCCGATCACGGTCGGGCCGGTCCAGCCGGGGCTCGGGTGCGCGGCGACGCCGACCGGCTTGTCGACCACGACGATGTCCTCGTCGCTGTACACGACGGCGAGGCCGGCCACCGGCACGGCCTCGACCGACGGTGCGCTCGGCGGGGCTGGAAGCGTGACCTCCAGCCAGGCGCCGGCGGTCACCTTGTCGGACTTCGGCCGCACCTCGCCGTCGACGGCCACGTCGCCCGCCTCGACGAGCCCGGCCGCGACCGTGCGGCTGAACCCGAAGAGCCGGGTCAGCGCCTGGTCGAGCCGCGTGCCGTCGAGCCCGTCGGGGACGGGAAGCGAGCGGACCTCACGCATGCTCGTCCTTCTTGGCGCGGGTGCCGTCGCGCCGCCGGCCGGTGAACTCCAGCAGGACGGCGAGCGCCACGCCCACCGTCAGCGCCGAGTCCGCCACGTTGAACACCGGGAAGTGCCCGCCGTGGTCGTCGAGGAAGCTGAACATGTCGACGACGTGGCCGTGCAGCGGCTTGGGCGCCCGGAAGATCCGGTCGACCAGGTTGCCCAGCGCCCCGCCGAGGATCAGCCCGAGCGCGACCGTCCACGCCATCGACGCCGTGCTGCGCACCATCCAGATCAGCGCGGCGACCACGACCGTCGCGATGATCGGGAAGATCCATGTGTAGTCGCTCAGCATGCTGAACGCGGCGCCGCTGTTCCGCGTGTAGATCACGTAGATCAGGCCGCCGAGCAGTTTCACCGGCTCGCCGCCGGCGACCGTGGACGTCGTCCACTGCTTCACGGCAATGTCGATGGCAATCACCACGACCGCGACCAGGCCGAACAGGCTCCAGACGCGGGCGGTCCCTCCGCGGGGGGTGGTCGTGGCGAGGTCGTCCTGGGTGGTCAGCGCCGCTCCTCCAACTGCTTGCAGGTGACGCAGAGCGTAGCGGACGGGAACGCGGCGAGCCGCTCGACGGGGATGGCGTTGCCGCACTTCTCACACCAGCCGTAGCCGCCCTCGTCGAGCCGCTCCAGGGCGCGCTCGACCTGGTTGATCCGCTCCAGGATGTTGTTGGCGAGCGTGATCTCCTGCTCGCGCTCGAACGTCTTGGTGCCGGTGTCGGCCTGGTCGTCGCCGGCCGAGTCGGTCAGCCGGTGCTGCTGGAGCTCGGCGATGTCGACCAGCGTCTGGTCGTGCTCGGCCTTGAGCTCGTCGCGGCGCTCGATGAGCGCGACCCGGATCTTCTCGGTCTCGGCTGCGGTGCGCGTGCCACGGGCGGCCTTCGCCCCAGCGGTCTTGGCCGCGGTGGTCTTCGGTTCTGCGGTCTTGGCCATCGTGGCTCCCTCGGCCGCAGCTGCGGCGATCGGCGTGGTGTTCTGAGTGGTGCCGGCGGTGCCGCGCCCCGCGGCGGCCGCCTTCGACGCCCGCACTGTCCGGCCGGCCGGCGCCGTCCTGCGCGCCGGAGCGGACTCCGGCGCCGTTCTGGTGGTGTTGGTGCGACCCGCGCCGCCGCCGCGCGGGGCGGTCCTGGTGGCGGCCTTGGTCGCGGTCTTCCCGGTCCTGGTGGCCTTCGCGGCCGGGGTGGTCTCGGCCGGCCCGCTCTTGGCGCGCGGACTCTTCGCGGCGTTCGCCGCTTTTGTCGCCTTTGTCGGACCTTCCGCTGCGCGCGAGTTCGCCTGCTTCGCCCCGGCCGCCTTCGGCACGGCGCCCGCGACTTGCCGACCCGCAGGTTTCTGTGCTCTTGTCACAGAGTTCACTCGCGTCACACCGGTGGCCGCGCCGCGCCCGGCACCGCTCGCTGCCCGGCCTGTCGGCACGGCATCAGCCCGCTCGGCCATGGCTCCCCCAGATGCAAAATGGGCGCGCGACGCGCCGTCGCGCACTCCAGTGGCTGGCAAGAATACGGAATGTACACGCGTCCGACAAACATGCCACACGCATTCCGACCAATTGGATCAGTTATTGGCGCCGATCCTCGCCATGTTCGGCAAACCAACGGGCGAGTCTTCCGCGCCTGCTCACGGCCCGCAGCCGTCGCTCCGCCACGTCGCGCACCTGCTCGGTCGTCACGATCAGGAGGCTGTCACGGGTCTTCAGGCGGGTCTCGGGCGCTGGGACGAACGCGCCGCCGTCGCGCAGCACGAGCGTCACCACCGCACCGACAGGCAATCGTAACTCGTCCACGTGCACGCCGTTGAGCTTCGAGCCCGGCGGGACCTCGACCTGGAGCAGGTCGGCGCCCATCCGCTCCAGCGGCGCGGCCTCGACCTGGAGGTCCGTCGGCTCGGCCGGCGCGGTCACGCCCAGCCGTTTCGCCACGGGCGGAAGCGTGACGCCCTGCGCCGCCGTGTAGACGACCACCAGGACGAAGACCACGTTGAAGATCTCCTGGGCGTGCGGCACGCCGGCCGACAGCGGGATGGTCGCCAGGACGACGGGGACCGCCCCGCGCAGCCCCGCCCAGGCGAGGAACGCCTGGTCGCGCCACCCGAACCCGTTGGGCCCCAGGTTGAACGGCAGGACGCTCAGGTGTACCGACAAGGGCCTCGCCAGCAGGATCAGCACGAGGCCGACGACGAGCGCCGGCAGCACCGCGCTGCCCAGCTCGGCGGGCGAGGCCAGCAGGCCGAGCAGCACGAACAGGCCGATCTGGGCGAGCCAGGCCAGCCCGTCGGCGAAGCCGAGCATGGCCCGCCGGTGGGGCAGGTGGGCGTTGCCGAGCACGACGCCGGTGACGTACACGGCGAGGAAGCCGGAGGCGTGCACGACCGACCCCGCGGCGTAGGCGAGCACGGTCAGGCCGATCGCGGCGAGCGGGTAGAGGCCGGCCGACGGCAGCGCGGCCCGGCGCAGCGCCCAGGCGCCGCCGAAGCCGGCGAGCAGGCCGATGGCGCCGCCGGCGACCAGCTCGAAGGCGACCAGGCCGAGCTGCTCGTACCACGTGCCGTGGCTGCCCGCGGGCATCGACAGCAGCACCACCAGGATCACGACCGGGGCGTCGTTGATGCCGGACTCGGCCTCCAGCAGCGCGGCCAGGCGCGGGCGGACCGGCACCCGGCGCAGCGTCGAGAAGACGGCGGCGGCGTCGGTCGACGACAGCACCGCGCCGTAGAGCAGCGCCTCCTGCCAGGGGACGCCGAGCGCATAGTGGACGACCGCCCCGATGACGGCGACGCTCACCGCGACGCCGAACGTGGACAGCACGACGGCCGGGCCGAGCACCGGGCGCAGGGTCGACCAGCGGGCGGTCAGGCCGCCCTCGGCGATGATCACGACCAGGGCGCAGATGCCGAGCGTGCGGGTCAGCTCGGCGTTCTCGAACTGGATGCCGAAGCCGGCCTCGCCGATGAGCACCCCGAGCAGCAGGTACACCAGGAGGCTGGGCAGGCCGAGGCGGACCGAGAGGCGCACCGCGCCGACACACACCAGCAGCACGGCCGCACCGACGAGCAGTGCGACGTTGAAGTCGTGGGTCAACGGCCGGACTCCAGCAGCGCGGCAATGCGTTCGTCGAGGCCGGCGGGCGGATCGTCGAGCTCGACGAGCTTGTCGCGGCTGGCCGCGCCGGCCTTCAGCCGCAGCGCGGAGGGCCGGACCCGGATCGCGTCGGCCAGCGCCCGCAGCGCGGCCTCGGTGGCCTGCCCGTCAACCGGGCGCGCGCCCACCGCGACGATCAGCGCCGGGCCGTAGGGGCCCGGGTAGCTGCCGCCGACCCCGGTGCGGGACGCACCGGGCCGGACGCGGATCGCGATGGTGACCACACTTCATTGTGAGGGTTCACCCGATCGAGAGCGATCGTCCACCCGGACACCTCACTCCGGGTGGGGCATCAGCGGCGGCCCAGGAGGACGTCGTTGGGGGCGCAGACGCTGCACGGCGTGAATCCCAGCTCGACCGCCTCGTGCGCCGGCAGCGGCTCGTGCTCGCGGCCGAGCAGGTGCGGACAACCCTGGACGTGGTACCGCGGCCGCCCGTCGATGACGAACACGTCGGTCTGCAGCGTGGCGACCCGGGCGACGTCCGCCGCCGACGACGCCTGCACCGGCGGCTCGTCGGCCGGGTCCTCGTCGTCGTAGTCGTCGTCATCGTCGTCGTAGCCGGCGGCGTCGTAGCCGCCGCGGTCGGTGTCGCCCTGCTGGGGGATGCCCGCCGGCGCCTCCGGCTCGTCGCGGACGGGCGCCGTCATGGCCGTCTCGTCCATGCGTGAGTGCGCGTGCGGGTCGGCGGGCGGCTCCACGGCGGCGCCGCCGAACGTGCCGCCCATGCGCGCCCCGGCGCCCACCGGCTGGCGCTCCCCGCCCCGGGCCCGGCGCAGGTCGGCGAAGTCGAGGTCGTCGGACGGGTCGGGGGCGATCCGCGACTCCATCGGGTCGTAGCGCTCCGACGGCACCTGCCGGCCGGTCCGCATGGTGCGCGCCGACCGGGCGGCGGCGGCCTGGCGGCCTCCGACGATGAGCGCCACCGCGGCGAGCAGGCTCGCCCCGATGGATGCGACCAGCATGGCGTCGGAGCCCTGCAGCAGCCCCAGCACCAGCAGGCCGACGGCCACCACGATCAGCAGCAGACTTCCGACGATCACGGCCCTGTCCCTCCGCATGACGATCCCGGCGCGAGTTCCCCGGGCGAGTGTCTCTCAGCCGGTACAACGACCGAGTCCCCGGGAAGCGACCGGCGCCCCAGCCGAAATCGACTGGGGCGCCGTGTGTCGCATTGACCGGCGTGTCAGGCCGATGCTCTGTGCTGGGCGTGCTGGTGGTGCCGCCTGAGGTCGAGCGCGGTGTTGCTCGGGAGCGCGCGGGTCCCGCCGGTCGCCCTCGTCGGCGCTCGGCGATCACCGCCCCGGCTCAGCGACCGGCGCCCTCGTAGCCGCCCGCGAGGCCGGCCGCCGCGAGGCCGCCACCCGCGGCCGCGGCCCGCGGGGCCTCGGCGCCACGCTGCGTCGTCATCTCGGCCTCGAGGCTCTGCTCCCGGCCGGTGAGGTCGCGCAGCTGGCTCTCCAGGTACGCCTTGAGGCGCGTGCGGTACTCCCGCTCGAACTGCTTGAGCTCCTCGATGTGCTTCTGCAGCGCGGTGCGCTTCGCGTCGAGGCCGCCCATGGCCTCCTGGTGACGCTGGCGGGCGTCGCGCTCGAGGGCGTCGGCCTTCGCGCGGGCGTCGCGGGTGACCTCCTCGGCCTTGGTGCGGGCCTCGGAGAGCAGCTTGTCGGCCTCGCGGCGCGCGTCGGACACGTGGTCGTCGGCGGTGCGCTGGGCCATCATGAGCACCCGCAGCGCCTGCTGCTCGCCGTCACCGTTGCCGCCGGGGACGCCCGGGGCGCCACCCTGCGTGCGGATCTGGTCGAGCTCCTGCTGCATGCTGCGGGCGGCCTGCTCGGCCGACGCCTTCTCGCGCTGGACGCGCTCGAACTGCGTCTTGAGGTCGGACAGCTCCGCCGCGAGGCGCGGGTCGCCACCGGGACCGGCGGGGGCACGGCCACCGCCACCGCCGCGCTCCAGCTGGGCGCGCAGCTCGTTGTTCTCCTCGATCAGCCGGGCGAGCTCGCGCTCCACCTCGTCGAGGAAGGCGTCGACCTCTTCCTCGTCGTAGCCCCGTTTGCCGATCGGGGGCTTCTTGAAGGCGACGTTGTGGACGTCGGCCGGGGTCAGCGGCATCGAAACTCCTCAGGTCAGTTGCGGCCGCGTGGCCGCCGAGCGGCGCTGGTCACGAGAACACCTCGATCAGGCGGCTTACCACGACGTTCATCAGCACGAACAGGATAACCAGCAGCACAAGCGAAGACAGGTCCACGGCCACGGTACCAATACGCAGCGGGCGAATCACCCGCCTCAACGCTTTGAGCGGCGGATCGGTGACGCTCCACACCACTTCAAGCGTCGCCGCGGCTCCCCGGCCCGGTTGCCACCGTCGGCCGAACTGCATCACGTAGCCCATCACGAAGCGTGCGAGGAGCGCTACCAGGAACAGGTAGAGCAGCAGATGCACGATCTGCAAGGTGATGGACACCACGGCCGTTGAGTCCTCGCATCAGCTCTGGTTGAAGAACCCGCCCTCGGCGATCTTAGCTTTGTCCTCTGCGGTGACCTGGACATTTGCTGGAGAGAGCAGGAAGACCCGGTTGGTCACCCGCTCGAAGTTACCACGCAGGCCGAATACGAGTCCGGCGGCGAAGTCGACCAAACGTTTGGCGTCTGCCTCGTCCATTTCGGTGAGGTTCATGATCACCGGCACACCGTCGCGGAAGTGCTCACCGATGGTGCGCGCCTCGTTGTACGTCGTCGGGTGCAGCGTGGTGATCGCGTAACGACGGTCGTCGCTCTCCTCTTCGACCGGCTGCCGCTCACGGACGGTGGTCTGGGGAGCGAGTGCGAGATTGTCGCGTGTCGGGTAGCTGACCGTCGAGGTCGGGCGCGTGATCGAGCGCACGGTGCTGGCCCGGCTGGCGGTGCTCGCCTCGAGCCGCTCGGCCGCCGTCAGCCGCTCCGGGACCGTGCGCGTCCGCGGCGCCGGCACCTCGTCGACCTCGTCCTCGTCGTCGGCGAAGTCGTCGCCGTAGCTCCGGTAGTGACGATCGTCGTAGCCGCGCTCGTCCTCGTCCTCGACGAGACCGAGCCAGACGCCCGCCCTGCGCAGAGCACCCATTCGCGCTCCTCCGTCCACCGCCATGCGGCACTTCCCCCCGTTGTCGGTGCCACCGATCACGTTGTGCGACACCGACCCGCCGGCGCAGAACCACACCCGTGTAGTTTTTCCGTTCCCGCGGCCAGGCTACCCCAGCAGGGTTCGATTTCCGAGCAATGCGCTACCGACACGGACATGTGTCGAGCCGTGCAGAATCGCGGATTCCAGGTCGTTGCTCATACCGGCGGAAATCCAGCCCGCGCCGGGAAACCGCTGCCGAATCCGGCCGGCGATCGCGGCGAGCCGCGCGAATGCGTCATCGGCTTCCCAGCCCAGCGGCGCGACGGCCATCACGCCGCGCAGGCGCAGCGCCGGGCTGGCCGCGATCGCCGCCGCGACCTGTTCCACCATTCCGGTGACGGCGCCGCCACGCTGCTCGTCGTCGTCGAGGCTCACCTGGACGAGGGCGTCGAGCGGCTCGGGGCGCTCGGCCTTCACGGCCGCGTCGACCAGCGCGTCGACCAGGCGCAGGCTGTCCACCGAGTGCACCGCCGAGGCGTAGCGCACCACCGAGCGGGCCTTGTTGCGCTGGAGCTGGCCGACGAAATGCCAGCGCACGGCCGGGTCGGCGACCTCCTCGGCCTTCGGCGCGGCCTCCTGGTCGCGGTTCTCCCCCACGTCGTGGACGCCGAGCGCGGCCAGCCGGGTGACGTCCTGCGCCGGGTAGGTCTTCGTCACCGCGACGAGGGTCACTCCATCGGGTGAACGTCCGGCGGCCGCGCAGGCCGCGGCGATGCGCTCCCGGACCTGGGCGAGGTTCCGGCCGATCTGCGCCGACCGAGCGTCCACCGCTGCCTCCATTTCCTTCGGGCGACGTCCCACACGGCCACCGCGCTCAGTCGCCCAGCGAAATGATCTCGGGTGGGCCAACATCATGTTGACCCACCCGAAGTGAAGCAGAAACCTCTCAGGCGCCGTTCTTCAGGAAGTCCGGCACGTCGACGTCGTCGAACAGCACCCGCCGGGGCGGCGGCGGGGCCTGGCGCTCGGTGGACACCGGCTCCTTCGGCGGCGGGTTGTGCGGCACGGCCCGCCGCGGCGCCTCGACCGGCCGGTACGCCGGGGAGCCGCCGTCGAAGCCGGCCGCTATCACCGTGACGCGCACCTCGTCGCCGAGCGCGTCGTCGATCACGGCGCCGAAGATGATGTTCGCGTCCGGGTGGGCCGCGTCGGTGACCAGCTGGGCCGCGTCGTTGATCTCGAACAGGCCCAGGTCGGACCCGCCGGCGATGGAGAGCAGGACGCCGCGGGCGCCGTCCATGCTCTGCTCCAGCAGCGGGCTGGAGATCGCCGACTCGGCGGCCTCGACCGCGCGGTTGTCGCCGCGGGCGCTGCCGATGCCCATGAGGGCGCTCCCGGCGCCGCTCATGACGCTCTTGACGTCGGCGAAGTCGAGGTTGATGAGACCGGGCGTGGTGATCAGGTCGGTGATGCCCTGCACACCGGAGAGCAGCACCTGGTCGGCCTGGCGGAACGCGTCCATCATGCTGATGCCGCGGTCACCGAGCGCGAGGAGCCGGTCGTTCGGGATCACGATGAGCGTGTCGCACTGGTTGCGCAGCTCCTCGATGCCGGCCTCGGCCTGCACCTGGCGGCGCTTGCCCTCGAAGGAGAACGGCCGGGTGACCACGCCGATGGTGAGCGCGCCGAGCTTCCGCGCGATGTTCGCCACCACGGGCGCGCCGCCGGTGCCGGTGCCGCCACCCTCGCCGCAGGTGACGAAGACCATGTCGGCGCCCTTGAGCACCTCTTCGATCTCGTCCCGGTGGTCTTCGGCCGCGTTCTTGCCGACGTCCGGATTCGCACCCGCACCGAGCCCGCGCGTCAGTTCGCGGCCGACGTCGAGCTTGACGTCTGCGTCACTCATCAGCAGGGCCTGTGCATCGGTGTTGATCGCGATGAACTCGACGCCCTTGAGGCCAACCTCGATCATGCGATTCACGGCGTTGACGCCGCCGCCGCCGATGCCGACGACCTTGATGACCGCGAGATAGTTGTGCGGATGAGTCATCGGACCACCTTTCCTTTCGAGGTTGGCGAGCGCCGATCCTTCCCGGAGCCGTCGAACCGGTGAAACCAAGCCCGAGTGCCCGACCCCGCGACGGGCGGCGTCCGCCAAATGCGAACGCACCGGATGAGGGTCCCGCAAACTCTCACCCTTTACTAGAGGCTTATAGTTATGTCAACTAATGCCTTATCGCAAGGTAAGGGCCCGACTGTCGTGATCCAAGGACCGCCACCCGGCGTGTCGGCTATTCGCCCACGACGCCGTCGGCTAATTCCCTAACTGCGTCCAGGTGCCCGTTGTGACGGGCGGTCTCCTCGATCATGTGCAGCAGCACCCAGCGGACCGACACGAGGTTGCCGCGGCGCCGCCCGGCGCACATCGCGTCGAGGTCGAGGCCGGCGGCGATCCGCCGGGAGACGTCGCACTGGGCGCGGTATCGGGCCAGCACGTCGCCGAGCGAGTCCCCCGGCCGGCGGCGCCATTCGAGGTCGGGATCCTCGTCGGTCCAGTGCAGCGGCACGTCCAGGCCCGCCACCACCCGCTCGAACCAGTACGACTCGACCGACGTGAGATGGGACACGAGCCCCGCCGCGCTGGTCAGCGGCGACGCCGGCAGCGGTGCCCGCCAGGCGGCCTCCTCGCCGAGCCCCTCGCACTTCACGTGCACGGTCTCGCGGTGCCAGTCGAGCCAGGCCGACACCAGGGTCCGCTCGTCGCCGACGAACGGCAGCTCCGGCCGGCTCACCGCTCGACCACCACGCCGGGCGCGCTCACGTCGAGCGTGCGGCCCGGCGCGATCTGCGTGAACTCCAGCACGCGCACCTTCGCCTCGTTCTCCGTCGCGTCGCCCCACACGACGGTGCGACTGCCGGTCAGCTCCAGCCGGATCCGGGTCGGCGACTCGGCGACCAGCGCGGTCATCACGGCCCGCAGGAACGGCGGCAGCGCCGCCAGCACGGTGAGCGCCGCCATCGTGGTGGCGTCGCCCGGCTCGGGGTCGGCCAGCCGCAGCACCGGCAGGCCGGCCGGGGCCGCCTCGACCGGCAGGTAGCCGACGCCCTCGGCGTCGAGCAGCACGAAGCCGCCGACCTTGACCACCGCGGCCACCGCCGTGCGCTCCTCGATCCGCAGCCGGAGCGTGTGCGGGAAGTCCGCCGACGCGGCGACCGTGCGGACCGGCTTGAGCTGGCGCACCCGGCGCTCGACGGCCCGCAGGTCCACCCGGGCCAGCGGCGTGCCGTCGGGCACCCCCGCGGCCCGCCGGACCGCGCCGGCGCTCAGCGTCGACACCCCGGCGACGTCGATCCGCTCGACGCCCAGCACCGGCGTGGCGAAGACGACCACGGCCGCCGCGCCGAGCAGGGCGGCGACCGCCAGCGCGACCAGCCAGGGCAGCGCCGCGCGGAGGCGGCGCTGCCGGGCCCGCTTCGCGAACCGCCGCACGGACTGCGGCGCGTCGCGAGGGGCCAGGACCAGCCGCCAGCCGCGCGTCTGGGTCAACGGTCAGTCGCCTTCGCCTCGGGAGTGCCGGCCGATGTAGTCGGTGCCGCCCGCCGTCCTGAGCGCCGCGAGCAGCTCGTCGCCCATGAGCGAGATCGGCGGGGCGCCCATCGTGACGACCACGTCGCCGTCGTGGACCCGGCGCACGACCTCGCCCGGCACGTCCTCCCAGGACGGCACGAACACCTTGCGCTCGTCGGGCAGGCCGACGGCGGCGGTGAGCGCCACCCCGCCCTCCCCCGGCTCGCGCAGCTCGCCCGGGCCGAAGACCTCCATCACGATCGCCTCGTCGGCGAGCGCGAGCGCCTCGGCGATCTCGGTCTGGAAGTCGCGGGTGCGGTACATCCGGTACGGCTGGAAGACCACCACGAGCCGCCCGCCGCCGGCCACCTCGCGCAGCGTGCGCATGGCCGCCGCCATCGGGACCGGGTGGTACGCGTACTCGTCGTAGACCTTGACGCCGGCCTCGGCGCCCTTGAACTCGAACCGGCGCCGCACGCCCGGGAAGGCGGCGAGCGCCTCGATCGCGGTCTCCGCAGGGATGCCCAGCCGCAGCGCGACGAGCAGGGCCCCGGCCGAGTTCAGCCCGAGGTGGGCGCCGGGCACCGGCAGGAACACCTCGCCCAGCGGGACGCCGTCGTGGTGGGCCACGTACCGCACACCGCCCGCCGACGACCGCACCTCGCTGATGCGCAGGTCGGCGTCGGGCGCGGTGCCGTAGGTGATCACGTCGGCGCCGTTGGCCCGGGCCCGCACCGCCATCCGCATCGCCCCGGCGTCGTCCGCGCAGGTCACCACGAACCCGCCCGGGGCCACCCGGCCGCAGAACTCGACGAACGCGTCCTCCAGGCCCTGGAGGTCGCCGTAGGTGTTGAGGTGGTCGGCGTCGATGTTCGTGACGACCGCGACGTGCGGCTCGTACAGCAGGAAGGAGCGGTCGCTCTCGTCCGCCTCGGCGACGAACAGCTCGCCGCTGCCGTGGTGGGCGCTGGAGCCGGCGGCGGAGATCTCCCCGCCGATGACGAACGACGGGTCGGCCCCGCCGTGCTGGAGGATCAGCGTGATCATCGACGTGGTCGTGGTCTTGCCGTGCGTGCCGGCCACCGCGATGCCCCGCCGGCCGACCATCGTGGCGGCCAGGGCCTCCGAGCGGTGCAGCAGCCGCAGCCCGCGCTCGCGGGCCGTCGCCAGCTCGATGTGGTCCTTCGGGATGGCCGTCGAGTAGATCACGGTGTCGACACCGTCGAGGTTCGAGGCCTCGTGGGTGCGGTAGATGGTGCCGCCGAGCGCCTTGAGCGCGGCGAGCTGCGGCCACTCCTTCAGCTCGCTGCCCGACAGCGGGATGCCCCGCGTGAGCAGCAGCCGGGCCAGGCCGCTCATCCCGACCCCGCCGACCCCGACGAGGTGCACCCGCCCGAGATCCTCGGCCGTCAGCTTCTCCACAACATCCTCGCTCATGCCCCGACCACCTTCAGCAGGTACCGACGCAACGCCTCGTCGCCGTCACGGCGTCCGTACCCGGCGGCGGCGCGGCTCATCGCGGCCAGCCGGGCGCCGTCGCGCACCAGCGGGACGACCGTCTGGGTGACCCACTCCGGCGAGAGGTCGCCGTCCTCGACGATGAGCCCGCCGCCGGCCTCGACCACCGGCAGCGCGTTGCGGCGCTGCTCGCCGTTGCCCCAGGGCAGCGGCACGTAGATCGCCGGCATCCCGACGGCCGCGGTCTCGGCGCAGGTCATCGCGCCGCCCCGGCAGAGCGCCAGGTCGCCCGCGGCGTAGCCCAGCTCCATCTCGGAGAGGAACTTGATCTTCACGTAGGGCGCCGGCAGGCCGGTCGGCACCTCGACGTCGTCGTTGCGCGCCCCGATGATGTGCAGCACCTGCACCCCGGACCCGGTGATCTGCCGCGCCGCCCCCGACACCGCCAGGTTGATCGAGCGGGCGCCGGCCGACGCGCCGAACACGAACAGCGTCGGCAGGTTCGGGTCCAGCCCGAAGTGGGCGCGGGCCTCGGCCCGCAGCGCCGCGCGGTCGAGCCTCGCGATGCTCTGCCGCAGCGGTACCCCCACGATCTCCTTGTCGGCGACCGTGGGGATCTGCTGCGCCTGGTGCGGGAAGCCGAGCACGAGATGGTCGGTGAACCGCATGCCCATCTTGTTGGCCACCCCGACCGGCACGTTGACCTCGTGGATGATCAGCGGGGTCTTGCGCCGCCAGGCGGCCAGGTAGGCCGGGACCGAGACGTAGCCGCCGAAGCCGACGACCGCGTCGGCGGAGACCTCGTCGAGGATCGCCCGGGTCGCCTTGGCGGCCTTGTACATCCGGTCCGGAGTGCGGACCAGGTTCATGTTCACCGAACGGGGCAGTTGGTAGGCCGGGACGTGGCGCAGGTCGTACCCGCGCTGCGGGATGATCTCCGCCTCCATGCCCCGGGGCGATCCGATGCAGGTGATGCGCAGATCGGGGTCGTGCCTGCGCAGGCAGTCGGCGAAGGCGAGCAGCGGGTAGATGTGCCCGCCGGTGCCTCCGCCGGCCAGCACCACCGAGCGCAACGCTGCCATCAGGTGCTCCTTCCGCGGGACGGCCCCGACAGCGTCGCGGACCGGCCCGTCGCGCGTGTCGAGGGGGCCTCACCGTCGCTGTCCTCGCGGGCGCGCGGCAGCGGCGGCAACGGCGCCCAGAGTAGTCGCACCCATTTCCGCGGCGGACGGGCGTGCATCGCTCGGGCGCAGTCCGGCTCGGCCCGCGCGGACGACGTGAGGATCCCGGCCGCGCCGAGCGCCACGACGAGCGCGCTCCCGCCGTCGGAGATGAACGGCAGGGGCAGCCCGGTGATCGGCATGAGCCCGACGACCCCGCCGATGTTGATGAGCGCCTGCCCGACGAACCAGATCGTGATCGCCGCCGCCACCAGACGGCGGAACGGGTCCTCGACCCGCCGCGCGATGCGCAGCCCGGTGTACGTCAGCATGCCGAACAGCAGCAGCACGACTAGGCACCCGACGACGCCGAGCTCCTCCGCGACGATCGCGAAGATGAAGTCGTTGTGGGCGTTCGGCAGCCGCCCCCACTTGAGGTGGCCCTCGCCGAGTCCCACCCCGAACCACCCGCCGTTGGCGACCGCCCAGAGCCCGCGGAGGTACTGGTAGCGCCCGTGCTCCGCGTTGGGGTCGATGCTCGGCTGGAAGAAGACCTTGATCCGGTCGAGCCGGTAGTCCTTCTCGGCCGGCAGCAGGATGAGCGCCACGATGCCGGCCAGCGCGAGCCCACCCAGCCAGCCGAACACCGGCAGCCGCGCCCCGGCCGCCCACAGCAGCCCGGTGAACAGCACCACCATGCAGATCATGGACCCGAGGTCGTTGTACCCCACGAGGACCAGCAGCCCCACGGTCACCGGGAACATCGGCATGAGCAGCTGCCGCCAGCTCAGGATGCTGCGCCCCTTGCGCACGAGCAGATCGGCACCCCAGATCACCAGCGCGAACTTGGCCAGCTCGGCGGGTTGCAGCTGGAGCCCGCCCACGTGCAGCCACAGGTCGTCGACCCAGATCGGCCCGAGGTGGATGGCCCGCACGTCCGCACCCGGGGGCGTGCGGCGCGCGGCCAGCCAGCCCATGAGGTCGACGAAGCCCATCAGGACGAAGGCACTGATCATCAGCGGTACAGCCACCGCGCGGAACGTCCGCACCGGCAGCCGCTGGCAGACCCAGAAGGCGATGAGCCCGACGACGGCCGAGAGCACCTGCTTGGCGATGGAGGTGAACGGACTGCCCGTGGTCGCGTAGTTGTCGATGCTGGTGACCGAGAAGACCATGACCAGCCCGATGAAGACGAGCAGGCCGACGCTGGACAGCAGCAGGTAGTACGAGGCCAGGGGGCGGTCGAGCAGCCCTCGCAGCGTGTCGAGCCACGCCGTGGGCCAGGAGCTCCCGCCGGCCGCCGCCTCCTGCTGCTCCCCCTCACCGCGCATGGCCACCATCATGGCCCGCGGCGGCGCCCCGCCAGCCGACCTCGCGGCCTCCCGGCGTGTCGCTTCCCGCACTCAGGCCGGCCAATACCGGACATACCGTAAATGTCGCCCGGAACGCCTCACCCTCCATGATCCATGGAGGGTTCCGGCTGTCACGGCGACCGGAACTCTCCATGGATCATGAGCGGCGTCAGCCGGAGCCGCTCATCATGCGCAGGAAGTCGGCCGCGAACAGGCCCAGCGAGGCCGCCATGCCGAGGCCGGCGATGATCCAGAAGCGGACCACGATGTTGACCTCGCTCCAGCCCGCGAGCTCGAAGTGGTGCTGGAGCGGGACCATGCGGAAGATGCGCTTGCCGGTCGTGCGGTACGAACCGATCTGCATGATCCAGGTGATCACGATGATGAAGAACAGCAGGCCCATGAGGGGCAGCAGGAGGATCGTCTTCGTGGCCACGGCCAGGCCGGCGATGAGCGAGCCCAGCGCCATCGAGCCCGTGTCGCCCATGAAGATGCGCGCGGGCGACGTGTTCCACCACAGGAAGCCGACCAGGGCGCCGACCGCGGCGCCGGCGATGAGCGCCATCTCCAGCGGGTCGCGCACGTCGTAGCAGTAGCTGGCGGTGTAGGAGGTGTCGGCGCACCAGTGGCGGTACTGCCAGAAGGCGATCGCCATGTAGCTGCCGATCACCAGGATCGAGGTGCCCGTCGCCAGGCCGTCGAGGCCGTCGGTCAGGTTGACCGCGTTCGACATCGACATGACCACGAAGACGAAGAAGACGACGGCGCCGATCTTGGTGATGTTCAGCCAGTCGACGTCCTGGACCCAGGACAGCTTGGGGCTGGCGACCGTCGTCACGACGGCCCGGCCGGTCTCGTTCGCCGGCACGTAGAGGGCGATCGCGCCGAAGATGGCGCCGATGAGCGCCTGGCCGATGAGCTTGCCGCGCTTGTTGAGGCCGTCGCTGTTGCGCTTGGCGACCTTCAGGTAGTCGTCGAGGAAGCCGAGAAGGCCGGTGAACACGAACAGGCCCAGCAGCACGACGGCGGTGGCGGTCGGGCCGCTCGGGCGCAGCTGCTTCTCCGGCAGGGTGGTCAGGGCGATGTGCCCGCCGGTGTAGGCGACGAGCGTGGCGAAGATGAACACCACGCCGCCCATCGTGGGCGTGCCCTTCTTGCCCAGGTGGGTCTGCGGGCCCTCGGAGCGGATGGGCTGGTCCGCCTTGAGGCGGGTGAAGTACCTGATGGCGATCGGCGTGCCGAACAGCGAGATGAGGAACGCCACGAAGGCCGCGACGAAGACGGCCCTCACTTGTCGGACACCTCAGCACGCAGGGCGTCGGCGACGTCCCAGGTCCGGTACCGCGATCCCTTGACGAGGACCACGTCGCGAGGAAGCAGCGACCCGCGCAGCAGCGCGACGGCGGCCTCCTGATCGGTCACGAGCACCGAGTCTCCTCCCCAACTCGCCACGGCGGCCGCGCCGTCCAGGATCGGCGCGGCTTGCTCGCTGACGGCCACCAGACGGTCGACGCCGAGTTCCGCGGCGAGGCGACCGACCTCCTCGTGGCCGGCTCGCTCGTACTCGCCGAGCTCCGCCATGAAGCCGAGCACCGCGATCTTGCGCCGATCCCCGGCCACGGCGACGAGCGCCCGGAGGGCCGCCGCCATGGACGCCGGATTGGCGTTGTACGAGTCGTCGATGACCGTGACATCGTCGGCACGGTCGAAGACATCCATCCTTCGGGTCGACAAGCCCGCTGGATCTCCGAGGGCGGCGGCGATGTCGCCCGGCGCCACCCCGGCGTGTGTGGCCACGGCCGCGGCCAGCAGCGCGTTGCCCACCTGGTGGCGACCGGCGGTGGCCGGCCGCACCGGCACCGGCGCGGACCCGGGAATGTGCAGCGTGAAGCCGAACCGCCCGCCGTCGAGCGGCACGACATCCGTGCCCGAAATGTCCGAAGAAGCGGACTCCCCCGCCAGCACCACCCGAGCCGACGTCCGCGCCGCCATCGCCCGGACCCGCTCGTCGTCGGCGTTGAGCACGGCGAGTCCGGAAGCCGACAGTGCCTCGACGAGCTCCCCCTTGGCGAGGGCGATGCCGTCGACGGATCCGAACTCGGCGAGGTGCGCCGCGCCCACATTGACGACGACGCTGACGTCCGGGGGCGCGATCTCGCAGAGGTACCGCAGATGCCCGACCCCACGCGAACCCATTTCCAGCACCAGGAACCGCGTCGCGGCCGACACCTTGAGGATCGTGTAGGGCGTGCCGAGCTCGTTGTTCTCCGAGCCGGTCGTGGCCACCGTCGGCCCGGCGACGGCGAGCAGCTTCGCGATGAGGTCCTTCGTGCTGGTCTTGCCGGACGAGCCGGTGATCGCCACGACGGTCAGCGACGGCAGCCGCCGCAGCACCTCGCGCGCCAGCAGCCCCAGCGCGTGACGGGGGTCCTCGACCACGATCGTGGGCACGCCGGGGACGGGCCGGCTGCCGAGCACGCCCACCGCGCCGTCCGCGACGGCCTTGGCCGCGAAGTCGTGCGCGTCGACCTTGTCACCGACGAAGGCGACGAAGAGCCCGCCCGGCTCGATCTTGCGGCTGTCGTACTCCACGGGGCCGTCGACGACCGGCGAAGCGGGGCCGGCCAGTTCGCCGGAGACGACGGCGGCGATCTCGCCGAGCGACATGGGGATCACGCGCCGGCCGCCTTCCGCAGGGCCGCGGCGAGCTCGACCCGGTCGTCGAACGGCAGCACCTCGCCGTTGACCTCCTGGCCCCGCTCGTGGCCCTTGCCGAGCAGCGCCACCACGTCGCCGGGCTTGGCCTCCTCGACCGCACGGGCGATCGCGGCCCGCCGGCCGTCGACCTCGACCACCTCGGCCGTGCCGTCGGCGGTCCCGGCGAGCACCTCGGCGCGGATGCGCGCCGGGTCCTCCGTGCGCGGGTTGTCGTCGGTGACGATGACGAGGTCGGCGCCGAGCGCGGCGGCGCGGCCCATGAGCGGGCGCTTGGCCCGGTCGCGGTCGCCGCCGGCGCCGACGACGCAGATGACCCGCCCGCCGCGGGCCGCGGCGAGGGTGCGCAGCGCGGTGAGCACCTCGACCATCGCGTCGGGCTTGTGCGCGTAGTCGACCACGCCCAGCACGTCGCCGGGCGCGTCGACCTGCTCCATGCGGCCCGGCGAGCCGGGCGCGCCCGCGACGGCCGCCGCGGCGACGCCGAGGTCGACCCCGACGGCGACGAGCGAGGCGATGGCGAGCAGCGCGTTGGCGACGTTGTGCCGGCCGGGCAGCCGGACGCCGGAGGGCGCCGAGCGGTCGCCGTGGCGGACCGTGAACGTCTGGCCGTAGCCGTCGACGGCGATGTCCTCGGCGCGGAAGTCGGCGGCCGGGTCACCCGCCGCCGAGTACGTCCACGAGGCCGGCTTGCGCAGCCGCATGACGTTGGCGTCGTCGAGGTTGAGGATCTCGGTCCCGGCGCGGCCGTCGAAGAGCCGGGCCTTCGCCGCGAAGTAGGCGTCGACGTCGGGGTGGAAGTCGAGGTGGTCCAGGCCGAAGTTGGTGTAGCCGGCGGTGGCGAACCGCACCCCGCCGACCCGGCCGAGCTCCAGCGCGTGACTGGAGACCTCCATGACGACCGACTGCACGCCGTGCTCCAGCGCGGCGGCGAACAGCGCGTGCAGGTCGGTCGCCTCCGGCGTGGTGCGGGCGCTCTCGACGACGACGTCGCCGAGCCGCGTCTCGACGGTGCCGATGAGCCCGGTCACCTGGCCGGCGGCGCGCAGGCCGGCCTCGATGAGGTAGGCGGTCGAGGTCTTGCCGGCGGTGCCGGTGATGCCGAGGACGCTCAGCCGGTGGCTGGGCTCGCCGTACACCTTCGAGGCGATCTCGCCGAGCGCCGCCCGCGGGTCGTCGGCCACGATGACCGGGAGGTCGCCGGCGAGTTCGGCGCCGGCGCGGTCGGTCAGCACCGCGACCGCGCCCCGGGCCGCCGCATCGGCGATGAACTGGGCGCCGTGCACCCGCGATCCCGGCAGTGCCGCGTAAAGGTCACCCGGGTGAACCGCCGAGCTACTGTGCGTCACCCCGGTGACGGCGACGTCGCCCGCACCCCCCAGCTCGGCGATGAGCACGGGGCGGGCATTCCTCGGACGGGGATAGCCGGGCACGGGGTCAGACCCTACCCGCCCCACCGCGGGGCGCCGGACCCGGTGTCACGGGTAGATCGTCAGCGTCGGCGCCGTCGTGCCGGTGGGCACGATACCGAAGTTGCTGAGGGTCACCGCCATCATCTCCTTGAACGCCGGCGCCGCCACGGAGCCGCCGGCGCCCTTCGGCACGTGAGCGGTGACGGCCACGACGAAGCGCGGATCCTCGGCCGGCGCCATGCCGATGAACGACACCACGTCGCCCGGGGCGTAGCCGCCCTTGTCGGGGACCTGTGAGGTGCCGGTCTTGCCGGCGATGCGGTACCCCGGGATCGACGCCTGCCGGCCGGTGGCCTCGTCGAGCGTCGTCACGCCCTCCAGCATGACGCGCAGCTCCTGCGCGTGCTGCGGGTCGAGCACCCGGCGGGTCTGCTGGGCGGGGGGCTTCGTCACCGTGCCGTCCGGCGCGATGATCTTGCGCACGAGCGTCGGCTGCACCCACAGCCCGTCGTTGGCGATCGCGCCGAAGACCGCGGCCATCTGCATGGCGGTCGTGGCGACGCCGTTGCCGATCGGGATCGAGCCCGGGCTGGAGCCGGTCCACTTGTCCGGCGGGAGCAGCTGGCCGGCCGACTCGTTCGGCAGGCCGACGCCGGTGCGCGCGCCGAGGCCGAACTTCTGCTGGTACTCGTACAGCTTGTCCTTGCCGAGCCGGTCCGCGACGGCGATCGTGCCGACGTTCGACGACAGCGCCAGGATGCCCGGGATGGTCATCTGGGTGCCGTCCTTCTGCGGCGGGTGGTCCTTGTAGACCGTGTCGCCCTTCTTCACGCTCGAGTTGACCGTGATCGTCGACGACGGCGTGATGATGCCCTCCTGCAGCGCCGCCCCCATGACGATCGCCTTGTGGACCGAGCCGGGGTCGAAGACGGTCGCCGTGCACTGGTCCTTGAGCTGGTCCTGCGGCGACTTGCCGGGGTCGGCCGCGGCGAACGACGGATAGCTGGCCATCGCCATGACCTCCATGGTCCGGCGGTCGAGCACGATGGCGGTGGCGAAGTACGCGCCCAGCGGCTGCATGCGCTCGTACAGCGTGTTCTGCACGGAGTACTGCAGGTCGGCATCCAGCGTCAGCTCGACCGAGCTGCCCGGCCGGGCCGGCCGCAGCTCGTCGTAGCCCTGCGGCAGCGGCTTGTCGAGATCGCCCTCGCCGTGCTCGTAGATGTGCAGACCGTCCACGCCGCGCAGCTGCGCGTCGTACGCCTGCTCGATGCCCAGCTGCCCGGACAGGTCGCTCTTGCGCGTGAAGCCGATGACGTTGGACGCCAGGTCGTAGCCGGGGATCTGGCGCCGCTCGTCGCGGGCGACCCGCAGCGCGCCGATGTGCATGGCGGCGATCCGGTCACCGTCGGCGACGTCGATCTGGTGCGCGAGGTACTCGAAGCGCGCGTTGGTCTTGCCGTCCTCCAGCTTGTGCGGCGTCAGCTTGCGGACCAGCTCGGAGCGGGTCACGCCGTACTTGTCGAGCACGGCGAAGAGCTTGTCGGCGAGGCCCTCCGGGTCCTTGACCACCATCGGGTCGACCGCCACGAAGCGGGTCTCGACGGAGTGCACAAGGATCTTGCCGTTGCGGTCGAGGATCGCGCCGCGCGAGGCGGGCAGGACCTCCTTGATGAGGCGGTCCTCGAGCCCCGCGGCGGCGTACGCCCTCGCGTCCGTGAGCTGCAGCTGGACCAGCCGGACGCCGATCGCGGCGAACATCAGCAGCGCCAGGACGGTGGCCAGGCGCAGCCGGCGGCGCGGCTCGGCGAGCTTCGGCTGCTTCGGGCGGCGGGGCGGCCGCGGGACCTTGACCCGGCTCAGTTTCCGGGGCTTTCGCACCGGTGTCGTACCCCGGGTGCCCCCGCGCGCCTGGCTCGCCTTGGCCGTGCGGCGCAGGGCCGGCCTCGCCGGCGTGGCGCTGCGCGCGGTGGTGGTCCGCGTCGCGTTGACGGCGGTGGTGCGCTCCGCGCTCTTGCGCTGGGCGTCGCGGGCGGGTGCCTTCTGTGGTGCCGCCGCCGCGCGTTCGGCGGGCGCCTTGGGCTCGGTCGTCCGGGCCGCGGCCGCCCGCCGCTGCGGGTCGGTGCGGCGGGGCTGCTCCCGCGGCTGGTCGGCCCGGCCGCCCTGGAGCACCTCCAGGGCCGGCCGGAACGGGTCGCCGCGGTGCTGGCTGCCCGCCTCGACGGAGGCGTCGCGGACGGACCGCCCCCGCGGCGTGTAGCGGCGTGCCTCGGACATGGTGCCGCGCGACGGTTCGGCCCCGTCGGCTGTGCCGGCGCGGGGACGGGCGGCCCCGCCGGCACCCCCCGCGCCGGCGCGGCCGCCCGTCCGCTGCCGGCCGGCGTCACTCCCGCGGCCGGTGGCGTCGCGTCGGTCGGCGCCCCCGCGCCGCTCGGTCCCGCCCCGCCGTTCAGGAGTGTCGCCAGCCATCGTCCTGACTTTCCTCGGTGTTCTTTACGGCCCTTACTTGCCGTTCTCTACGGCCCTTACTTGCCGGGACCCGGCATTTCGAGCTTCGTGCCGTCCGGCAGCAGCAGGAAGGCCGGGGTGCGCGACGGCACCAGGCCCAGCTGCTTCGCCCGCGACGCGAGGGTCACCGGCGACTCCTTGTCCGCCAGGTCGCTGCGCAGCCGCTGCTCGTCGCGGTCGAGACCGCTCTGCTTGGTCTTCAGCGCGTCGAGCTTGAAGGCGTTCTCGGCGATCCTCGTGTTGAGCACCAGGATTCCGATGACGCCGGTGAGCACCAGCACCAGCACGAGCGCCACGAACGGCGCCCGCGGCGCACTGACCGGTGCCGGCGGCGCCACACGCAGCCGGGGCGACGTCTGCTGCTTGCCGGGCGTGCTGCCCGGCGTCGTGGTCTCGCGCTGTGGCTGCAGTGCCGTCGCGCCGTCGGTCAGGTGGTCCCGCTCGTCGTGCTCAGCAGCCGTTTTCTGGTCGCGGCCGATCGGCTCTGGACCTGATCCAGCTCGCGCCGCGGTCCGGCCCCCCGACCGCGGTGCGGCCTGCTGGTTGCCGCGCTGCCGGTTGGCCGGCAGTGTCGTCACGTTCATCACACCTCCCCCGATGTGTCTGTCCTCTTGGGACGGTCCTTGCGTTCCACGGCGCGGAGTCGAACGGACGCCGCCCGCGGGTTGGCCGCGATTTCGGCCGCGTCGGGGAGCTCGGCCCCCCGGGTGAGTGCCCGCAGCGTCGGTTCGCTGCCGGGCGGCTCGAACGGCAGCTCGACCGGTGCGGTCGAGCGGGTCCGCCCGGCGATCGCCTGTTTGACCAGGCGGTCCTCGAGCGAGTGGTACGACAGCACCACCAGGCGCCCGCCCGGCTTCAGCGCGTCGAGCGCCGCCGGGATCGCCCGCTCGAGGACGGCCAGCTCGCCGTTGACCTCGATGCGGAGCGCCTGGAACGTCCGCTTGGCCGGATGGCCGCCGGTCCGCCGCGCGGGTGCGGGGATGGCCTCGCGGACCAGCTCGGCAAGGCGGGCCGAGCCGGTGAGCGGGGCCTTGGCCCGTTCCCGGACAATGAACGCGGCGATACGGGAGGCGAACTTCTCCTCGCCGTACACCCGGAGCACCCGAGCGAGGTCACCGTGGCTGTAGGTGTTGAGCACCTCCGCCGCGGTGATGCCGCGGGTCTGGTCCATGCGCATGTCGAGCGGTGCGTCCTGGGCGTAGGCGAATCCGCGGGCGGCGTCGTCGAGCTGGAGCGACGAGACGCCCAGGTCGAACAGGCCCCCGTCGATCTGCTCGCCGGCCAGGACCTCGGGCAGCTCGTCGTAGACGGCGTGCACGAGGCGGATCCGGTCGGCGAACGGCGCCAGCCGCTGGCCCGCAAGGCCCAGCGCCTGCGGGTCACGGTCCAGGCCGAGCAGCCGCACCCCCGGATGCGCCCGCAGCACGGCCTCGGCGTGACCACCGAGCCCGAGCGTGGCGTCGAGGTACAGCGCGCCCGGCCGGGCCAGCGCTGGGGCGAGCAGCTCGAGACAGCGCTCGAGCAGCACGGGAACATGGATGTCCCGCTCCCCCATCGTCGACCCCCTACCGCGGCGGGTTCGCGGCCCGCCGTCGTGCTGATCTTGCTTTCCCAACCCGCCGGTTCCTCAATCACCCGGTCGTTGGGTGCGGTAGTGCACGAGCGCCGTACCGCCAGCTCTCCATCCGCCCACCCCGCCCTGGCGCCGGGGAAGTGGCGTCAGGACCCTGGGGCGGCTGGAGAGCTCGCGGCACGGCGGCCTCGTCGCGGTGTCTGCAGATGGACTTCACAGCCCGCCCGGCAGCACCCCCTCCTCGATGCCGGCGAAGTCCTCTTCGCTGTCGGCGAGGTAGGTGTCCCATGCCTGCTTGTCCCAGATCTCCACCCGGGTGCTCGCACCGATCACGACAAGCTCGCGGTCCAGCCCGGCATACTCGCGGAGATGCTGCGGGATGGTGACCCGACCCTGCCGGTCGGGAACCTCGTCGTGCGCGCTGGCGAAGAACACCCGGCTGTAGGCCCGGGCCGCTTTGTTGGTCATCGGCGTGGCACGAAGCTGTTCGGCGATCCGGGCGAACTCGGCGCCGGGGAACACGTAGAGGCAGCGCTCCTGTCCCTTGGTGATCACGACACCTCCCGCCAGTTCGTCCCGAAACTTGGCCGGCAGGATCAACCGGCCCTTTTCGTCCAGGCGGGGAGTGTGGGTGCCGAGAAACATGCGGCATCCACCCCTTCCCACCGCGAACGGTCCCCCCGGGGCCGGCCGAGCCCCCCGGCTCCGCCATCGCGCTCCACTGTACTCCACTTCCCTCCACCGTCAACGGAAAACCACGGGAGGTGACATCGGTGCGCGTGAAGAATTCCCACGTCAAACGGGGTGGCGCCGGGTGGAGGACGCCGAGGGTGACCGATCGGCCGACGGGTGAAATCGCAGGTGTAGTCAGGCCTCAAACCCCCACAAAACACCCAGGATGGCCGATCGTGGGACGACCACCAACGCCGAAAGCCCGCCAGTGGAGGAAAGTGGAGGACCCCCGAAGCCAAAAACGCGTCGCGCAGCGGCGAGCTAGTAACACCCGACCTCGCGGAGGTGAAGCGGTGGTGAAGCTGTCGGGGCGCGAAGCCAAAAAAGTGCGTCGCGCAGCGGCGAGCTAGTAACACCCGACCTCGCGGCGGTGAAGCTGTCGGGGCGCGGAGCCAAAAAGTGCGTCGCGCAGCGTCGCATAGGGGGTGTGGGGTGGGAACCCCCCACGAAACCGCGGGCGAAGCCCGGGGAGCTAGTAACTGCCGTTGGGGGCGTAGCCCGATCCGGGTAGGGTCAGCGCATCCCGAACACCGTGAGAGCGAGATGACGGACAACAAGCTGCCGATGCGGGCCAAGCTCGCCAGTTCACTATCGCGCGGCGCGGCCGCGCTGTCCCGCGCCACCGGACGGGGGGACGGTTCGGTCATCGGCGGCCGGATCGGCCTGATGATCGACCCCAACCTGCTCGCCGAGCTCGCGGCCGGTCGCCAGATCGCACTTATCTCCGGCACCAACGGCAAGACCACCACCACCCGGCTGACCGCGGCCGCGATGGGCGTGCTCGGTGACGTGGCGACCAACAGCCTCGGCGCCAACATGCCGACCGGCCACACGTCGGCGCTGGCCAAGGCCGGGGCCACCCCGTTCGCGGTGCTGGAGGTCGACGAGCACTACCTCAAGCAGGTGCTCGACCAGACCAATCCGCGGGTCGTCGCGCTGCTCAACCTGAGCCGTGACCAGCTCGACCGGGCCAAGGAGGTCGCCATGATGGCGGCCCTGTGGCGCGACGCGCTGCCCGGCCGCGGCCTGCACATCGTGGCCAACGCCGACGACCCGATGGTCGTGTGGGCGGCCGGCAAGGCCGTCGCCCAGGGCACCCCGGTGACCTGGGTCGCCGCCGGCCAGCGGTTCCACGACGACTCGTGGGTGTGCCCGGAGTGCGGCGCGTCGATCGAGCGCAACGGCGAGCAGTGGGCCTGCGTCCAGGGCAACCTGACCCGCCCGATCCCCCACTGGGCGATCAGCGGCGACGGTGTCGTGGACAACACCGGGCAGTACCACCACATCGAGCTCCAGCTGCCCGGCCGGGTCAACAAGGCCAACGCGGCGACCGCGCTGGCCGTGGCCGCCCAGTTCGGCGTGCCGCCGGCCAAGGCCGTGCCGGAGCTGGCCAAGGTCGCCTCGATCGCCGGGCGCTACGCGACCGTCGAGCGCGACGGGCGCACGATCCGGCTGCTGCTGTCGAAGAACCCGGCCGGCTGGCTGGAGGCCTTCGACATGGCCGAGGACGTGCCGACCCTGCTGTCGATCAACGCGCGGGACCCCGACGGCCTGGACACCTCCTGGCTCTACGACGTGGACTTCTCCCCGCTGCGCGGCCGGCGCGTGCTGGTCACCGGCGACCGGGCGATGGACCTCGCCGTGCGCCTGGAGGTCAACGAGGTGCCGTTCGAGCACGTGAAGTCGTTCGGCCAGGCGCTCTCCCTGGTGCCGCCCGGGCGCCTGGAGGTCATCGCCAACTACACCGCATTCCAGGACATCCGAGCGGAGCTGGACCGTGTCAACTGAGTCCCACCTGCGCCTCATCTGGCTGTACCCGGACCTGCTGTCGACCTACGGCGACCGGGGCAACCTGCTCATCCTGGCCCGCCGCGCCGACCTGCGCGGCCTGCCGGTCGAGTGCGCCGAGGTCCGGGCGGACCAGCCGGTGCCGGTCGACGGCGACGTGTACCTCATCGGCGGCGGCGAGGACGGCCCACAGGCCCTGGCCGCGCAGCGGCTCCTCACCGACGGCGGCCTGCACCGGGCGGTCGAGCGCGGCGCGACGATCTTCTCGGTCTGCGCCGGCTACCAGCTGATGGGCCACTCGTTCTTCGCGAAGGGCACGAAGTGCCCCGGCCTGGGGCTGCTCGACATCAACTCCGACCGGGGCGAGACCCGCGCGGTCGGCGAGCTGGCCGGCGAGGTCGACCCGATGCTGGGCGTCCCGACGCTGACCGGCTTCGAGAACCACGGCGGCCGCACCCACCTGGGCCCGGGCGTGCGCCCGCTGGCCCGGGTGACGACGGGTATCGGCAACGACGGCACGTCGGAGGGCGCCTGGAAGGGCCGCGTCCTGGGCACGTACTCCCACGGCCCGGCGCTGGCCCGCAACCCCGCGATCGCCGACCTGCTCATCCGCTGGGCCACGGGCCTGCAGCTGGAGCCGATCGACGACCGCTGGCCGACCAAGCTGCGCGAGGAGCGCCTGTCCGCGGTCCGCTGACCCCGCGATCTTGGAGTTGTGGTCCCGGCTTTATGCCGAAGTTCCGGACATTTCCGGGACCACGACTCCAAGATCGGCGCAGTGAAAAAGGGCGGGCCCCGACCGGGGGCCCGCCCTTCGCGTGAGCGGCGTCAGACGACGACCGAGACCATGCGGCCGGCGACGACGATGACCTTCTTGGGATCCTTGCCCGCCAGGTGCGTCTCGACGGCCGCCAGCGCAGCCGCCCGTACGACATCCTCGGCCGCGTCCGCCGCGATCTCGACCTTGCCGCGGACCTTGCCGTTGACCTGGACCGGGTAGGTCACCGACTCGGCGACCAGGAACGCCGGGTCGGCCACCGGGAAGTCGGCGTAGGCGACCGAGGACTCGTTGCCCAGCCGCTGCCACAGCTCCTCGGCCAGGTGCGGGGCGAACGGCGCGATCATCCGCACCAGCGGGTCGGCCACCTCGCGGGACGTGCCCTCGGCCGAGACCTGGGTGACCCGGTTGGTCAGCTCGATCAGCTTGGCGATCGCCGTGTTGAAGCGCATCTCCTCGATGTCGACCCGCACGCCGTCTGTCACGCGGTGCAGCAGGCGACGGGTCTCGTCGTCGATCGGGCCGTCGACCACCCGCAGGGCGTCGGTCTGCTCGTCGACGAACAGCCGCCAGACGCGCTGCAGGAAGCGGTGCGCGCCGACGACCGCCCGGGTCTCCCACGGGCGGGAGACGTCCAGCGGGCCCATCGACATCTCGTAGACGCGGAACGTGTCGGCGCCGTAGCGCTCGCACATCTCGTCGGGCGTGACGACGTTCTTCAGCGACTTGCCCATCTTGCCGTACTCACGCACGACCTCGTCGTTGCCGTAGAAGAACCGCCCGGCCTGGCGCTCCTCGACTTTCTCCGCCTCGACGTAGACGCCGCGGGCGTTCTTGTAGGCGTAGGCCTGGATGTACCCCTGGTTGAACAGCCGCCGGAACGGCTCCTCGGAGGACACGTGGCCCAGGTCGAACAGCACCTTGTGCCAGAACCGCGCGTACAGCAGGTGCAGCACCGCGTGCTCGACCCCGCCGACGTACAGGTCGACACCGCCGACGTCGCCGTCACGCTGCGGGCCCATCCAGTACCGCTCGTTGGCCGGGTCGACCAGCTTCGCGCCGTTGCTCGGGTCCAGGTAGCGCAGCTCGTACCACGACGAGCCGGCCCACTGCGGCATCACGTTCGTCTCGCGGGTGTACGTCTTCGGCCCGTCGCCCAGGTCCAGCGTGACCTCGACCCACTCCTTGGCCCGCGACAGCGGCGTCTCCGGCATCGAGCCGGCGTCGTCGACGTCGAACGTGCGCGGCGAGAAGTCCTCGACGTCCGGCAGGGTCACCGGCAGCAGCGCCTCGGGCACCGCGACCGGCAGGCCGGTCTCGTCGTAGACGATCGGGAACGGCTCGCCCCAGTACCGCTGGCGGCTGAACAGCCAGTCGCGCAGCCGGTAGGTGATCGCGCCCTGCCCGTGGTCGTTGGCCTCCAGCCAGTCGATGATCTTCGACTTCGCGTCGGCGATGCCCAGCCCGTCCAGGAAGCCGGAGTTGATCGCCGGCCCCTCACCGGTGAAGGCCTTGCCGTCGGCCGGGAAGTCCGGGGACGGCTGCACCGTGCGGATGATCGGCAGGTCGTAGACCTCGGCGAACTCCCAGTCGCGCTCGTCCTGGCCGGGCACCGCCATGATCGCGCCGGTGCCGTAGCCGGCCAGCACGTAGTCGGCGATGAAGATCGGGATCTTGGTGCCGTTGACCGGGTTGGTCGCGTAGGCGCCGGTGAATACGCCCGTCTTCTCCTTCGCGTCGGCCTGCCGCTCGACGTCGGTCTTGCCCGCCGCGAAGGCGCGGTAGGCGGCGACCGCCTCGGCGGGCGTGGCCTTGCCCCCGGTCCAGTGGGCGTTGGCGGTGCCGTCGGGCCACGCCGCCGGCACCATCGCGTCCACCAGCTCGTGCTCCGGCGCCAGCACCATGTAGGTCGCGCCGAACAGCGTGTCGGGCCGGGTGGTGAAGACCCGGATCGGCTCGCCGGCCCCGGTCGGGAAGTCGATGTGCGCGCCGCGCGACCGGCCGATCCAGTTGCGCTGCATGGTCTTGACCTTCTCCGGCCAGTCCAGCCGGTCCAGGTCGTCCAGCAGCCGGTCGCCGTAGGCGGTGATCCGCATCATCCACTGGCGCAGGTTGCGCTTGAAGACCGGGAAGTTGCCCCGCTCGCTGCGCCCGTCCGGGGTGACCTCCTCGTTGGCCAGCACGGTGCCCAGGCCGGGGCACCAGTTGACCGGCGCCTCGGAGATGTAGGCCAGGCGGTGGTCGTCGACAGCCTGCCGGCGCTCGACCGGGCTCAGGTCGGCCCACGCGCGGCCGTCCGGCGTCGCCCGCGTGCCGCTCGTGAACTCCTCGATCAGCTCGGCGATCGGCCGCGCCTTGTCCTGCTCGGCGTCGAACCACGAGTTGAAGATCTGCAGGAAGATCCACTGGGTCCAGTGGTAGAACTCGGTGTCGGTGGTCGCGACGCTGCGCCGGTCGTCGTAGGCCAGGCCCAGACGGCGCAGCTGGCCGCGGTACCGCTCGATGTTGGCCTCGGTCGTGGTGCGCGGGTGCGTGCCGGTCTGCACCGCGTACTGCTCCGCCGGCAGGCCGAACGCGTCGAAGCCCATCGGGTGCAGCACGTTGTAGCCGGCCATCCGGAAGTACCGCGTGTAGCAGTCGGTGCCGATGTACCCCAGCGGGTGGCCCACGTGCAGGCCGGCCCCCGACGGATAGGGGAACATGTCCATCACGTACATCTTCGGTGCGCCGGCGCGCGGGTGGCTCGGGTCGCTGAGCGGGCCGGTCGGGTTCGGCGCGTGGAACGTGCCCTGCTCGGACCAGTAGTCCTGCCAGCACGCCTCGATGTCGCCCGCCATCGCCGCGGTATAGCGGTACGGCGGGATGTCGACCGCTCCGTCGGTCACTGCCTCGCTCATGACTGTCGCCACCTCAGGTCTCGGGATTCCCCACAGCATTCTCCGGGCATGAAAAAACCCCTCACGCAGGAGGGGTCGCCGTGCTGTCGCAGCTGGTGCGTCAGCACGGCTCGCTAAGAAGCCGGACCGCCGGGGTCATAGCAGCGAGTGTACCCCAGGGTGGCCGTGCGTTCCTTCCGGTATTGCTCAGCCGACGATGGCCGGCGCGCCCGACCTGCAGGCCACGGTCACCCCGAGACGCACCCCGGCCACGTTCAGTTCGACGCGGGCCTGCTGGCGCGGGCCGCGGTCGACGCTCAGCAGGGTGCTGCCGAGCACCGGCAGGACGTCGAGGATCCGCACGGTACTGCCGACACAGCTCGCGACGACCACACCACCGAGCGTGCCGAGCCGGGCGGTGACCTCGGGCGCCTCGCTCGGCTGCACGATCGGCGCCTGGGTGGCCGGCGGCGCGGTCGTCGCCGGCGGGCTGGCCGGCGGGTTCGTGGCCGGGTTGGCGCCCGGGTTGGCGGGGTTGCCCCCGGCCGGGTCGTCGCCGGCGATCGCGTTGCCCGGGCGGTTGCCGCCCCCGGCGCCGGCCTGGCTGATCGGCTCACCGCCGCCCACCTCGTCCGCCGGGCCCGGCTCGCCGCCCGGCTCGGGGTCGGCGGACGGATCAGCGGACGGATCAGCGGACGGATCGGCCGGGACGAGGGCGGTCGGCAGGTCGGCGGTCGGGCCCGCCTCGACGAACGGCGTGCCGGCGTCGCGGCTGAGCACGAACGAGGCGACGAGCACGGCCGCGGCGACGGACAGGACCAGGGCCAGCCGCATACGGCGGCGGTCGTGGAACTCCTCGGCGGCGCCGGCCGCCCCGGGGTCGGCCCAGATGCCGATCGCGCGGGTCGGGGCGTTCCAGTCGGGGTCGGCCACGGCCGCCCGGCCGACGGCCGGATCGGTCGCCAACCCGGTCAGCAGGGCGGCGGCGTCGACGGCGAGCGGCCGGTCGCCGGGGTGCTTGGCCAGGCAGGCCGCGACCAGGTCACGCACCTCGTCCGGCACGCCCGGGAGCGCCGGCAGCGGCTCGGGCGCCCGCTCGACGTGCGCCTCCACCAGCTCCTCGGTGGTCGTCGCCGGCCACGGCAGGCGGCCGGTGAGGGTGCGGTGGAGCAGGACGCCGAACGAGTACACATCGCTCGCCGTCGTCACGTCGTCGTGCAGCAGCCGCTCGGGGGCCAGGTAGGCGGGCGTGCCGAGGATCGTCGCGGCAGGATCTGGATCGCCGAGTTCGCCAGTGAAGCCCGCAATTCCGAAATCGACCAGTTTTACCGATTCAGGGGTGATGACGACATTGGCGGGCTTGACATCCCGATGTACCAGACCCGCGGCATGCGCGGCGGCCAGCCCGGCCGCGATCTGGGCCCCGATCCGCAGGGCCGGCCCGGCCGGCAGCGGGCCGCCGGCGAGGCGCTCGGCCAGGGTCGGGCCGTCGAGGAGCTCCATCACCACGAACGGTTCACCGTCCGGCGTCTCGCCGTAGTCATGGACGTTGGTGACATTCGGGTGCGAAAGACGCGCGGAAGCTCGGGCCTCGCGCAGAATCCGGCGCCTGCGGTCACCGTCGTCGGCGTACCGCGCGGCGAGCACCTTCACCGCGACCGGTCGCCCGAGAATCTCGTCGAGTGCCCGCCAGACCTCGGCCGACCCGCCCTCGGCGAGCCGGGTGAGCAGGCGGTAGCGGCCGTTCAGGAGCTGCCCGTCATCCACGGCGATCAGTCTGCCCTAATCGACGCTTGCCTACATCTCGAACGCGCCGTTTGTCGGACATTCGCAGGGGTAGTCGGGCGCGGCAGAAAATTGGTCGGACGGCTGGGGCCGGGATGTCCGCAATGACGGAATCCCGTCCGGCGGTCCGTCAATTCCCCGGCTAGCCTGAGGGGATACCAACGGCGTCGGTTGCCGTGAACGCCGAAATCTCCGGCAACCGAGCGGTTCACCTATGGGTCTTACACCTGACGGTGGCCACGGCACGACCATGAGGAGGCCAGTTGACCAGGCACCGCACGTTCGAGGAGCTCGGGGCACCACTCCCCGCCCCCGAGTTCCGCGCCGCGACCGATGCGATCGTCGCCAACATCGAGCAGGTCATCGAGGGCAAGACCGCCACCGTGCGGCTCGCGCTCGCTGTCATGCTCGCTGAGGGCCACCTCCTCATCGAAGACGTTCCCGGCGTCGGCAAGACGAAACTCGCGAAGGCGCTGGCCCGCTCGATCGACTGCTCGGTGCGCCGCATCCAGTTCACGCCCGACCTGCTGCCCAGCGACGTCACCGGCGTGAGCGTCTACAACCAGGAGACGCGCGACTTCGAGTTCAAGCCGGGCGCGGTGTTCGCCAACATCGTGGTCGGCGACGAGATCAACCGCGCCTCGCCGAAGACGCAGTCGGCGCTGCTGGAGAGCATGGAGGAGCGCCAGGTCACGGTCGACGGCGCCACCTACCCGCTCCAGGTGCCGTTCATGGTCATCGCCACGCAGAACCCGATCGAGATGGAGGGCACCTACCCGCTGCCCGAGGCGCAGCGCGACCGGTTCACCGCCCGGATCGCGATGGGCTACCCGGACATGGGTGCCGAGCTCGCCATGCTCGACGTGCACGGGCGCCACGACGCCCTCGACGACATCGCGCCCGTCTCCGACGCGACGACGATGCGCCAGATGATCGCCACCGTCCGTGACGTGCATGTCGCCGACGCGGTGAAGCAGTATGCGGTCAACATCGTCACCGCCACCCGCGAGTCGGGCGAGCTGCGCCTCGGCGCCTCCCCGCGCGCGACGCTGCAGCTGCTGCGCACCGCCCGCGCCGTCGCCGCCCTGGAGGGCCGCGAGTTCGTGCTGCCCGACGACCTGCAGGCGCTCTCCGTGCCGGTGCTCGCGCACCGCGTCATCCCGACGGCCGAGGCGCAGCTGTCCCGCCGCACGACCGACGCGATCATCGCCGAGCTGGTGCACCGCCTGCCGCTGCCCTCGGACCGGCAGCCGAGATCGCCGTATGACACGCGGCAGCGCGGTCCGCAGTACGGAGGTCGTTGAGCATGCGGGAAGCGCTGCGGGGGCTCACCACACGGGGCCGTAGCTTCCTGGCCGCCGCCGCAGCGGCCCTCATCGCCTCGTTCATCCTGGGCGAGCGCGATCTCCTGCGCGTCGCGGTGCTGCTCGCGGCGCTGCCGCTGCTGTCGGCGGCCTATGTCGGCCGCACGCGGTACCGGCTGTCGTGCAGCCGCACGCTCGACCCGCACCGCGTCCAGGTGGGCGCGAGCGCCCGGGTGATCCTGCGGCTGCAGAACCTCTCGCGCCTGCCCACCGGCACGATGCTGCTGGAGGACCGCCTGCCTTACGCGCTGGGCAGCCGGCCGCGACTGGTGCTGGAGAAGCTCGGCGCGCACCAGGCCAGCTCCGTCGCCTACACGGTCCGGGCCGACGTCCGCGGCCGCTACGAGGTGGGCCCGCTGGTCGTGCGCCTCACCGACCCGTTCGGGCTGTGCGAGCTGACCCGGGCCTTCCCGTCGGTCGACCGGCTCACCGTCATCCCGCAGGTCGTGCCGCTGCCCTCGGTCCGGCTGACCGGCGAGTTCGCCGGCTCCGGCGAGAGCCGCGCCCGGTCGGTGGCCGTGCACGGCGAGGACGACGCCGCCACCCGGGAGTACCGCTACGGCGACGACCTGCGCCGCGTCCACTGGCGCTCGACGGCGCGCACCGGCGAGCTCATGGTCCGCCGCGAGGAGCAGCCCTGGGAGAGCCGGGCGACGGTCGTGCTCGACACCCGCTCGACCGCCCACCGCGGCGAGGGGCCGACCGCCAGCTTCGAGTGGGCGGTGTCGGCCGCCGCGAGCATCGCCGTCCACCTGCGCCACGCGGGGTACAAGATGCGCCTGGTGACCGACGCCGGCGTCGACGTCGACGCGACCGAGATCGACGGCGACGGCCCGCTGCTCGACCAGCTCGCCGACGTGCGGCTGGCCCAGCGCGGCGACATCGGCGCCCTGATCGACCGGGTCCGCCGGCGCAGCGACGGCGGCCTGATCATCGGCATCTTCGGCCTGCTGTCCTCGGCCGAGGCCGAGCTGCTGGCCGGCTTCCGGTCGAACAACGCGACCTGCATCGCGCTGTTCATCGACTCCTCCACCTGGCTCAACCTGCCCACCGCCGCCCGCGAGGAGGCCGACCGGGCCCACGGCGTGGCGTCGCTGGCCCTGCTGCGCAGCGGCTGGCGGGTCGTGGAGGTGCCGCACGGGGCGAAGTTGCCCGCGCTGTGGCCACAGACGGGGCGGGGGTCGCAGGGCTTCGCCTGGCGGGCCGCTTCCGCCGAGAGCGTCGCGGGAGGCGTCCGGTGAACCAGCGCAAGCACCTCACGCTCATCGCGGCGGGCTCGGCGTTCCTGTCGGCGCTGCCGCTGATCAACGTCTTCGAGCACCAGACCTGGGCGATCCGATCGTTCCTCGTCGTCGCCGCGATGTGCGGCGTGGGGCTGCTGGTGCGCAGCCTGCGCGCGCCGGTCTGGGCGCCGACCGCCTCGATGGCGCTGGCCGGGCTCTTCGCGCTGACCTGGCTGTTCCGCAGTCACCAGGAGTACATCGGGATCATCCCGTCGCCAGGGAGCATCGCGCACTTCGGCGAGCTCCTGAGCACGGCGACCACCGAGATGAGCGAGTTCGCGACGCCGGTCGGCGACCGGGAGGGCTTCCTCTTCCTCGCCACGCTGGGTGTCGCCGTGGTCGCGCTGCTGGTCGACCTGTTCGCGGTCGTCCTGCGCCGGCCCGCGCTGGCCGGGCTGCCGATGCTCGCGATCTACTCGGTGCCGGTCACGGTCACCACCGAGAGCACCAGCTGGTTCCCGTTCGTGCTCGGCGCGCTCGGCTTCCTGTGGCTGCTGGTCACCGACAACGTCGACCGGGTGCGGCGCTTCGGCCGCCGCTTCACCGGCGACGGGCGCGACGTCGACCTGTGGGAGCCGTCGCCGCTCGCCGCCGCCGGGCAGCGGCTCGGTGCGGTGGGCGTGGCGGCTGCGGTACTGCTGCCGCTCCTGCCCTTCGCGATGCCGGCCGGCGTCCTGGAGCGCTTCGGCACCGGGGCCGGCGGCGGGCCGGGCATCGGCGGGCGGGGCGGCAACGGCCGGTCCGTGAGCATGTTCGCCCTGCTCGACGGCCAGCTGAACCGCTCCAAGAAGACCGACATGATCAAGGTCACCAACGTCAACGACAAGAACCCGTTCTACCTGCGGTTCAACGTGCTCGAGGAGCTGACCAACAAGGGCTTCAACGGCAAGCCGATCACCGGCGGCCAGTCGGTCAACTCGGGCATCGCCGGCCCGACGTGGGACTCGTCGGTCAAGACCACGACGTACAAGGCGAACATCGAGATCACCAACGAGCTGGCGATCGCCTACCTGCCGATCTACGTCTGGCCGACCAAGATCGAGAAGGTCGACAGCGAGTGGGCGTTCGACCGCCGCACCTCGGTCGTCTACGCGAGCAAGAACAAGCAGACGTCGGCCAAGAAGAAGTACACGGTCGAGTACGTCCGCCCCGACATCACCAACGACGACCTGCGCAACGCCGACCCGATCAACACCAACGACCCGCAACTGCGCGACGTGCTGTCGGCGCCGGCCAACACCTACGTCAAGAACCTCGTCGGCGAGCTCACCAAGGGCAAGACGACGGAGCTGGACAAGGTCCTGGCGATCTACAACTTCTTCGCGCCCTCGAACGGCTTCGTCTACGACACGTCGACCGGCCCCGACACCAGCGGCACGAAGATCGTCGACTTCCTGCAGAACAAGCGGGGCTACTGCTCGCAGTACGCGGCCGCCTTCGGCTGGCTGCTGCGCGAGGCCAAGATCCCGTCGCGGGTCGCGTTCGGCTTCGCCCGCGGCGGCGACCGGCAGGGCGACACGATGACCCTGACCAACATCAACCTGCACGCGTGGACCGAGGTCTACTTCCCGGGCTTCGGCTGGCTGCCGTTCGACGCCACGCCGGCCACCGCGATCCCGGGTTCGGTCACCCCGTCGTACCTCCCCCGCGCCGACGACACCATCGTCGGTGACGACCCGGTCGACCGCGGCGGCGCCGACCCGGGCGCCGACCCGTCGTCGAGCGCGGCGGCCCCCGGCTCCGACCAGGGCAACAACCCGGGCACGATCACGGGCGACACCGGGCCGAAGGAGGCCTCGCTCCTGCAGACGACGGCCACCGTCGCCCCCTGGGTCGGTGGCGGACTCATCCTCCTCCTGCTGCTCATGTCGCCGGCCCTGGCCCGCAACCGCACCCGCCGCCGTCGCCTGTCGACGGCCGCAACGGGCGGCGGCGGTGCGGTGCCGCTGGCCCACACGCCACCGGGCACGTCCGCGGACGCGCCCACGATGACGGTCCTGCCGGTCGACGACCAGTCCTACGTCCGGGCCCGCGCCGACGCCCACAGCGCCTGGGACGAGCTCGTCGACCTGATGATCGACTACCACGTCCCCACCGACGAGGCCGAGACCCCACGCGCGACGGTCGACCGCCTGGTCAAGAAGGAACGCCTCCACGACAAGGCCCAGGCCGGCGTCCAGCTCCTGAGCACGGCCGAGGAGCACGCCCGCTACGCCCGCCGCCCGCTGACGGGCCGCGAGCTGCGCGCGGCGGTGTCGCACGTCCAGTCGGCGTTCGCCGCCCGGGCTCCGCGCAAGACCCGCATCCTGGCGGTCGTGCTCCCGCCGTCGGTCCTGCGCCGCTGGCGCGTATCGACGGCCAACCGCTCCAGCACGATCTCCCTGACCCTTGGGCGCGGCTGGGACCAGCTGATGCGAGCTCTGAGCGTCCGCCGCTTCGTCGCGAAGCGAGCCGACCGCTGAGGTTCGGATCGTGAAGCAGAGGGCGCCCGCCGGGCGCCCTTTTGCTTGCTGTTCGAGCCGGTCCCGCACCGCTCCTTCTCCGCGCAGTTCCTCCCCAGGCGTCACACCGCGCGGGCTCGGCACAGTCCTACGTCGGCGCTTCCCTGCCTGGGCGCCACCCTGCGCAAGTCCCGGCCCGGTCATCTACGCCTTCCGGCTCCGACCGAGTACCCGTCCGCGCCTAGGACCGCGCTCCAGCCCTGCTTCACCCTGTGGCCACACTCCGGCTCGGGTCCCCATGCCGCGGCCTGGGCCGCGCTCCGACCGGGCGCCCGCCCGCGCCTAAGACCACGGTTGGGCCGCGCTCCGGCCCGGGCGCTGGGGCCGCTCTCCCCCGCTCCATGATCAAGGGAAACTTCTGGCTGCCATAACGACCAGATGTTTCCCTTGATCATGGAGCAGCAAGCCACCGGGGCGATCGCCAGTCGGACATGTCGGAAATGTCGCCCGCACCAGCCTCAGAAAGCATGAGTGGCGCGCAGCCTCGTGTCGTCACGAGGCGCGCGCCACTCATCGACGTGCCGAGGGGCGGCGGGCCGCCCGCTGGAGTCGCGTCTGGGGACCCGAAGGTCAGACGTCGCCCTCGGGGCGACGGCGCCAGCGCTCCTCCAGGCGGTCGACAAGGCCACCACGACGGGAACGGGTGCGGCGGGAGGCGGTGCCGCCGACCACGTGCAGGTCGGTGGTCTGGCCGCGCCGGTACGCTTGCATGCCGAACGCCAGGGCGCCCAGCATGACGACGAATCCGCCGACGCCAAGTGGCGGGACGGAGATGGCGACACCGTAGACGAGCAGCCCCATGCCGGCGATGAGGAACACCAGGGCGGCGATCATCCGGCGCTTGGCATGGAACCGCGGGTCGGTGGCGCGCACCGCAGACGCGAACTTGGGATCCTCGGCTAGCGACCGCTCGATCTGCTCGAACAGCCGCTGCTCGTGCTCCGAGAGCGGCACGGCACTCCTCCCCGGTCGCGAAGGCCGGCCCTGTTGGACCGGCAGTCCGGCACAGCCGGACGGCTGCGTACTGGCAAGTTTACGAGGGGGTCAACCCGTCGGAAAGCGGGACGTTGGTCCGGCCGTGCCGATTTTCCGTCGAGTGTGGCTCCTAGGTCCTTCCATTGTGTCGCGTCGGGGACTCTCCCGCCCGCTCCTGGGCGGGTGCGGCGCCGTTTCCATCCTGGCGCAACCCGTCGCCGCCGAGCAGGCTGGCCGGTTTCACGAGCCCCGACCCGAACCGCGCCGCCACCGCGTCGGCCGCCCGCTCGGCGTCGCGCCAGCCGTGGTCGCGCTCGCCGAGCGTCATCTGGCGGGGCGCACCGTCGGCCTGGACAAGGCCCTCGACGCGCACCCCGATCAGGCGAATCCGCTCACCCGGCCGCGCTGCCTGGAACAACGACCAGCCGATCTCGAAGATCTCGCGGCTGACATCGGTGGGGACCTCGATGGTGCGGGACCGGCTCAGCGTCTGGAAGTCGGCCAGCCTGATCTTGACCGACACCGTGCGACCGGCATGGCCGGCGTGACGCAGGCGCTGGGCCACCTTCGTCGACAGGGCCAGCATCGTCCGTCGGATGATTGACAGATTGCTCACATCGACGTCGAACGTCGTCTCGGCGCCGATCGACTTCTCCACGTGCTCGGAAATCACCCGCCGGGGGTCCCTCCCCCAGGACAGCTCGTGCAGGTGGACGGCCGCGGCGTCGCCGACGGCGGCGCGCAGCATGCCCACGGGCGCCGCGGCAAGGTCCGCGACGGTCTTCAGGCCGAGCCGCTGGAGGGTCTCGGCCGTCTTCTCGCCGACGCCCCACACCGCCGCCACGGGTAACGGGTGCAGATACTCCAGCACCCGGTCCGCCGGGATGACCACCATGCCGTCGGGCTTGGCCCGCGTCGAGCCGAGCTTCGCCATGAACTTCGTCGGCGCCACCCCGACCGAGCAGGTCAGCCGCTGCTCCTCGGCCACCCGCCGGCGGATCAGCGCGGCGATCTCGGCGGGCCGCCCGAGCAGCCGCCGCGCGCCGGCCACGTCGAGGAACGCCTCGTCGAGCGACAGCGGCTCGACCAGCGGCGTCACGTCCCGGAAGATCGCCATGACCGCCCGCGACGCCTCCGTATACGCCGCGAAGTCCGGTGGCAGGAACACCGCGTGCGGGCAGAGCCGCTGCGCCCGGCTGCCGGGCATGGCGCTGCGCACCCCGAACTTCCGGGCTTCGTAGCTCGCCGCCGACACCACCCCGCGCGGCCCGGCCCCGCCCACGATCACCGGCTTGCCCCGCAGCTCGGGCCTCCGGCGGACCTCCACCGACGCGTAGAACGCGTCCATGTCGACGTGCAGCACCGTGCAGCCGGTGTCGTCGGCCCCAGGCCCGAACTCCCCCGACCCCGCCCCGTCGCGCGGCACCACCTGACTTCGCCCCACATCGGGAACCCTAGCGGGACCCTCTGACAATTCCGGGCGACCGAGCCCGGCGCCCGCGCAATTGACTCGAAGTTAGGTATGCCTTACCTTCCTGGCATGGCCCTCCTCGCGATGACGTCGCCGCTGGCACCGGTCGTCGCCGCACTGGAGGGGCTCCGCCGCCGCCACCCGGAAGAGGTGGCGTGCATCGCGCCGGGCTTGATCATCCGCCCCGACGAGGGCGCCGTGCGCGCCTTGACCGCGGAGGCCTTGGCGGTACTCCTGGTGGCCGGCTGGACCCGGGCCCACCGCGTCCCCCTCCTCTTCGCCGACGCCACGTTCCTCACGGGCGCCGGCCGGCTGGGCATCACCCGAGCCCGCGTGGCCGTACTCGACGGCGACCCGTCCGCCGGCCAGTCCGGCGTGGTGGTCGCCCGCACAAGGCGCGACCTCCTGGCGATCGTGCAGGACAACCTGTGCGCCCTGTCCCCGGGCCCAGGCCTGGCGCCAGCCATCCACGCCCTGACCGAACGCTGGTCGCTGCAGCCCACACCCGCCGCATCACTTTTGATGCATCATTTTTGATACATCAAAGCGGATGCATCAACCCTGATCCGGCAGGCCGAGTGGCGCGATGGCCGCCCAATCGCCGCAGTCCGCCGAACACCACCCCACGACAGCCGCACTCGACGCATCATTTCTGATGCATCACTTCTGATGCATCAAGCCTGATCCAGCGCCGCGAGGGTGGCGCGGCGCGGACGGCGCGGGTGGCGAGGGTGGCGCGGCGCGGACGGCGCGGGTGGCGAGGGTGGCGCGGCGCGGACGGCGCGGACGGGCGCGGCGGACCGGGGTGGCGCGGCACGGCACGGACGCTGCGGGTGGCGCGGGTGCCGCGGACGCCATAGTGGCGCGGTGGCGCGGCACGGCGCGGCGCGGCGCGGACGCCATGGTGGCGCAGGTTGGCGTGACGGTGCAGCGCGGTTGGCGTGGCGGCGCGGGTGGCGCGGAGGCGCGGGTTGGCATGGAGGTGCGGTGCCGCAGTGCGGTGCGGTGCGGAATGCGGGCCGAGCGCGACGCGGTCGACCCGCCGAGCAAGAGTCAGCGGCGGACCACGAGGAGCGGGATCTGCATCTCCGCCGCCGTACTAGAGCCGTGAAACGCGATCATCTGCCGCAACCGAGCCGGCTCGTGCGCGCTCGCCATGATCACCCAGCGGTCGCGGCAGGCCACCACCACGTCGCCCACGCGGGCCAGGTGTTGTTGCGGGATCGGGCCGAACCAGCCCGCCGCCACCGCCTCGTCGCGGGAGACCACCCATGCGCCCTCGCCCAGGACGCCGCGCCACGAGGCGATCACGTCGTCCAGTGCGCCCGGGATCACGTGCAGATAGCGGACGCGCGGCTCGCCCGCGACGACCGCCACGCCGTCGCGAAGGCGGGCGTCCAGGTCCAGGTCGAGGCGACGGTCCGCGGGGACGTCCAGCTGGCCGTGGTCGGCCGTGACGATCAGCGCCGACTCCGGCGGCAGGCCGTCGATGAGGCGGGTGAGGAGACGGTCGGCCGACGAGACGGCCGTGCGCCACTCGCCGGTGCCGATGCCGTAGTCGTGGCCGGCCCGGTCGACGTCCGGGAGGTAGCCGTAGACGAGCTGCGAGGTGGCGAAGGCGGCCAGCATCTCGGAGGCCACGGCGTCCGCCACGACGCCGGCGCCGAAGCGGGCGCCGCGATAGGCCGAGACGGACAGGCCGCTGCGCTCGAAGGCCGGGTTACTCACGACCGTCGCGACGATGCCGGCGTTGGCGGCGCGGGTGAAGGCGGTGGGCAGCGGCTGCCAGGAGGCCGGGTCGGGCTCGTCGGTCCAGTGCAGGTGGTTGACGATCTTGTCCGTGCCGGGCTGGTTGAGCGTGATGCCGACGATGCCGTGCGAGCCGGGGGGCGCGCCCGTGCCGAGCGTGACCAGGCTGACCGGGGTCGTCGACGGGAAGCCCGACGTGATCGAGCGTGCCGTTCCGAGGCGGCCGCCGATGATGTCGGTGAGCGTTGGTGCGTGCGGCGCGGCGACGCCCAGCTGGTGCCAGCCGAGGCCGTCGAGCAGGACGACCGCCACGCGGCGCACGCCATACAGGGCCGGGCCCAGGCCGAGGGCGTCGCGCTCGTAGGGCATGCCGAGCACGCTCAGCACGCTGGGCATCACCTCGGCCAGGCTGGCCTGCCCGTAGCGGGGCGGCAGCAGGTCGAGCTGCCCCATCAGGACTTCCGCGCCAGGATGTGCAGCTGCGTGGCGATGTCGCGATACGGCGGGAGGGCGGCCAGCGCGAGCTCGAACGCCTGGAGGGCCTCCGGCTCGCTCTCGGCGACCGTGCCGGGCACCAGGTCGGCGACGACCCGGACCCCGTGGATCTGCTCCACCGTCAGCCCGGCCTCGCTGAGCAGCTCGGTGGCGGTCTCGGCGGAGTACCGCCGGCGCAGCCGGTCGCGCGCGTCGCCCCGGCCGTCGGGGCTGGCGACGAGCAGCGACGCGGCCGCGAGGTGCCCGCCGATCGCCTTGGCCAGCACCGCCGCGGCCCGGCTCGCGACCACCACGCTGGCGGCGCCGCCGGGGCGCAGGGTCGCGGCGAGCGCGGCGACGACCTTGTGCGGGTCGTCGACGACCTCCAGCATGCTGTGGCACAGCACCAGGTCGACGCTCTCCGGCGGTACCAGATCGGCAAGACCGTCGCCGTCGCCCTGGACGGCGCGGACCCGCTCGCCGACCCCGGCCTCCGCCGCCCGGCGGATGAGCGCCGCCAGCGCGTCGGGGCTGGGATCGACGACGGTAACCGTGTGGCCGGCCCGGGCGAGCGGCACGGCGAACCCGCCGGTGCCGCCGCCGACATCGAGGGCGGTCAGCGGGCGGCCGGCGCGCGCCAGCTCGTCGCGCAGGACCCGCCAGACGACGGCGGTGCGGGGTGCTGAGGACTCCACGCGTCAGACCCTAGTCCACCCTAGGAGTACAGCTGCGCCCCACTCTCGACGAACTCGCGGGACTTCGACCTGAGCCCCAGGTCCCGCAGCTCGTGCGAGATCTTCATCGAGCAGAACTTCGGGCCGCACATCGAGCAGAAGTGGGCGGTCTTGGCCGGCTCGGCGGGCAGCGTCTCGTCGTGGTACGCGCGGGCCGTGTCCGGGTCCATCGCCAGGTTGAACTGGTCCTCCCAGCGGAACTCGAACCGCGCCTTGGACAGCGCGTCGTCCCACGCCTGCGCGCCCGGGTGGCCCTTGGCCAGGTCGGCCGCGTGCGCCGCGATCTTGTAGGCGATGACCCCGGCCTTGACGTCGTCGCGGTTGGGCAGGCCCAGGTGCTCCTTGGGGGTGACGTAGCAGAGCATCGCGGTGCCGTACATGGCGATCATGGCGGCGCCGATGGCCGAGGTGATGTGGTCGTACGCCGGCGCCACGTCGGTCGTGAGCGGGCCGAGCGTGTAGAAGGGCGCCTCGTGGCACCACTCCTTCTGGAGGTCGACGTTCTCCTTGATCTTGTGCATGGGCACGTGCCCGGGCCCCTCGATCATCACCTGGACGTCGTGCTCCCAGGCGATCGTCGTCAGCTCACCGAGGGTCCGCAGCTCGGCGAGCTGCGCTTCGTCGTTGGCGTCGGCGATCGACCCGGGCCGCAGCCCGTCGCCGAGCGAGAAGGCGATGTCGTACTTCGCGAACAAGGAACAAAGCTCCGCGAAGTTCTCGAACAGAAAGTTCTCCCGGTGATGCGCCAGGCACCACGCGGCCATGATCGAGCCGCCCCGCGACACGATCCCGGTCACCCGCCCCACCGTCAGGGGCACGTAGGACAGCAGCACCCCGGCGTGGACGGTCATGTAGTCGACGCCCTGCTCGGCCTGCTCGACGATCGTGTCGCGGTACACCTCCCACGACAGCTTGACCGGGTCGCCGCCGACCTTCTCCAGGGCCTGGTACAACGGCACCGTCCCGATCGGCACCGGCGAGTTGCGGATGATCGCCTCGCGGGTCGCGTGGATGTGCTTGCCCGTGGACAGGTCCATGACCGTGTCCGCGCCCCACTTCGTCGCCCAGGTGAGCTTGGCGACCTCCTCCTCGACGCCGGAGGTGACGGCCGAGGTGCCGATGTTGGCGTTGACCTTCACCAGGAACCGGCTGCCGATGATCATCGGCTCGCTCTCCGGGTGGTTGACGTTGTTCGGCAGGATCGCCCGGCCCGCGGCGATCTCCTCGCGCACCACCGACGGCTCGACGGCCTCGCGGATCGCGACGAACTCCATCTCCGGCGTCACGATCCCCTGCCGCGCGTAGTACAGCTGGGTCCGCTCGACCCCGCGCTCGGCGATCCACGGCGCGCGCAGTGCCGGCAGCCCCGCCGGCGGGTCGTTGAGCGGCCCGGAGGTGTCGTAGAGCCGGACCGGCGGGTTGCCGCCGCTGAGGTCCACCTCGGCGAACGGGACCTGGATGTCGGGCCGGGAGCCCTGGACGTACACCTTGCGTTTCATGGGTGAGTCCCCTCTTTCGGGCAGGGTTCAGCGTCTCCCGAGCCAGCTGGAGCGGGAGTTGTACTGCGGATGCGCGCGCTAGCGGAACGGTCCCCAGTCGAGCGGCCCGTGACCGGACCCGAGGGTCCACGCGGCCGACCGCGACAGCGCCTCGTGGACATACGCCTTCGCGCCGTGCAGCGCCTCGGCGAGCGGCTGGCCGAGCGCGAGCCGGGCGGCCGTCGCCGCCGCGAATGTGCACCCGGTGCCGTGGTTGTTGGCCGTGTCGATCCACGGCGCGGTGAGCAGTTCGGTCGTGCCGGCGTGCCAGACCACGTCGACGGCCTCCGCGCTGCCGCGCAGGTGCCCGCCCTTGACCACGACGCACCGCGGCCCGTAGCCGGCGAGGTCCTCGGCCGCCTTCACCGCGTCGTCGACGTCGGTGACCGCGCGGCCGAGCAGGACACCGGCCTCCCGGAGGTTCGGGGTCACCACGGTGGCGTGCGGGAAGAGCAGGTCGAGGTAGGCGCGCTCGGCGTCGGCGGTGAAGAGGCGGTCGCCGGACGACGCCACCAGCACCGGGTCGACGACCAGCCCGGGCAGCCGCGACGCGAAGCTCGCGACGAGCGCCACCGTCTCCGGGGTGGCGAGCATGCCGGTCTTGACCGCCGCGACCGGCAGGTCGGCGAGGACGGCGTCGAGCTGCTCGCCGACGAACGCGGCCGGCACGGCCGAGATGCCCCGCACGCCGACCGTGTTCTGCGCGGTCAGGGCGGTGATCGCGCTGGTACCGAGGACGCGGTGCGCCGCGAACGTCTTGAGGTCGGCCTGGATCCCGGCGCCGCCGCCCGAGTCGGATCCCGCGATGGTGAGCGCGACGACAGGGTTCATGCGGTCAGCAGCTCCTTCACGAACCGGGCCGGGTCGTCGGCGCGCATGACGGCGCCCATCACGGCGACGCCGGCCGCGCCCTGGTCGAGGCAGTCGCGCACGCGGGCGGGCGAGTCGACGCCGCCGAGCGCGTACACCGGGATCGCCACCGCGAGGGCCATCCGGCCCAGCCCGGCCAGCCCCAGCGGCGGGCCGTAGCCGGGCTTGGAGCGGGTCGGGTAGATCGGCGACAGGGTCGCGTAGTCGACGCCGCCGGTGGCCGCGGCGACGAGGTCGCCCAGGTCATGGCACTTGCGCAGCTCCGGCCCCTCCTCCAGCAGCAGCCGCCCGCCGGCCCCGGTGATCATGGCGCCCAGCCGCTCGGCGAGGGCGGCCCGCTCGGCGGCCCGCAGGTCGTCCTCGCGGAGCACGAAGATCCGCGCCCCGCCGTCGAGCGCCCCGTCGACCACCTCGTCGAGGGGTCGCGTGGCCTGGCGGCGGTCGGTGAAGACGATGAGCCCGGGCGTCACCACGGCAGCCCGCCGGTGGGGCTCGACGCGGTGGCGTGCAGGCGGCGGGGGATGCGCCCGGCCGTGTACGCCAGCCGCCCGGCCTCGACGGCCAGCCGCATCGCCCCGGCCATCCGCGCCGGGTGCTCGGCCCGGGTGACCGCGGAGGCGAGCAGCACCCCGTCGCAGCCCAGCTCCATCGCGAGCGCCGCGTCGGAGGCGGTGCCGATGCCCGCGTCGAGGATGACCGGCACGCTGACCTTGTCGCGGATGAGCGCGATGTTGTGCGGGTTGCGGATGCCCATGCCGGAGCCGATCGGCGCGCCGAGCGGCATGACCGCGGCGCATCCGACGTCGGCGAGGCGCTGGGCGAGGATCGGGTCGTCGCTCGTATACGGCAGGACGGTGAACCCGTCCTCCACCAGCTGCGCGGCGGCCGCGGCCAGCTCGACGCCGTCCGGCAGGAGGGTGTCCTCGTCGCCGATGACCTCCAGCTTGACCCACGCGGTGCCGAACGCCTCCCGCGCCAGGTGGGCGAGCTTCACCGCCTCGGTCGCGGTGTAGCACCCGGCGGTGTTCGGCAGCACCCGCACGCCGCAGCGCTCGACGACCTCGAGCAGCGAGGGCGCGGCGGGATCGAGCCGGCGCAGGGCGACCGTGACGAGCGCGGTGCCGCTGGCCCGGATGGCCGCCTCCAGGGCGGCGTGGCTGCTGGCCCCGCCGGTGCCCAGGATAAGCCGCGACGCGAGCGCCTCACCCGCGATCTCCAGCGTGTCCTCAGCCACCCTGGACCGCCGTGAGGACCTCGACGTGGTCACCGTCGGACGGGTGGGTGTCGGCCCACCGCGAGCGGGGCACGACGTCGCCGTTGAGGGCGACCGCCACCCCACGCGGGTCGGGCCCGGCGAGCTGGTGCACGACGTCGGCGACGGTGATGCTGTCGTCGACGGTCGATGCGACGGCGTTGACCACGAGGTGCATACGGCTCACTCCTGCCTCCCTGCGCCGGCATGACCCGGATCAGGTTCGACGGTCGGGGGCTCACAGCCCCCCTCTCAGCCCGGTCACACCGGACTCCCGTGGGGTACGCCTCGACCATAACCCCGCCGTACGGCTCAGGTAAAGCGGCCCACCCCGAACGACGTAAGGTCGACATCGGTCGATCCCCTGGTGATCAGGTCGGCGATGACCTGGGCCGTCACCGGGGCGAGCAGCACGCCGTTGCGGTGGTGGCCGGTCGCCACCAGCAGGTCGTCACCCAGGTGACCGAGGACCGGGGCGTTGTCCGGGGTGCCCGGGCGCAGGCCGGCCAGGGTCTCGGTGAGGGCCAGCTCGGCGACGCCCGGCAGCAGGTCGGCGGCCGGTCGCAGCAGGTCGAGCACGCCTCCGGCGGTGACAGTGGTGTCGGGCCCCCGCTCCTCCTCGGTGGCGCCGACGACCAGCTCGCCGTCGGCGCGCGGCACGAGGTACACATGCCGCCCCAGGGCGACGCCCCGCACAACGTGGCGGAGCAGCGGCTCGCCGCCCCGCAGCCGCAGCAGCTGGCCCTTGACCGGGCGGACCGGCAGCCCGGTCAGCGCCGCCGCGCCGATGCCGTTGGCGACGACCGTCACACCGTCCCGCGCCTTGGAACGGATCATGGACAGATCGGTGACGTCCAGCGGCTCGACGGGGATCGGCAGCGTCCGCAGTGCCCGCAGGACCAGGCGCGGGTCGACCTGATGGTCACCCGCCGCGAGCGCGCCGCCCCGCACGCGCGGCGAGAGCAGCGGCTCGAGCTCGCGCAGCTGCCGGCCGGTCAGCGGCTCGATCGGCGTGCCGGCCCGCCGGTAGTACCCGACCATCCGCCGCACCTCGGCGAGGTCGTCGTCGGTGAGCGCGACGAGCAGGCTGCCCTCGGTGCGGTAGCCGACCGCCTGGCCGGTGGCTGCCTCCAGCTCGGCGGCCCAGGCCGGCCAGCGGCGCATCGACTCCAGCATGAGGGCCTGGAGCGCCTCCTCGCCGAAGTTGGCCTCGGCGGTGGGCGCCAGCATCCCGGCGGCGACCAGGGCGGCACTGCGGGCGGGATCCGCGTCGTACACGGTGACGTCGACGCCGCGCCGGTGCAGCTCCCAGGCGCAGGCCAGCCCGATCATCCCGCCGCCGACGATCGCCGCGGTCATGCGCGCACCAGGGCCGCGAAGCCCTCGGCGGCCCTGCCGGGGTCGGCCGCGGTGCTCACCGCGCCCACCACGGCGACCGCGTGGGCGCCCACCGCGAACAGCTCGGCGGCCCGCGCCGCGGTCACCCCGCCGATCGCCACCACCGGGACGTCCACGGCCTCCACCACCGCCCGGATGCCCGCCGGGCCGATCGCGTCGGGCAGCCCCGTCTTCGTGGTCGTGGCGAACGCGGGCCCGACGCCGAGGTAGGTCGCGCCGTCGGCGACCGCCCGGCGGGCCTGCGCGGGGTCGCGCGCGGTCGCGCCGAGGATCGCGTCCGGGCCGAGCACCCGGCGCGCGGCGGCGACGGGCAGGTCGTCGGCGCCCACGTGGCCGCCGTCGGCGCCGGCCGCGAGGGCCACGTGCAGCCGGTCGTTGACCAGGCACACCGCGTCGTGCGCCCGGCACAGCTCCAGGATGCGCACGGTCAGCTCGTACGCCTCACGGTCGGTGACGGCGTCCTCCGGGCGCACCTGCACGGTGTCGAACCCGGCCCGCAGCGCCGCCGCCGCGACGGCCACGGCGTCGCGGCCGGGGCGGGTGTCGGTGATGAGATGCAGTCGTCCAACGGTGCGCACGGCGCTAGCTTTTCAGACATGCAACAGGTGCGACTCGGCCGGACCGGCCTGAAGGTCTCGGAAATCTGTCTCGGCATGATGAGCTACGGCTCCCCGCAATGGCGCGACTGGGTGCTCGATGAGGAGGCCGCCGACCCGTTCGTGCGGCGCGCGGTCGAGGCCGGCATCACGTTCTTCGACACTGCCGACGTGTACTCGCTCGGCGAGAGCGAGGTGGTCACGGGGCGGTTGCTGGCGAGGTACTTCCCGCGGCGCGACGACTACGTGCTGGCCACCAAGGTGTGGAGCCCGATGAGCGACCGCCCGAACGACTCGGGCCTGTCCCGCAAGCACATCCTGGCCGGCATCGACAACTCGCTGCGCCGGCTGGGCACCGACCACGTCGACCTCTACCAGATCCACCGCTGGGACCCGGACACCCCGATCGAGGAGACGATGGAGGCGCTCCACGACGTGGTCCGCTCGGGCAAGGCCCGCTACATCGGGGCCTCCAGCATGTACGCCTGGCAGTTCGCGAAGGCCCAGCACACGGCCCGCAGCAACGGCTGGACGGAGTTCGTGTCGATGCAGAACCACTACAACCTGGTGTACCGCGAGGAGGAGCGCGAGATGCTCCCGCTCTGCCTCGACCAGGGCATCGGCGTCATCCCGTGGAGCCCGCTCGCCCGCGGCATGCTGGCCGGCAACCGCGGCCCGGGCGACGAGCGCCGCACGACCCGCTCGAAGAACGACGCGTTCAGCGCCATGTACAACGACGACGACTTCGCCGTCGTGGACGTCAACGCCGAGGTGGCCCGCGAGCGCGGGGTGGCCCCGGCCCAGATCGCCCTGGCCTGGCTGCTGTCCCGCCCGGCCGTCACGGCCCCGATCGTGGGCGCGACCAAGCTCGCCCACCTGGAGGACGCCATCGCGGCCACGTCGGTGACGCTGGACGAGAAGGAGATCGCCCGCCTGGAGGCCCCGTACGTCCCCCACCCCGTCCTGGGCCACTGAACCGGGCCACTGCAACGGCCGCGGCCGGCCACCCTGCGTGGGTGGCCGGCCGCCGGCGGTGTGAAGCTTAGTTCGACGCGACGCCCGGGTGGCCGCCACCGTCGGTCTGCAGCTCGGTGCCCGCGGCAAACTCCGAGTTGAAGGACTGACGCAGCGCGTCCAGCTCGTCGAACTGCGCCTCGTGGCCCTGCTCCGAGCCCTCGGCGGCGAAGATGTGGCTCGAGTCGAACTGGTCGTTGCTGTAGTTCGTGAAGTTGGTCTCCTCGTAGTGCCCACCGTCGGGGTTGTCGATCTCGACGTGGCTGCCCTGCTGGAAGTCCGTCGACTCAGCCGACTCCGTGTCCTGCTCGTACACGTTGAAGTCGCTGCTGTAGTCAGCCTCACTGCCCGAAGCGGTGTGCAGCTGCTCGAGGTCGGCGCTGTCGGCGCCGGCCTCGAAGTGGCCGTAGTCGAGGTCCGCGCCGGTGTCGAAGCCGTCACTCATTCGGTGTTTCCCCCAGGTCTCTGGTCGCTGTCTGCGTTACACAGAACGTTACGTGCCTAGTGGACCATGTGAATCCCCAGAACGTGCCACCGGGATAGAGGCAAGTAGGCGACACTCGGCCCGCTCCGGGCGGTCAACCCGGTGCCGGATACGCTGTCCGCCGTGATCGGGCCACTGGCTGTCGCCATCCACGTGCTGTCACTGGCACTGGCCGCCTGGGCGTTCGTGGAGTTCTTCCGCCACCGCGCCCCCGCCCGGCCGCTCTTCCTCGGCCTCACCGCCGTCGGCGTCCTGGTGCTGGTACAGGTGGTGGCCCTGGTCGTCGGGCTCGCCCGGGGCGGCGGGCCGGCCGAGGGCAGCGAGCAGGTCACGCTGATCGGCTACCTGCTGACGGCGGCCCTGTTCCCGCCGGCGGCCGCGGTGCTGGCCCGGATGGAGCCGACCCGCTGGGGCTCACTGATCATCGGCGCCGCGGCGGTCATCGTGCCGGTGCTCATCCTGCGACTCGGACAGATCTATGGCTGAATCACTGAACAAGGGTCCCGGCCGTGTGCTGGTCGGCATCTACGGGGTCTTCGCCCTGTCCGCGAGCGCCCGGGCGGCCGTGCAGATCGCGTCGAAGTTCGACAAGGCGCCGCTCGCGTACAGTCTCTCCGCCCTGGCCGCGGTCGTGTACATCGTCGCGACCGTCGCCCTGGCCCGCTCCAGCCGCACCTCCCGGCGGGTCGCGTTCGCGGCCGTCGGGTTCGAGCTGCTGGGTGTGCTCGCGGTCGGCACGGCGAGCCTCGTCGACCCGGACGCCTTCCCCGACGCCACCGTCTGGTCCGACTTCGGTCAGGGATACGGTTACGTACCCCTGGTGCTCCCGGTCGCCGGCCTGTTCTGGCTCTGGTGGACCGGCCGCCGGCAGCCCGACCCGAGCGGGCCGTCAGCCAGGTGACTGCGGACGGTGGTCGATTCCCCGACCATCGCCCCATGACCCTCTCCGCCAACCGCATCTCGGCGTACGTGATGTTCTTCGTCGCCGTGGTCGAGTTCGTCGTCGGCGCCGTCCTGCTGACCATGTCGACCGTGGAGTCGCTGTCCTCCGCCGGGACGACGCTGATGATCGTGGGCGGCTTCCTCATCCTCTCCGGCGTGATCATGGTGCTCGTCGGCGTCCGGTTCCTCAAGAAGTACGCCGAGGGCCGCCGCCTCCAGGAGAACGGTGTCGCCGGCACCGCCCAGGTGCTTCAGGCCCGCCAGACCGGCGTGCTCGTCAACAACCAGCCCCAGGTGGCGCTCGACCTGCGGGTGACCTGCCCCGGCCACGGCACGTACGAGGTGCGCCGCAAGGAGATCGTCCCGATGCTGCTGCTGTCCCGGGTGACCTCGGGCCAGCCCCTGACGGTGCTGGTCGACCCGCAGGACCGCGAGAAGCTCCTGGTCGACTGGTCCGCCACCCCGTCGATGACCCCCGACCCGCTGGCCGCCCTGAACGCCCTGGGCATCCCCGCGACCCCGCCGCCCGCGCCGGCGATGGACCCGGCCGACGCCGAGCGGATGAAGCAGCAGATCCTGGCCACGGGCGTCCCGGGCGTGGCCCGGGTGCTCAGCACCGAGTTCACGGGCGCGCTGGACCAGCAGGGGCGCCCGGTGTACAACGCCCAGTTCCACGTCCAGATCGAGGGCCGCCCGCCCTTCGCCGGCGGCGCCCAGGTGGCCGTCCCGCTGGAGCGCGTGTCGGTGATGCAGCCGGGCGGCGAGATCCCGATCAAGGCCGACCCGTACGACCCGTCGAAGTTCGCCGCCGACTGGAACCGCCTCCCGGCCTCCTGACCGGCCGCCGCCCGGCTGCATCACCGACACGCGCTCCAGCGGGACGGCCACCTGG
>NZ_JAHYSG010000013.1 GCF_022095675.1 Dactylosporangium sp. AC04546 | reverse complement strand
TCCAACTGCAGCGGCATCTCACAGAACAACTGGCAGTTCACCCAGATCACGGCCACCTTCACCGGCTAGGTGTACGGCGAGGGCCCGGCGTCTCGACGCCGGGCCCGTCCGCGTTCAGGGCGAGTTAGAGCGCCAGCATCCGCCGGTCGGGGTGGCGGCCGAGCCAGGCCGAGTACCGCTCGTTCTTGCGCACCGCGTCCGCGTAGGACTCGATCGCGTACGCCCACACCTGACCGGCCACGTCGGCCGCCGGCCCGTCGGGCAGCCAGCCCAGCATCTGCCGCCAGTGCAGCGGCGCCCCGGCGATCGGCACCGCCGTCAGCCCGGCCATCGGCCGCAGCGTCGCCTGGCACAGCCCGACCGCGTCGCCCGACTCGATCAGGTCGATGGCGCCCCGCACCTCGGTCTCGAACAGCACCTTCGGCGTGAACCCGGCCCGCGCGCAGGCCGCGGCGTGGCACGCCGAGAAGCAGCCGTCGCCGGGCGCGGCCACCCACTGCGCCTCGGCCAGCTCGGCCAGCTCCACCTCGTCCCGGACGGCGAGCGGATGCCCCTCGGGCAGCAGCAGGAACACGGGGTCGGCCGCCACGACCCGCCAGGCGAGCCCGGAGTCGGTCGCGGGCGGCGCGTCGCCGCAGGCGCCCACGAGCACGAAGTCGAGTCTGCCGGACAGCACCAGGTCGCCGAGCTCGGCCGCGGACCAGCTGGCGTGCGTGCTGACCTGGGCGCCGGGGTGGTTGGACGAGATCCGGTGGACCAGGCCGCCGAGGATGGGCCCGTTGACTGCCCCGATCCGGTACCGCCCGGCGTTCCCCGCCGTGCTGGCCAGCCGCGTCGCCTCGTCCTGCAGCCCCTTCACGGCCGGCAGCAGCACCCGGGCCCGCGCGAGCACCAGCTCGCCCAGCGGCGTCGCCCGGGCGCCCCGGCGGTCACGCTCGAACAGCAGCCCACCCAGGGCGCGCTCGATACGCTGCAGCTGCGCCGTCAGTGCCGGCTGGGCCAGCCCGAGCACCGACGCGGCCTTGGTGACGCTGCCGGCGTCCGCGATCGCGCACACGACCCGCAGGTGCCGCAGCTCCAGATCCATACAGTGACGGTAGGGCGTTGGAGGGATGGACAGAAGACCCCGGAGCCATCGAGAGTTTCCACTTTCACATATCGACACATCATCGAAACACATCAGCGCCAGGCCCGGCCGTTGCGCATCGACCACCGTCTCACTACAGTAACTCCACTGACATCTTGTGAAACGTTTAAACGATCGGCTGGATGAAACGTTTCACAACCCATATCCGCAGAACAGGAGCACCGCCATGCCCCTGCAGCCTCGCCGTGCGCTCGTCGCGGCGACCGTCGGTACCCTCGTCGCCACCCTGCTCGTCACCCCACCGTCGCCGGCCGGCGCGGCCACGCCGGTGAGCCTCACCGGCGCCCACTGGATCTGGTATCCCGAGGGCGACCCACGCACCTCGGTCCCGGCCGACGTGCGGTACTTCCGCAAGACCTTCACCGCCCCCGCCGGCGCCGTCAGCGAGGCGCAGCTCGTGCTGACCGGCGACGACACCGTCGACGTCTGGGTCAACGGCAAGCCCGTCGCCGGCTCGCCGCGCGTCGCCGACTCCTGGCACAACGCGGTCTACGTCGACCTGCAGTCCAGCCTCGCCAGCGGTACCAACACGATCGCCGTCGCGGCACGGAACTCCACGGCCGGCCCGGCCGGCGTGCTGGGCCGGCTGCGGGTCGTGGCCGCCGGCGGGACCGTCGACCTCGTCACCGACGGCGGCTGGAAGGCCGGCCTCAACGTGCCGAGCGGCTGGGAGCAGCCCGGCTTCGGCGACGGCGGCTGGCCGGCCGCGCGGGACTCCGGCGCGTACGGCATCTCGCCCTGGAACTCGGACGTCGTCGCGCCCAACCCCGACGCCGCGTCGCCGCTCAGCGTGAGCAGCGCGACCGTCGAGCACCGGGCCAACCCGCTCGGCGTCGACGCGGCCCAGCCGCGCTTCGGCTGGAAGCTCGGGTCCAGCGCCGCCGGCCAGCGCCAGGCCGCCTATGAGATCGCCGTCTCGAACACCACCGCGAACGCCGGCGACGTGTGGTCCAGCGGCCGGGTCGCGTCCGACCGGCAGGTCGACGTCGTGTACGGCGGCCCGGCGCTGGTCAGCCTCAGGCGGTACTACTGGCGCGTCCGCGTCTGGGACGCCCAGGGCCGGCCGAGCGCCTGGAGCGCCACGCAGTTCTTCGAGACGGGCCTGCGCGCACCGGCCACGGAGTGGACCGGCGACTTCGTCGGGCAGCCCGCGACCGGCGCCGACCTGTCCGGCGCGACCTGGATCTGGTACCCGGAGGGCGATCCGGCCGCCGGCGTGCCGGTGTCGACGCGGTACTTCCGGCGCACGTTCACCCTCGCCGCCGCCCCGAGCAGCGCCCAGCTGGTCGTCACCGGCGACGACACCGCCGACGTGTGGGTCAACGGCGTGCAGGTCAGCTCGTCGCCGCGGGTCTACCAGTCGTGGCAGCAGGCGGCGGTCGTCGACCTGCGCGGCCGCCTCACCGCCGGCACCAACACGATCGCCGTGGCCACCGAGAACACCACGCAGTCGCCCGCGGGCATGATCGCCAAACTGACCGTCGCCGGCGCCGCGACCATCACCACCGACGCGAGCTGGAAGGCGTTCCAGAGCGCGCCGAGCGGCTGGAACCAGTCCGGCTTCAACGACGCGGCGTGGCCGGCGGCGCGCGCCGTCGCGACCTACGGCAGCGGGCCCTGGGGCTCCAACGTCATGTTCGCGAAGGCCGCCCCGCTGGTCCGCAAGGCGTTCACGGTGAGCAAGCCGGTCGCCTCGGCGCGCCTGCTCACCACCGCGCTGGGGCTGCACGAGACGCGGCTCAACGGCGCCAAGGTCGGCGCCGACGTGCTCGCGCCCGGGTGGACGGACTACACCAAACGCCTCCAGTACAAGGTCTACGACGTCACGGGACAGCTGCGCCAGGGCGAGAACGCGCTGGGCGCATGGCTGGGGAACGGCTGGTACTCCGGGAGCCTCGGCTTCGCCGGCAGCCAGCGCTACGGTACCCAACCCTGGTACTCCGCCGTGCTCCTCATCACCTTCAGTGACGGCACCATCACGACCGTCCGCACCGACAACACCTGGAAGGTCGCGACCGGCCCGATCCGCGCCGACGACCTCTACAACGGCGAGACCTACGACGCCCGGCTGGCCGTCGCCGGCTGGGACGCGCCCGGCTTCGACGACGCGTCCTGGGCGGCGGTCCAGCTCAGGACCGGCGCCAAGCCCAACCTGGTGGCCCAGGTCGACAACGGCGTGACCGTGCAGCAGGAGTTCCGGCCGGTGTCGGTGACGCAGCCGCAGGCCGGCGTGTGGGTCTTCGACCTCGGGCAGAACTTCACCGGCTGGAACCGCGTCGCGCTCAGCGGCCCGGCCGGCACGACGGTCACCATCCGCCACGCCGAGGTCCTCAACCCCGACGGCACCATCTACACGACCAACCTGCGCGGCGCGCAGGCCACCGACCGCTTCACGCTCGCCGGCACCGGCGGCACCGAGACGTACGAGCCGCGGTTCACCGTGCACGGCTACCGGTATGTCGAGCTCACCGGACTGCCGGCCGGCCTCACGCCGACCGCGTCGACCGTCACCGGCCGCGCGGCCTGGACGAGCGGCAACCAGTCGGGCACGCTGACCACCTCGAACGCCCTGGTGAACCAGCTGCAGCACAACATCCTGTGGGGCGAGCGGTCGAACATGCTCTCCATCCCGACCGACTGCCCGCAGCGCGACGAGCGCCTGGGGTGGACCGGTGACATCGCGATCTTCGCCGGTACCTCCACCTTCAACGTCGACGTGCAGGCCTTCCTCGACAAGTACAGCGACGACCTGGTCGACGCCCAGCGCACCGACGGGGCGTTCACCGACGTCGCGCCGGGCGTCTGCTGCGGCGCCGGCACCGCCGGCTGGGGCGACGCGGGCGTCATCGTCCCGTACACGCTGTGGCAGCGCTACGGCGACATCCGGGTGGTCGACGAGCACTTCGCCGCGATGGCCCGCTGGGTCGACTACCTGCGCTCGACGTCGGGCGCCGACCTGATCCGCAACCAGCCGACGTACGGCGACTGGCTCAACGTCAACGACAACACCGCGCAGGACGTCATCTCGACGGCGTTCTTCGCCTGGTCGGCCCGGCTGGTGTCGCGGATGGCCGCGGCGACCGGGCGCACCAGCGAGGCGGCGTCGTACGGCCAGCTGGCCGACCAGGTCGCCGCCGCGTTCACCGGCCGGTTCGTCGCGGCGGACGGCACCGTGAGCGGCAACACCCAGACCGGCTACGTGCTCGCCCTGGCCTTCGGCCTGCTGCCGGCGAACCGCGTGCAGGCGTCGGCCGACAGGCTCGCCGCCCGGGTGGCCGCGGCCGGCGGTCACCTGACGGTCGGCTTCCTGGGCGTGGAGAACCTGCTCCCGGTGCTGGCGGCCAACGGCCACGCGGCCACGGCGTACCAGATCCTGCTGCAGCCCGGCTTCCCCGGCTGGGGCTACATGAACAGCCGCGGCGCCACCACGATCTGGGAGCGCTGGGACGGCATCCGCACCGACGGGTCGTTCAACGACCCGGGCATGAACTCCTTCAACCACTACGGCCTGGGTTCGGTGGGCGACTTCCTGTACCGCCAGGTGGGCGGCCTGTCCCCGGCGTCCCCGGGCTACGCGTCGCTGCTCGTCGCCCCGGTGCTGGGCGGCGGCCTGACGTCGGCGTCGTCGTCCTACGAGACGCCGTACGGCCGGGCCGTGAGCGACTGGTCCGTCTCGGGCGGCGCGGTGACCCTGCGGGTGACGGTGGCCGCGGGCGCCTTCGCCACGGTCAAGGTCCCGACCTCCCAGCCGGGCTCGATCCTGGCCCCGACCCAGGCGGTCCCGATGGGCGGCGGCACGTACTACGTCGGCTCGGGCAGCTTCACCTTCACCGCCCCGGCGTAACCGCACGAAGGCTGGGACGGTGCCCGCTCAGGCGCCGTCCCAGCTGGGCTGCGAAGCCGCCCAGCTGGCGAGCAGCCGCAGCGCGTCCGCGCTGGGCGTGTCCGGCTCGGCGGTGTACATGAGCAGGATCTGGCCGGGATCGGCGAGCAGCGGGGTCGACTCGTAGGGCAGCTCGAGGTCGCCGACGACCGGGTGGCGGACCCGCTTGACGCCGCTGGTGTGGATCCGCACGTCGGCCCGGGCCCAGCGGACCCGGAAGTCCTCGCTGCGGGTCGACAGCTCGCCGATGAGCTCGGTGAGGTCGTGGTCACAGGGGTTGCGCCCGGCCTCGGCCCGCAGCAGGTTGGCCGAGTCGGCGGCGATCCTCTCCCAGTCGCGCCAGAACGTCCGCGCCTGCGGGTCGAGGAACGCGAAGCGGGCGGTGTTGACCGGCCGGGTGGGATCGGCGTACATCGGCTCGTAGAGCGCCCGGCCCAGGGCGTTGGCCCCGAGGACGTCCAGGCGCCCGTTGTGGACGACCGCGGCCGTCGTGGTCATCGAGTCGATGATGCGCTGCACCGGCGGCCGGAGGCTGGGCCGCGCGCTGACCAGCTTGAGCGGCCGGTTGTCGCCGCAGGCGCGGACCAGGTCCGACAGGTGGGCCCGCTCGGCCTCGTTGAGCTGGAGGGCGTGGTTGATGCCCTCCAGGACGCCCTCGGACACGCCGGCGGCGTCGCCGCGCTCGAGCCGGATGTAGTACTCGACGCTGATCCCGGCGAGCGTGGCCACCTCCTCGCGGCGCAGGCCCTTGACCCGCCGGTTGCCGCCGTACACCGGGAGGCCGGCCTGCTCCGGGGTGAGCCGGGCGCGCCGGGTCGTCAGGAACTCGCGGATCTGCCGGCGAATGTCCGTCTGCACCTGCTTGCGGTCACCCATGCGCTCCACGGTACGAGCACCGCCGACCCGTGAAGGAGGCACTCGCAGTACCCCTTTGTCAGACTCTGTCGCCACCGGGCGCGCCGGCGGTTGGCTGGGGTCATGCCTGAGACCGTCAACGCCTACGCGGCCCGGTCCGCGACCGGCCCGCTGGAGCCTGTCACGATCGAGCGCCGGGACGTCGGCCCGCACGACGTGCGCATCGACATCAAGTACGCCGGGATCTGCCACTCCGACCTCCACACCGTCCGCGGCGAGTGGGGCCCGGTCGGCTACCCGCTCGTGCCCGGCCACGAGATCGCCGGCATCGTCACCGAGGTCGGCCCGGCCGTGACCCGGTTCAGCGCCGGTGACCGGGTCGGGGTCGGCTGCCTCGTCGACTCCTGCGGCGAGTGCGCGAGCTGCCGCCGCGGCGAGGAGCAGTACTGCGCGAACGGCAGCATCCCCACCTACAACGGCACCGGCCGGGACGGCCGGCCGACCCAGGGCGGCTACGCCGAGGCGATCGTGGTCACCGAGCGCTTCGTCTGCCGCATCCCGGACGGCCTGGCCCTCGACGCCGCCGCGCCGCTGCTGTGCGCGGGCATCACCACCTGGTCGCCGCTGCGCCGGTGGGGCGCCGGCCCCGGCAAGCGGGTCGCCGTGGTCGGCCTCGGCGGCCTCGGGCACATGGGCGTGAAGCTGGCCCATGCCCTCGGCGCCGAGGTGACGGTGCTGTCGCAGTCGCTGAAGAAGCGCGAGGACGGCCTGGCGCTGGGTGCGGCCGACTACCGCGCGACCAGCGACCCGGCCACCTTCGCCGGCCTCGCCGAGTCCTTCGACCTCATCGTCAACACGGTCAGCGCGCCGATCGACCTGGACGCCCACCTGTCGCTGCTCGCCGTCGACGGCGTGCTGGTCAACCTCGGCGCCCCGCCGGAGCCGCTGTCGCTGCACGTGTCGTCGCTGAGCCTGAAGCGCCGGGTGGTCACCGGCTCGATCATCGGCGGCCTCCGCGACACCCAGGAGATGCTCGACTTCTGCGCCGAGCACCGGCTGGGTGCCGAGATCGAGCTCATCGAGGCCGCGCGGGTCAACGACGCCTACGAGCGGGTGCTCGCCTCCGACGTCCGCTACCGCTTCGTCATCGACACCGCCACGCTGACCTGATCAGGCCGGCATCGGGTCGGCATCAGGCCGGCATCAGGCCGACACCGCCAGCGCGAACGGCAGCACCCCGCGAGCGCCGGCCTGGACCAGCTGCCGCGCCACGATCGCCATCGTCCACCCGCTGTCGACCATGTCGTCCACGAGCAGGAGCGGCCCCTCCGCCGCCCGCACCGCCTCGGCCAGCGCGGGCGACACCGCGAAGGCCGAGTGCAGCGCCCGGACCCGCTGGGCGCTGTTGGTGCGGGAGGCGGCGTCGGCCACGGCGCCGGAGGTCACGGTGCCGAGCAGCGGCAGGCGGCCGACGGCCGCGATCCGCTCGCCCAGCGAGGCGACCAGCTCGGGCGTGCTGTGCGAGCCGATCACGACCACGCCGACCGGCCGCTCGGCCCAGCGGTCGTCGCCCTTCGCCCACTCCGCCAGGGTCGCCACGACGCCGTTGAACACGTCGTCGGGGAGCGGCCCGTCGGGCGCGGCCAGCAGGCGGCGCAGCTTGTCGCCCCAGCCGAGGTCGCTCAGCCGCCCGATGGCCCGCCCCGGCAGGAACTGCTCGCCGGCCGGGATCTTGCCCGACAGCGGCACCCCGATCGCCGGCAGCCCGGTCGGCCAGAGCCGCCGCGGCGTGATCTCGACGCCGGCCCGCCCGAGGTGGGCCCGGGCCGACGCCAGCGCGTCGGGGGACACCTCGGTCGGATACCACGCGCCGGCACAGGTGTCGCAGCGCCCGCAGGGGACGGCGCCCGGGTCGTCGAGCAGCATCCGGAGATACTCCATCCGGCAGGTCGTCAGGCCCGCATACTGCCGCATGGACTCCTGCTCGGCGGCCCGGGCCTCGGCGATGCGGGCATAGCGCGCGGTGTCGTGCGCCCACGGCTCGGCGGTCGACTCCCAGCCGCCCTTGACCCGGCGGACGGCGCCGTCGACGTCGAGGACCTTGAGCATCAGCTCCAGCCGGTTGCGCCGCAGCTCGACCCGCGGCTCCAGGGCCGCCGTCGACAGCGGCCGGTCGCTGCCGGCCAGGACCTCGAGCACCTCGCGCACCTGCCCCTCGGGCGGGAAGGCGAGCGACGCGAAGTAGCGCCAGATGGCGGCGTCCTCCGCGCCGGGCAGCAGCAGGACGTCGGCCTGGTCGACGGCCCGCCCGGCCCGGCCGACCTGCTGGTAGTAGGCGATCGGGGAGGCGGGCGCGCCCAGGTGCACCACGAAGCCGAGGTCGGGCTTGTCGAAGCCCATGCCGAGCGCCGACGTGGCGACGAGCGCCTTGATCCGGTTGTCGACCAGGTCGGCCTCGGCGGCGCGGCGGTCGGCGTCCTCGGACTGCCCCGAGTAGGCCGCCACCTCGTAGCCCTGGGCCCGCAGGTAGGCGGTCGCCTCATGGGCGCCGGCGACGGTCAGCGTGTAGACGATCCCGGAGCCGGGCAGGTCGCGCAGGTGCTCGCCCAGCCAGGCGAGGCGGTGCGCGGCCGAGGGCAGGGTGAGCGAGCCGAGCCGCAGCGACTCGCGGTCGAGCGAGCCGCGCAGCACCAGCGCGTCGCCGAGCTGCTCGGCCACGTCGGCGGTGACCCGCGCGTTGGCGGTCGCGGTGGTGGCGAGCACCGGCGTGCCGGGGGAGAGGTCGAGCAGCAGCGTGCGCAGGCGGCGGTAGTCGGGGCGGAAGTCATGGCCCCAGTCGGAGACGCAGTGCGCCTCGTCGACCACCAGCAGGCCGGTGGAGGCGGCCAGCTTGGGCAGCACGTTGTCGCGGAAGTCGGGGTTGTTGAGCCTTTCCGGGCTCACCAGGAGCACGTCGACCGCGCCCGCCGCGATCTCGGCGGTGATCGCGTCCCACTCCTCCAGGTTGGCGGAGTTGATCGTGCGGGCGCTGATGCCGGCCCGGGCCGCGGCGTCGACCTGGTTGCGCATGAGGGCGAGCAGCGGCGACACGATCACCGTCGGCCCGGCCCCGCGGGCTCGCAGCAGGGCGGTGGCCACGAAGTAGACGGCCGACTTGCCCCAGCCGGTGCGCTGCACGCACAGCACCCGCCGGCGGTCGCCGACCAGGGCCGAGATGGCGGCCCACTGGTCCTCCCGCAACTCGGCGGAAGGACCAGCGAGCCTCTTCAGTACCGCAGTAGCTTCCTCAAACACACCCCGACGCTAGCAACGGGGTACGACAGAAACCCATCACGAAGGCGTGAACCGTACCGCCTTGCCCGAAGCCAGCAGCGCCTGGTTGAACAGGTACTGCACGGCCGCGGTACCGGTGGCGTTCTCCACCCCGACGGTCGCCCCGCTGCCCTTCTCCACGTCGTTGTCCAGGCCGGAGTAGTACATCGTGATCGTGCCGTCGGGCGCGAACGCCACCGAGAAGGTGATCCGGTTGTGCACCCCGTTGCCGTAGATGTACGGGTTGCGCCACTCGATCACCACCGAGCCGTCGACCGTGGCCATCCGCACCGACGCCGAGGCGTCGACCACCAGGTCGTCCCAGAACGGGTACACGGTGGCGTTCGGGACCGCCGTGGAGGGCAGCGCCGAGTGCTCGACGTACGTCGTGCCCGGGTTCACGAACGAGATCTTGCCGTTCGTGTCGATCCAGGCGGTCGAGTATGTCTGGCCGTACAGCTTCACCGGCGCCGGCAGGGTCACCTGCGCGATGTTGTCGTCGCCGGTCAGCGCCAGCACGGTCGTGTCGGCCGCCACGAACGGCGTGGTCAGCGTCGTCATCGCGTACGAGCCGGGCTCCGGCGGCGGCGGCGCCGCCGGCACGGTCAGGTTCACCGTCTTCGACGACGAGCTCAGCGTCGCGGACGTGGACACCGACTGGCCGTTGTAGGAGGCCGTGACGGTGTAGGTGCCGTAGGCCAGGTCGCTGAACGCGTACGCCCCGCCGGCCCCGGACGTCGTCGACCCGGTGCCGGGCGTCAGCGTCACCGTCGCTCCGGACACCGCGCCGCCGCCCTCGACGGACACGGTCCCGGAGATGGCGCCGGTCGAGGGCGGCGGCGGGTCGGTGGTCCCGCCGCCACCCGGCGCGGTGAAGACGACCGCCCGGCCGGACTGCAGCTTGGGCGTGTTCACCGAGTACGCCAGGCCGACCGATCCGTCGGCGTTCTCGATGCCGACCGTGGCCGAGCTGCCCTTCTCGAAGTCGTTGTCGAGGCTCGAGTAGTTGGTGATCACGTCGCCGTTCTCGGAGAGGATCGCCTCGAAGGTGATCCGGCGACTGGTGTTGCCGTAGATGTACGGGTTGCGCCACTCGATGACGAACTGCCGGTTCGGCGCGCTGCCGAGGGTCGTCGTCCGCACCGACGCGTTGGCGTCGACGACCAGGTCGTCATGGAACGCGTAGACGGTGGCGTTGGGCGCGGCCGAGTTCGGCAGCGTCCCGTTCTGCCAGGTCGCGGCGCCGTTCGGGTTGACGAAGCTGACCAGGCCGTTGGTGTCGACCCAGGCGGTCGTGTAGCTCTGCCCGTACAGCTTGATCGCGAACGGCAGCGTGATCTGCTGCGTGCCCTCGTCGCCGGTCAGGGACAGCACCGTGTCGGCGCTGGTGAACGTCTTCGTCTGCGTCGTGCAGACGTAGCCGAACGAGTCCGAGCACGTCCCGCCGCCGGTCGCGGTGTAGTTCGCGGTGTACGTCGTGTTCGTCGTCGGCGCGGTGATCACCTGCGTCGCGGCACCGCCGTTGCTCCACGAGTCGAACGCGTACGAGGTGCCGGAGAGCGTCTGCGGGGTCGGCGCCGACACCGTCTGCGTCGACTTCTGGATCACCGTCTGGGTGAACGGCGTGACGCCGGTGATCGACCCGACCGTCACGTTCAGACCGGCGGGCACCGAGTTGAACGTCAGGTTGACCGTCTTCGGGTCGACCCGCCGGGTGACGGTGGTGCTCAGCCCGCTGCTGTCGGTCGCGGTGAGCCGCAGCTCGACGTACGACGGGTACTCGTGGTCGGGCCCGATGAACGACCCGGACGCCCCGTCGACCTCGGTGATGTAGTGCTGGTGGCAGTTGTCGGGCGTGGCGCAGTGCTGCAGGATCAGCTGCCAGTGCAGGTTGGCCGCCGGGATGTTGCCGTCCTGCGCGTCGGTCGCGTGGCCGGTGAACGTCACCGTGTCGTTGGTCGCCCAGGTCAGCCCGGCCGCCGGGGTGTCGATCACCGGGACGGGTGCGCTGGTGCCGACCATGATCTGCAGCGTCTTGGTGTCGGAGAGCCCGCCGGCGTCGGTGACCCGCAGCTTCGCCTGATACGTGCCGGCCGTCGTGTACGTGTACGAGGCCGTCGTACCGACCGCGTCCCACGTCCCGTCGCCGGTGAAGTCCCACTGGTACGTCAGGACGTCCCCGGCGTTCGGGTCGCTCGTGCCGGCCGCGGTGAACTGCACGGCCAACGGCGGCGCGCCGCTGGTCTTGTCGGCGCCGATGACGGCCACCGGCGGCTGGTTGCCGGCGTTGTAGTTGATCCGGCGCACCGTGCCGCCGTCGATGTCGACGTAGTACACGTCGCCGCCCGGCCCGATCTCCAGGTCGACCGGCCCGGCCGCGCCCGGCGCGAACGTCTCGATCTTCGCCGGGTCGGGCGTGCCGTTGGTCGGCTTCATCGCGTAGATGCAGTTGCGGGCGTAGTCGGCCCAGAACAGCGCGCCCCGGTACGCGGCCGGGTAGGTGCCGCCGGAGGTCGGGTAGAACGCGACGCCGGTCGGGCTGGAGCCGCCGGTCGGGCAGCCGTCGTTGGTGTTGACCTGCTGGTGGTGCCCGTATGTGTACACCGGGCCGGTGCTCGTGTTGTTGCTGTACAGCGACTGGCACAGCGCGAGGCCGGCGTCGCGGTACCCGGGCTGCTGCGAGTTGCCCTCGTAGCACGGCCAGCCGAAGTTGGTCAGCGGCGTGGCGAGCGGGTTGGGCAGCCGGTTGATCTCCTCCCAGGTCCGCCAGCCGACGTCACCGATCCAGATCTCGTTGGTGCCCGGCTTGAACGTCCACCGGTACGGGTTGCGCAGGCCGTACGCCACGATCCGGCGCGCGTTCGGGTCGGTGGTGGCGTTGTACATCGGGTTGTCCGTCTTGGCGGCGCCCGTGTTCGGGTCGATCCGGATGATCGTGCCGCTCAGCCCGGTGGGGTCGCCGGTCGTGCGGATGTCCTGGGAGCGCAGCGCGCCGCCCTCGGCGGTCGGCGGGCTGAGCGCGGCGCCGGCCCCGCCCGGCGGGTCACCGCACGGGTTGACCGGGTTGCCCTGCTGCCCCCAGTCGGTGAAGACCGGGCTGGCGCCCTCGCCGCCGCTCATGTAGAGCGCGCCGTCCGGGCCGAACGCCACGTCGCCGACGTTGTGCGTCTCGAACTGCTGGCACCAGTCGTTGATCAGCACCTGCTCGGTGCCGGTCCACGTATCGCCGTTCGCCGTCAGCTTGGACAGCCGGCCGCTCACGATGCAGCCGGTGCCGGGGGTCGGGCACGTGTCGCCGAGGTCGAGGCCGCCGCCGATCGGCTGGGTCCACGTGTAGCTGACGTAGACCGACGGGTTCGACGGGAAGTTCGGTGGCAGCGCCAGCCCGAGCAGGCCCTTGTCCTCGTTGTCGTGCACCCGCCCGGACAGGTCCGCGAACACCGTCGGCGTCGGGTCGGACAGGCTGTCGAACACCTTGATGGTGCCGCCCTTCTCAGCCACGAAGACGCGGCCGTCGGGCGAGAAGACCAGTTTGGTGGGGTGGTTGAGGCCGGAAAGGACGACCTGTTCCGAGAAGCCCGTCGGTAGCGTGGTGGCCGCTGTGGCGGTCGGTGGCGCGGTGAATGCCGCCGTGATCGGCACGCTCAACGCGAGCGCGAGGCCGAAAGCTATTCGGGAGCGGCGGGGACGCCTCATTGACAGCACTCCTGGGGGCGGATGCGCAGGGAAGAGTCAGTAGATTCCCTGTGTCGGCTTCATGCTGTCGTGAAGCCGACGTTCACACCTCCGCCGTTAGGACACAAACAAGGTCACTGCGCCGTATAGTCGGGACGGCCATAGCCGACAATCGGTGCATAGTCGAGCAGGCGCATGGAAATGCGTTCGCCAGTTCGGGGTGCTTCGATCACCCGTCCGTCACCGATGTACAACCCGACGTGGCTGACATCCTTGTAGTAGAAGACAAGGTCGCCGGGGCGCAGCTCCTCCCGCTTGATCGGAGTGACCGTCTGCTTCTGCCGGGCCGCGTTGTGCGGCAGCACCACGCCCGCGGCCTTCCAGGCGGCCATGGTCAGTCCTGAGCAGTCGTACGAGTCGGGCCCGTCGGCGCCCCATTGGTACACCTTTCCGAGCTGATCGTATGCGTATTTCACGGCTCGCCCGGCGGCGTCGTCCGTGAATACCGGTCGATATCCGTCGACCAGTGCGCCGCGCGGCATCCGGGCCCGCCCGTTCTGCATCCGTTTCAGCTGCGATTCGATCGTCGCTTTCCGGGCGCCGAGCTCCGCTTCCTGCGCCTTTTGTTGAAGCTGCAACCTGTCCAGCCGGTAGCGTTCTTCGCCGAGCTCCCGTTGTGCGTTCTTGAGGGCATTCAGGGCGGTCGTGCGGCCGCGTTCCAGGTGGTCGAGCGTGGCCAGCTGGTCCATCAGCGTCTCGGGCGAGTCGGCGCCGATGAGCGCGGCCGTGCTGCCCATGGCGCCGCTGCGGTACAGCGCGCGGGCCAGCTCGTCGGCGGCCCGCTGGGCGGCGTCCACCTGGCCCCGCAGCGGCGCCAGGCGGGCGTTGACCCGGGCCAGCTGGGCATTGGTGGATCGCAGGTCGTCGCGCACGGCGTTGTACCGTTCGATGACGCCCTCGAGTGCCTGCCAGGCTGCGGCGAGCTGCCGCTGCCGGTCCGTGGACGGGTCCGCGTGACCGGTGCCGTGCGTGGCCAGGACAATGAGTCCGGCGACGACGAGCGTGGCGGCGCTGCGCAACGTGCGTAACCCCATGTGTCACCAACGCCACAATTTGGACAAAAGTTACGAAAATCCCTCAAAGGGTGGTTGCGATGTCCTTCACATCCGCATATACGGTCAACGGCATGACCTGCGGCCATTGCGTCAACGCGGTGACGGAGGAGCTGGACCGGCTTCCCGGAGTGCACGAGGTCCGGGTCGAGCTGCCGACCGGCACCGTCACCGTCACCAGCGACGGGCCGCTGCCGCTGGACGAGGTCCGCACGGCGATCGACGAGGCGGGGTACGAGCTTGTCGGGATTTAGGGCGCCGCTCGTGGCGGCCGGCCTGGTGGCCGCGCTGCTGCTGGGCTTCGTGATCGCCCGGACGACCGGTTCGTCCTCGCCCAACGGCGCCGCCGCGCCGCCGGCCGCCGCCACCGCGATCCCGTCGCACTCGCACGGCGGGGCGGCGAGCGGCGACCTCTCCGGCGTGTCGTTGAGCGCCGGCGGGTTCACGCTGGTGCCCGCCGCCGTTGCCTTCGCCGCAGGTGTACCGCAGCAGTACTCGTTCCGCGTGCTCGGCCCCGACGGCAAGCCCGTGACGCGCTTCGTCCTGAACCACGAGAAACTCATGCACTTCGTGGTCGTCCGCAGGGACCTGGGGGGCTTCCAGCACCTGCACCCGGCGATGTCGCCCGACGGCACCTGGACCGTGCCGTTGACGCTCCCGGCGCCGGGGGTGTTCCGGCTGTACGCGGACTTCGTGACCTTCGACCCGACGGGCCAGCAGGTGCCGTTGACACTGGCGGTGGACGCGACCGTGCCTGGCAACTACGCTCCGGTCGCGCTGCCGGCGATGGCGCGCACGGCCGAGGTGGACGGCCTGACCGTCAGCCTGGAGGGCACGCCGCAGATCAACCAGACCCAGCCGCTGTCCCTGCGGGTCTTCGCGAACGGCGCCCCGGTCACCGACCTGGAGCGCTACCTGGGCGCGTACGGCCACCTGGTCGTCGTCCGCGAGGGCGACCTGGGCTACCTGCACGTGCACCCGGAGGACCAGCTCGTGGGCGGCGCGGTGAAGTTCTGGATCGCGGCCCCGAGCTCGGGCCGCTACCGCATGTACTTCGAGTTCCAGCGCGCCGGGGTGGTCAACCGCGCCGAGTTCACGGTGGAAGTCCCCGCCTGACCCTTCACGGCGCTGCCCGGATGAAAAAGAGGGCGGACGCCGCAACGGCGCCCGCCCTCTCGTTGTCCTGGTGCTCAGTCCTCCGTGGACTCGGCCGCCTCGGCCGCGCCGCCCCGGCCGCGGCCCCCGCGGCGACGACGGCGGGTGCGGGCGCGCGCGGTGCCCTCGCCGGCGACCTCCGGGTCGGCGGTGACGACCACGGTGGCGTCGGCGGTGGTCTCGGCGGTGGCCTCGACGACCCGGCGGCGCCGGGTGCGGGCCGGGCGCGGCTCGCTCTCGGTGGCTGCCTCGGTGGTCTCGGCGGTGTCGGTCGACGCCGTCAGCTCGGCGCCGCCATCCTCCACCTCGCCCCGCCGGCGGCGGCGGCGCTGGCGGCGCGGGGCCGACGACGCCTCCGTCTCGGCGGACGGGGCGGACGAGCCGCGGCCCCGGGTGCGGCCCCGGGTGCGGCCGCGCGGCTTGCCCTCGACGTCTTCGAGCTGCTCGGCCGCGAGGCCGGCCCGCTTGCGGTCGGCGGTGGGCAGGGAGCCCGTCGTGCCTTCCGGGATGTCGATGTCGGTGAGCAGGTGGGCCGAGGTGTGGTAGGTCTCCGGGGGCTCCGGCAGGTCCATGCCGAGGCTCTTGTCGATGATCCGCCAGCGGGGCATGTCCTCCCAGTCGACGAACGTCACGGCGACGCCCGTCGCGCCCGCGCGGCCGGTGCGGCCGATGCGGTGGGTGTAGGTGTCCGGGTCCTCGGGGCAGTCGTAGTTGATGACGTGCGTGACGCCCGAGACGTCGAGGCCGCGGGCGGCGACGTCGGTGGCCACCAGCACGTCGATCTTGCCGGCGCGGAACGCCCGGAGGGCCCGCTCGCGGGCGCCCTGGCCAAGGTCGCCGTGCACGGCCGCCGCGGCGAACCCGCGGAAGTCGAGGTCCTCGGCGACGCGGTCGGCGGCCCGCTTGGTGCGGCAGAAGATCATGGTCAGGCCGCGGTCGTTCGCCTGTAGCACCCGGGCCACAATCTCGATCTTGTTCAGCGGGTGCGTGCGGTAGACGAACTGCTTGGTCAGCGGCGACGGGCCGGTGCTCGCGTCGTGGTGGGCGTGGATCGTCATCGGCTGGCGCAGGAAGCGCCGGGCCAGCGTCACGATCGGGTCGGGCATCGTCGCCGAGAAGAGCATCGTCTGCCGGTCCTCCGGCAGCAGCGTCAGGATGCGCTCCACGTCGTCGAGGAAGCCCAGATCGAGCATGCGGTCGGCCTCGTCGAGCACCAGCGCGCGCACGGAGTGCAGGCGCAGGTGCTTGCTCTTGGAGAGGTCGAGGAGGCGGCCGGGCGTGCCGACCACGATCTCGACGCCCTTCTGCAGGGCGTCGACCTGCGGCTCGTAGGCGACCCCGCCATACAGCGGGAGGACGCGCACGCCACGGGTCTTGCCGGCGGCGGCGATGTCGCGAGCCACCTGAAGGCCCAGCTCGCGGGTCGGCACCACGACGAGTGCCTGCGGGAGGCCGTCGGCGCCCTCGCCGGGCGCGGTGACCCGGTCGAGGAGCGGCACGCCGAAGCCGAGGGTCTTGCCGGTGCCGGTCGGCGCCTGGCCGATGAGGTCGGTGCCGCGCAGAGCGATGGGCACCGCATACTCCTGGATCGCGAACGCTCGCGTGATGCCGACCGCCTCCAGGGCCGCCACGGTCTCGGGCCGGGCGCCCAGGTCGGCGAAGGTCGGGCTGTCTGCGCGCACAGGTGCGCGGGGGGCCACCGTCTCGGCGGCCTCGGTGTTGTCGATCGTCATGTTGTGCTCAGGGTGTCTCTCTCGCGGGAGCGCCCCTGAAACTGCCGGGTGCGCTCAAATGGATAGGGCGCGGGCCACACGCGACCGATGAACGTGGTCGCGGGCTACAAGCGCCTGTCGCCTGGGCTAGGGTCCGCCCAAGGCCGTTTGAGCCAGTGTACCGGCCCTGGGGCTGTTCTGCTCACCACTCGTTGGGGAGGCCGGAGGTGAGCCGGCGGGGTAGTGTGCCGACGTGTCCGATGTCACCCCGGCCGTCCAGGCGACGGCGGAGCCCTCCCGCGAGGCCGTCGTCGATCTCCTGGGCATGCTCGCGTACAGCGAGCTGGTCGCGTTCGACCGCATGGCCGCCGACGCGCGACTGGCCCCCGACCTGCGCCGCCGCGCGGTGTTGAGCGAGATGGCGGCGCGCGAGATCACCAACTACTGCCGCCTGGCCGACCGTCTGGTGGAGCTGGGCGCCGACGCCGAGGTCACCATGCAGCCCTACGTCCGGGCGGTGTCGGACTACCACGCCCAGACCGAGCCGGCCGACTGGCTGGAGGGCCTCGCGAAGGCCTACGTCGGCGACGGCATCGCCGACGACTTCACGCGCGAGGTCGCCGCGGTCCTGGCCGCGCCCGACCGCGACCTCATCCTCGACGTGCTGCACGACTCGCGGCACGCCGACTTCGCCGCCGACGAACTGCGGGCCGCGATCGCCGTCGATCCCAAGGTCGCCAACCGGCTGTCGATGTGGGCCCGCCGCCTGGTCGGCGAGGGCATCTCGCAGGCGCTGCGGGTGGCGGGGGAGCGCCCGTCGCTGGCCTCGCTGCTGGCGATCGGCGGCACCGACTTCCAGGCCTTGCTCAAGCGCTTGACCAGCGCACACACGGCACGCATGGTGGCCGTGGGGCTGAACAACTGACTGAAACATGGACAACTGAACTGGACAACTGAAAAGGGGCAGGACAGCCGTCCCACCCCTCCTCCGGTTGAGTGTCTCAGCGCGCGGTGGAGAACCCGACCGGGCGCGGCGACGACTCGGCGATCTCCACGTAGGCGATCTTGGCGACCGGCACGATGACCCGGCGGCCCTTGTCGTCCACCAGGTTCAGCACACCCTTATCGCCATTCTCGATCGCGTCGGTGACCGCAGTTTCGACCTCGGCCGGCGACTGGTTGCTCTCCAGCACCAGCTCCCGAGGCGCGTACTGCACGCCGATCTTGACCTCCACGTCTTCCTCCTTGATCGGGCTGCGGCGCGGCCGTGCGTCGGCCCGCACCACCCAGTGTGGTTGAAGACTAACGCGATCAGGCGTGTTCGCCGTGCAGGGGGAAGCTCGCGATGCCGCGCCACGAGAGGGCGGTGAGCAGCGCCTCGGCGTCGGCCTTCTCGACCTGACGCCCGCCGGCCAGCCAGAAGCGCGCGGCGGTCTCGGCGGCGCCGACGAGGCCCGACGCGAGCAGCTCGGCGCGGGCGCGGCTGACGCCGGTGTCAGCCATGATCGTGTCGGTGATAGCGGCGATGCACCCGTTCTCGACCCGGTCGACCCGCTCGCGGACGGCGGGGTCGTTGCGCAGGTCGGACTCGAACACGAGGCGGAAGGCCTCGCTCTCGTGGTCGATGAAGTCGAAGTAGGCCTGGATGGCGCCGCGCACGCGCTCCTTGTTGTCCGTCGTGGCCTCCATGGCCGAGCGGACCCGGGAGACCATCGCGTCGCAGTGCGTGTCGAGCAGGGCGAGGTAGAGCTCCAGCTTGCCGGGGAAGTGCTGATACAGGACCGGCTTGGAGACGCCGGCGCGCTCGGCGATGTCGTCCATCGCGGCCGCGTGGTATCCCTGTGCCACGAACACCTGCTGCGCCGCGGCGAGCAACTGCTTGCGCCGCGCCGACCTGGGCAGTCGCACCGGCCGGCCGGCCGCCTGCGTGCCGCTCATCGCCGAGGTCATGTTCACCATCCGGATTTGGGTCGAGATTGCAACTTACCCCCTTTCCGCCCACACGGTAGCCTCACCTAGGGGCGACGGAGGAGCACGCGGTGGACGAAACGGGGCAAGCCGGAAGCCCGAACGAGACGGCCGCACTTCGCGGCGGTCGAACGTACGCGGAGGCGCACAGGGTGTCCGACACCAGCGGGTCCAACGGTTCGACGCCGAGCGATGACGCGCTCGAGGCGATCGTCACGGCCTGGCGCGAGCCCGTCAACGGTGCGATCGCCGGCCGTGCCGTGGTCAGCGGTGGTGTCAACGGTGCCGCCGGGCCGCGCGGCCGGGCCGAGGTGCGCTCCCAGTTCTCCGACACGCTGGCCCCGATGAGCCCGCCCGTCTCGGCGCCGCCGCCCGTTCAGCCATCGACGTCGACCCTTCACTACGGTCATTACGGGCCGGACGGGCAAGGTTGGCCGACGTCCACCCACACGGGCGAGCCGACGCAGACCCTCCAGGCCGCCCCCGGCACCGTCTACGGCGTCCAGCCGCCCGCGGAGCCCCAGCGCCCGGTGTCCCCGGCCCCGTATGAGCAGCCGTACGAGCAGCCCCAGCAACACCCCCACCAGCAGCCCCAGCAGCACCCCCACCAGCAGGCCTACGAACAGGCCTACGAACAGCCCCACCAGCACCAGCAGGCCTATGAGCAGCAGCATCAACAGGCCTACGAGCAGCCGCACCAGCAGGCCTATGAGCAGCAGCATCAACAGGCCTACGAGCAGCCGCACCAGCCCCACTATCAGCAGCCGTACCAGCAGCAGGCCTACCAGCCGCAGGCGTACGAGCAGCAGGCGCGCGACGACTGGGCGGCCTACCAGGAACAGCAGTACCAGGAGCAGCAGCCGCCCCAGCTCCAGCCGCAGTGGGGCCCGCCGCAGCAGCAGCCGCAGCAGCCCGAGGAGTTCGACTGGGCCGCCGCCCCCTCCCAGCCGCTGCCCGCCCAGCGCGCGCCCGCCGACGACCCGCTGGGCGGCCCGCTGCCGTCCGAGCTGCTCGGCTCCGGCACGCAGATGGCGGCCGAGCCGGCGATGCCCAGCCTTGCCGACGCACTGTCCACCCCGGCCTACGATCCGCCGGAGCTGCCGCAGCGCGTCCCGTCCCAGCCCGACGTTCCGCAGGTGCCGGAGACCGAGCCCATGATGTCCGAGGCGGGCGCGCCCGACCTGGCCCGCATCGCCACGTACCTTCGCGAGGACGAGGACGAGGAGCCCAGCCCCGACGGGCGCCCCGACGGCTTCGACATCCCGGCCGTGCTGCGCGCCGTGCAGGGCGTGTCCGGCGTCCGCGAGGCGACCCTGCGCAAGAACCCCGACGGCGTGCACACGCTGCGTCTCGAGCTGCTCGACGAGGCCGACCCGGGCCAGGTCAGCCGGGCCGTCGCGCGCCTGCTCAACGAGCGGATGGGCCTGGCCGCCGAGCCCAACCTGCCGGGCATGTTCGCGCCCGTGCCGCCGCCGCCGGCGCCGCCGCGCCCGCCGGTGCGGAACAACGCGCCGCACAGCGCGCTGCCGGGGTACGGGCGGGAGGCCCGCCGCCGGCGTCCGGTCAGCGGCGTCCGCCGCGGCTCGGCCGAGGTCGTCCCGGCCGAGCACGCCCAGCCGGTCCCGGTCGGGCCGCCGACGAGCTCCGCGATCTCGTCGGCGCGGGTCGTGATCGACTCGGTCGACGTCAACACGCAGGGCATCGACGCCATGGTGGAGGTCCGGCTCATCGCCGACGGCCAGCCCGCGGTCGGCGTCGCGAGCGGCCCCAACGTCGACGGCTACATGCTGCGGCTCGCCGCCGCGGCCGCCGGGTCCGCGGTCGACCAGCTCCTGGTCGACGCCGACGGCACGGCGCGGGGGCGCTGTTACATCGAGCACGCCGCCGTTGTTCCGATGGGTGGTTGCGAAGTCGCCGTCGTTGTGCTCCTGCTGATGTACGACGGAGCGGTCGAGCAGCTCACGGGCTCGTCGGTGGTCACCGGCGACCCACGGCAGGCCGTCGTGCGGGGGACCCTGGCCGCGGTGAATCGTCGGCTGGAGGCCCTTCTCCCGTGACCCGCTGGGGCACACTGGGAGTATGAAGCGAGCTTCTCTTGTCCCGGAGTTCACCGTCCCGTCACCTGAGAAGCTGGCTGAGCACTGGCCCGGGCGGGCCGTCGACCTCGACGGCCGGATCGCCTACGTCCGCGACACCCCGGCCACGGCGCCCGGCGCCGAGCCGGCGGTCTACGTCCACGGCCTGGGCGGCTCGTCGACCAACTGGACCGACCTGGCGGGCGTGCTCGCATCGCGGCTCGACGGGCAGGCGATCGACCTGCCCGGCTTCGGCTACAGCGAACGGGCCCGCAGCTACTCGCTGAGCGCGATGGCCGACCACATCGTGCGCTGGATCGAGTTCGGCGAGCGCGGCCCGGTTCACCTGTTCGGCAACTCGATGGGCGGCGCCGCCGCGGTGAAGGTCGCGGCCATGCGGCCCGACCTGGTTCGCTCGCTGACGCTGATCTCGCCGGCGATGCCGTTCCTCGACCCCCGCCGCTCGCTGCAGGGCCGGGTGGTACCGCTGCTGCTCCTGCCCAACGCGGCCCGCCTGGCCCGCACGCGCATGTCGGCGATGGCCCCCGAGATGCTGGCCGACATGGTCATCGAGTCCTGCTACGCGGATCCGGCGCGGTATCCCGAACAGCGCCGCCTGGAGGCGATCGAGGAGGCCCGCCTGCGCCACACGGTGCCGTGGTACGCCGAGGCGTACGTCGGCAGCCTGCGCGGTCTGGTCGGCTCGTTCCTGCGCGCGTACCTGCCGGGCGAGGGCTCGATGTGGCGCTCGGCGGCGAAGATCACGGCGCCCACGCTGGTCATCGCCGGCCGGCAGGACCGGCTGGTCGACATCCGCACCGCGCCGCAGGTCGCCCAGCTCATCCCCGACAGCCGGCTGATGATGCTGGAGGGCGTCGGCCACGTGGCCCAGATGGAGGTGCCGCGCACCGTCGCCCGCGCCGTGCTCGGCCTCCTGGACGAGCTGGCGGCGAAGCCGCAGACCGCCGCCGAGCCGGTTGCAGAACGGTTGCGGACGGGGGTCCGGGCAAAGCGGGCACAGGTGCGCATGGCAAGCTGAGCATCGATGGCGAGCGAGCTGAGGTCACGCACCGACCGGCGCCGAGTCCCGGTGCCACTGCCCAGCGACCCCGTCGAAGCGCGCGACGTCGTGCGGGCCTCTCGCCACCGGCGCCGCACCCAGGCCCGGCACCGCCGCTACGTGGTGGCCGGCGTCATGGCGTTCGCCGGCCTGCTCGCCCTGCTCGGCCTCGGCCGGCAGTTCCTCCTCGACGGCGACGACGCCCCGTCGCCCGTGGTCCGCGCGGCCGCGACGCCCATGCTCGCCCCGCCCTCCCAGCCGGCCGACCCGCCGTCCGACGCCGGCCCGGCCGCCGGCGAGGGCACGTTCACATATGCGACGAGCGCCGGCCCGGTCGCGGGCGGCGCCGGGACCGTGAAGAAGTACCGCGTCGCCGTCGAGCGCGGCTCGGGCCAGGTGGCGGACCCGTTCGCCGCGGTGATCGAGCAGACGTTCGGCGATCCGCGCGGCTGGACGGCCGGCGGCCAGGTGCGCCTGCAGCGGGTCGCCGGCGAGGGCGGCGCCGACTTCACGATCTTCCTGGCCACGCCGGTGACGTCCGAGAAGATGTGTGGCACCGCCGGGCTGCACACCGACGGGTACAGCTCCTGCCGGATCACGGGCAAGGTGATCATCAACCTGGCGCGCTGGCTCACCGCCGTGCCGAAGTACGGGGCGCCGGTCGCGGACTACCAGCAGTACGTCATCAACCACGAGGTCGGCCATGAGCTCGGCAACGGCCATGAGGCGTGCCCGGGGCCCGGCAAACCGGCACCTGTGATGCAGCAGCAGACCTACGGGCTGCAGGGCTGCGTGGCCAACTCCTGGCCGTACCTCGACGGTCAGCGCTACGCGGGGGCCAAAGTGCCGTAGCTCACGCGGAATTGTCGGTCGGGCGCGGCAGAATGAGAACCATGTCGCTGCCTCCTCTGGTCGAGCCCGCCGCCGACCTGTCCGTCGACGAGGTCCGTCGCTACTCCCGGCACCTGATCATCCCCGACGTGGGTGTCGCCGGGCAGAAGCGCCTCAAGAACGCCAAGGTGCTGTGTGTGGGCGCCGGCGGCCTCGGATCGCCGGCACTGATGTATCTCGCGGCCGCCGGTGTGGGCACGCTGGGCATCGTCGAGTTCGACACCGTCGACGAGTCCAACCTGCAGCGCCAGATCATCCACGGCCAGTCGGACATCGGCCGGCCGAAGGCGGAGTCCGCGCGCGACTCGGTGCTCGAGATCAACCCCTACGTCAACGTCGTGCTGCACAACGAGGCGCTGTCCAACGACAACGTCATGGAGATCTTCCAGCAGTATGACCTCATCATCGACGGCACCGACAACTTCGCCACGCGCTACATGGTCAACGACGCGGCGGTGCTGCTCGGCAAGCCCTACGTGTGGGGTTCGATCTACCGCTTCGACGGCCAGGCGTCGGTGTTCTGGGCCGAGCACGGCCCCTGCTACCGCTGCCTCTACCCGGAGCCGCCGCCGCCCGGCATGGTCCCGTCCTGCGCCGAGGGCGGCGTGCTCGGCGTGCTCTGCGCCTCCATCGGCGCGATCCAGGTGACCGAGGCGATCAAGCTGCTGACCGGCGTGGGCGACACGCTGCTCGGCCGGCTGATGGTCTACGACGCCCTGGAGATGAGCTACCGCAAGATCAAGCTGCGCAAGGACCCGAACTGCGCGATCTGCGGTGAGAACCCGACGGTCACCGGCCTGATCGACTACGACGACTTCTGCGGCGCCGTCTCCGACGAGGCCCAGGCCGCGACGGTCGGCTCGACGATCACCGCGACCGAGCTCAAGGACTGGATCGACTCGGGCAAGCCGATCGACCTCGTCGACGTGCGCGAGCCCGCCGAGTGGGAGATCGTCCGCGTGCCGGGCGCCCGCCTGGTGCCGAAGGGCGAGATCCTCAACGGCAACGCGCTCGCCGAGCTCCCCCAGGACCGGCAGATCGTCCTGTACTGCAAGAGCGGTGTCCGCTCCGCCGAGGCATTGGCCGCCGTCAAGGCCGCCGGCTTCAAGGACGCGGTCCACGTGCAGGGTGGGGTGGTTTCCTGGGTGAAAACCGTCGATCCCTCACTGCCGGTGTACTAGGTCGATACGCGGGGCAGGCGAGCGGGCGGTACCGTACGGCCCATGGTCGACCTTGATGCCGCGATCGGCTACGTCGTCGCACACGGCGACGCCGTGGACCGCGCTCGCCTCGCCTACCTGCGCACCGGGCAGGCGCCGCCGGCCGACGTGCTGGAGAAGGCCGAGATCGGCCAGGTCACCGGCGGCGGCTGGCCCGCCTACTGGGGCGCCGACATCCCGTCGGTCGACGCGACGTGCTTCCGCCTGGCCGAGCTCGACGACCTGGGCGCGATCGGCCGCCCGGCGGCCCGCAAGGCCGTCGCGTGGCTGGGCCGCAGCCAGCGCCCCGACGGGATGTGGGAAGAGGACGCCAAGCTCGCCGGCATCGCGCCGCCGTGGGCCCAGCCCGGCGACGACGAGGCCCGGCTGTATCTGACCACCAACGCCGCGTACTGGCTCGTCATCGGCGGCCCGCCCGAGGGCGACGACGGCGAGCACGCGACCAGCATCGCCCGCGCCGCCGAGGCGTTCCGCGCTTCGCTGCGCCCCGACGGCTCCTGGCCGTCGTTCCTGGTCGCCGGCTGGCTCGGCTGCGCCCTGCTGTACCACCTGGGCTGGTTCTACGAGTCGGCGCAGATCCAGGTGGCCCTGGCCGACCGCGTCCCGGAGATGACGGCGGCCGACACGGCGTCGTTGTTCTCGGCCCTGCGCCGCATCGGCATGTCCACCGACGACTGGCTGCTGACCGCCGCCCGCCGCCGCCTGGCGGAGACCCAGCGCAGCGACGGCGGCTGGGAGAGCGACGACGGCGACCAGTTCAACGTGCACACCACGCTGACGGCGATCCGCGCCCTCAGATAAGCCCGCCGAGCGCGTCGTCGAGCGCCACCCGGAGCGCCGTGGAGTCCCCGGTGGCCAGCAGCAACGCCACGCCCCCTTGCAGGGCGGCCAGGATGATCATCGCCCGGTCGCGGGGCTCGTCGACGCCGGCCCGCCGCAGCCCGTCCTCGATCCGCTGCTGCCAGGTGGTGAGCAGCTGCGCGACGACGGGCCCGACCTCCGGGTGGCTGGGCGCCAGCCGCCGGGTGAGGGCGCTCATGGGGCACCGGGTCCCCTGCCGCTCGTACTTCTCGACGACGACGTCGCGCCAGCCGGCCCAGGATCCTGGCGGCCCGAGCGCGCTGAGCTGCGGTTCCTGATCCAGCAGTACCTGTTGAGCCTCGTACTCCGCGACGGCGAACAGCAGCTGCGACCGCCCGTCGGGGAAGTAGTGGAAGAGCTGGCTCTTACTGGTGGCGGTCAGCCCGCGGATGTCGTCGAGCGAGACCTCGTCGACCCCACGCTCCCGCAGCAGCTGCGCCGCCCCGGCGACGATCCGCTCCCGGGTAGCGGCACCCTTCTTGGTCAGGCTCCCCACCACGCAACAACCCTACAGACCTGGACCGCGTAGTCCACTGGAGCGAGCTGGTCGTCACTACGGGTGCGCGATCGCCTGCCGGGCGGGCGGCCTGCGCGGCCGGTCGGGTGCTGTCGCTGCCGGCTCGGTCGTCGCCTCGACGCGGGCGATGAGCTGCTTGAGTCGCGCGATCTCCGCGGCGAGCGCGGCGTCGCCCGCCGCGGTGAGCGTGATCCAGGTCCGGCCGCGCTTGCCGGCGTAGCCCTTCTCGACCTGGACCAGGCCGGCCGCCTCCAGCACGCCCAGGTGCTGGGAGAGGTTGCCGGCGGTCAGCTCCAGTTGGGCGCGCAGGAAGCCGAACTCGACCCGCCGGGCCTCGTGCGCGAGGGTGAGGATGCCGAGCCGGACCCGCTGGTGCACCACGTCGTCGAGGCCGGTGACCGGATGCGGGGGTTCGGTCCCGTCCGGCGCCGGGGTGTCGTCGGGGCCGGTCACCGGGACCGCCGCCGTTGCGCCAGCGCGAAGCCGCCGCTGCCCAGCAGCAGCACGCCGCCGCTGATGACCAGCATCGGCACGAACTGCCACTGGCTGCGCTCTTCCCAGCCGAAGTTGACGGGCACCAGCACCACCGCAAGATACCCGAGGGCGAACACGAGCAGGGCGGCGTGCCGCTCCAGCCAGGCCAGCACCAGCAGGGCCAACCCGATCGCGCCGGCCGGGGCGACCAGCCGGAACAGGAACTGGTCAACGGCGGACGGGGGGACGAGCGCACGCGCGTCGGCGTCGGGGAAGATCCAGGCCGCCGGAATGACGGCGAACAGCACGAGGAGCGCGACGCCGGTGAGCACGTACGGCAGCACTCGCGCGCCCAGGCCCCGGGCCCGGGCCACCCGCAGGTATCCGCCGGCGATCAGCACGTACGCCAGCACCACGGCCGCCAGCCAGTAGACGTTCCCGGCCGGGAACGAGGCCTTGCACACCTGGCCGTCGCCGACCGGCTGGCAGTCGCTGACGCTCCACCGGCCGAACAGGTAGACAGGCATCGCCCCGAAGAGCACCAGGGCGAACACCAGCAGCGGCAGCCACGTCACCCGCTGGGCGAGGCGGACCCGGCGCGCGAGGTCGCGCACGTCAGCCAGCAGCCGGCGCGGGTCACCGCCGGCAGGAACCGCATCGGAAGTCATACAAACAGGTTTCCACAACAAACCAATTCGCGCTACTGGCAATACTCGCCGCGACGCGGACCCGGTTGCCGAGCGACGGCAACCACCGGCAGGAATCGTTGGCGTGGGGCGGAGAACCCCTACAGGGCGATCTTGACGCCCGCCGTGAGGATGAGCTGGCCCAGGGCCACCGGGACCAGGACCAGCCAGCAGAGGCGCTGGAGCTGGTCCTCGCGCAGGCGCGGGTACGAGACGCGGAGCCAGATCACCACGAACGAGACCGCGAAGACCTTGATCAGGGTCCACAGCCAGCCCAGCTCGGCGTCCAGGCCGAACGGGCCCTTCCAGCCGCCCAGGAACAGGACCGTGGTCAGGGCCGCGATCACCACGATGCCCACGTACTCGGCCAGGAGGAAGAACGCGAAGCGCAGGCCCGTGTACTCGGTCATGTAGCCGAAGACCAGCTCGGAGTCGGCGATCGGCATGTCGAACGGGGGGCGGCGGATCTCCGCCAGCCCCGCCACGAAGAAGACGACCAGCGCCGGCAGCTGCCAGAGCAGCCACCACGGGCGCCAGGCCTCGACGATGCCTGACAGGGACAGGGTGCCGGCCGCCATCGCCACCGAGAGGGCGGCCAGGATGAACGGGAGCTCGTAGCCCAGCAGCTGGGCCGCCGCGCGCAGGCCGCCCAGGAGGGCGTACTTGTTGGCCGAGGACCAGGCGGCCATCAGGACCGCCACCACGCCGATGCCGACGACCGCCAGGACGAAGAAGAGGCCGATGTCCAGGGGCTGGGCGACCAGGCCGTGCGGGCCGATCGGGATCACCAGGAGGACGGCGAGGTAGGGCAGCAGGGAGACGACGGGCGCCAGGCGGAAGACCGGGCGGTCGGCCGCGCGCGGGGTGATGTCCTCCTTCTGCACGAACTTCACGCCGTCGGCGATGAGCTGGGCCCAGCCGTGGAAGGCGCCGGCGTACATCGGCCCCAGGCGGCCCTGCATGTGGGCCATCACCTTGTGCTCGGCCTGGCCGACGATGAGCGGCAGGGTGAGGAACGCGACCACGACCAGCACGACCCGCAGGGCCACTTCCAGCCAGATCGGCATCAGCTTCGTCCTCCCGGCCACTCGCTCGGGTCGGGCACGCCGGGCGGGCGCATCGGGGCGCGCTTGCTCACCGCGTGCTCGCTCTCGCCCGGCTCCTTCGCGCCCGGCCACGGCTTGGCGACGCGGGAGGCGAGGACGAACTCCTTGCGCAGCGGGTGGCCCTCGAACTCCGGCGGCAACAGCAGCGGCCGGAGCGCCGGGTGGCCCTCGAAGTCGATGTCGAACATCTCGTGGGTCTCGCGCTCGTGCCACGCGGCGCCCGGATAGATGCCGACCACCGATGAGACAACGGGCGCGTCCCGCGGAAGGGAAGCCCGCAGCAGCACGCCGTGGCGGGCCGTGGACGACCACAGGTGAGCGACCACCGTGAAACCCGACGGCAGCTCGTCCACCGCCGACAGCCAGTCGAAGAAGTCGCACGACAGCGAGTCCCGCGCCGTGCGCACGGCATCGACCCAGCGCGCGGCGGGCACGTCGACGGTGGCGCGGCTGAAGCGGCCCCCGGCGGACTCGCCGACCGTCACGCCCTCGCCCAGCTCATCGGCGAGGCGGGCGCCGATCTCCTCGGGCGTCATGCGCCGATCCTACGGGCGCACCGGGGGCGCGGACAGAGCGCGCACGTCCGGGCGCTGCACCCCGCCCAGGCCGGACTGCTCGCCGGCGATCTTCTCCTGGAGCCGCATGATGCCGTGCAGGAGCGCCTCGGGCCGCGGCGGGCAGCCGGGCACGTACACGTCGACCGGGATGAGCTGGTCGACGCCCTTGGTGACCGAGTAGGAGTCCCAGTACGGGCCGCCGCAGTTCGAGCAGGCGCCGAAGCTGATCACGTACTTCGGATCGGGCATCTGGTCGTAGAGCCGCTTCACGGCCGGCGCCATCTTGTCGGTCACGGTGCCCGAGACGACCATGAGGTCGGCCTGGCGGGGGCCGTGGGCGAACGGGATCACGCCGAGCCGCATGAAGTCGTGCCGCCCCATGGACGTGGCGATGAACTCGATGGCGCAGCAGGCCAGCCCGAAGTTGAACACCCACAGGGAATAGCGCCGACCCCAGTTGAGCACGAACTTGATCGGCTCACCCAGCACGCTCGACATGACCTTCAGCCTACTCCCAGGATCGACTGTCGGATTCCCGCCACAACGTCAGGGGCGTCCAGCGCGTGTTGTCGATATCCAGCCCACTCGTTCGTCGGACTGGTATATCGGGGGATCGGGGGGCCGGGCACAAGCCTGGTCCCCCGATGCGGTCTCACCAGGACGGGCGCTGGAGCAGGCTGAGGAACGACACGAGCAGCCGCTCGCGGACGGCCGGCGGGGCGGCGTCGAGCAGCGTGTTGACCACGGCCATCCGGTCCGGCAGGCCGCCGTCGGGCGAGAAGCCCAGGAAGCCGGCCAGATCGGCCGCCGAGGCCGAGCCCACCAGGTCGAGCACACCGTCAGGCAGGGCGACCGGCCCGAACGCGCGCGCCGCCGCTACCGCGTCCGCCAGGTCCGACGCGAACTCGGAGACCCGCGGCGCGACCGCGGCCGTCACCGTGAGGTGCACCGACGCCGGCAGCTCGCCGTGCCGGAACTGCGGCTGCGTGTGCCAGCCCCGCGCCGCCAGCTCGTCGGCCAGCACGAAGAGGTTCACGTCGGTGGACATGAAGGCGACGACCGTCGACTCCACGGGTACCAGATGAAGCCCGTCGACCGCGGCCACCGCGGACGCCAGCCCCCGCGTCGCCTCCAGCGTGGTGGCGGCCAGCGACAGGTAGCCGGCGTCGCCGATGTGCCGCATCACCGCCCAGGCCGCGGCGATCGGGCCGCCCGAGCGGGTCGACGAGATGACCGGGTTGACCATCGTGTACCCCGGCCAGTCCGCGTAGCCGAAGTACTGCGGCGCCCGCAGCTCCTCGTCCCGGTGCAGCAGGACGGAGACGCCCTTCGGTACGTAGGCGTACTTGTGGAGATCGACCGACATGCTCGTCACGCCCGGCACCGCGAAGTCGAACGGCGGGATCGGCTCGCCGAGGCGGCGCAGGTACGGCAGCGTCCAGCCACCGAAGCAGGCGTCCACGTGGCAGCGGACCCCGGCCGCGGCCGCCGCGGCGGCGATCGGCTCGACGGGGTCGACGAGGCCGTGGGCGTAGGAGGGCGCCGAACACGCCACGAGCACCGTCTCGGGGCGGATCGCGGCCGCGACCGCCGCGGGATCCACCCGCAATGTGGACGGATCCACCGGTACCGTGTCCAGCTCCACTCGAAGGTAGGCGGCCGCCTTCGCCAGCGCGGCGTGCGCGGTCACCGGCATGACCAGGCGCGGCCGGTCGACGTCCGGGCGGGCGTCGCGGGCGGCCTTGACCGCGAGGATCAGCGACTCCGTGCCACCGCTGGTGACGCTGCCGACCGTCGTCGGCGGGCCGGACAGCACCCGCGCCGCGGCCGCCACCAGGTCGTTCTCCATCGCCAGCAGCGACGGGAACGCGGTCGGGTCGAGGCCGTTGACGTGCGCCGACGTAGCGTGCGCGGCGGCGGCCAGCTCGTCCAGGCCGGCCAGGCCCGGGTCGTAGACGTAGGCGAAGAGCCGCCCGCCGTGCGTCGGCAGGTCGCGCTCGCGCAGCTTCGAAAGCTCCCGCAGGACCTCCTCGGCCGGCACTCCGTGCTCCGGCAGCGCTGTCATGCTGGTACCTCCTCGTTGACCTCAACGAGCCGTCGCTCGTCCAGGTCGTATCCCCGTAAGGCGAACAATGCGACCGCGACGACGACCGCGGGCACGACGGTGAAGCCGAGCAGCACGCCGAGCTTGGCCGTGCCCGTCTGCAGCGCGGCCTCGCCGGTCTCGCTGGAGACGTACCCGAACGCGGCGAGCAGCACGGCGAAGAGGCCCGGCCCGAGCGCGAGCCCGAGCGTCTCGCCGGCCGTCCACAGGCCGGTGAAGACGCCGGCCTGGCGGCGGCCGGTGCGCTCGGCGTCGTACGCGATGCAGTCCGGCAGCATGGCCAGGCCGAAGACCTGCTGGCCGGCGTACCCGCCGCCGACCAGGCCGGTGATCACGTACACGACGACCGCCGGCAGGATCGGCGCCAGCGCGAGCAGCGCGGCGGCGACAGCGAAGATGACCGAGGCGAGCACGTAGGCCCGCAGCTTGCCGACCCGCCGGCCGACCCGGGTCCAGATCGGCATCACCAGCAGGGCCGGGCCGACGAAGCAGGCGAACAGCACGGTCGCGCCGGTGTCGGGCGACTCCAGGATCTGGGTCGCGAAGTAGCTGACGCCGGCCAGCATGGTGCCGATGCCGGCCGCCTGGACGACGAAGCAGACCAGCAGCAGCCGGAACGGGCGGTTGCCCCGCACGACCCGCAACTGCGCGCCGAACGACGGCTCGCTGGGCAGGACCTTGCCGGTGGGTGCGCTCCTGGTGCCGACGAAGGATCCGACGGTACCGAGGACAATCAGGATGGCGACGAAGACGCCCATCGCTCGATGGCCCGGGATGCCGTCGCCGAACTGCTTCGTGACCATCGGCGACAGCGCGCCGGAGACCAGGATCGCCAGCGCCAGGAACGCCACCCGCCAGGTCATCAGGCGGGTCCGCTCGGCGTAGTCGTCGGTCATCTCGGCCGGCATCGCGACGTAGGGCACCTGGTAGAACGCGAACGCGGTGGCCGCGGCCAGGAAGACCAGCGCGACGTAGCCGGCGGAGCGCACCGGCGCGGCGAAGATCAGCGCGAAGAGGACGGCCAGCGCGAGGCCCCCGACGAGCAGAAACGGTCGCCGGGCACCCATCGATGTGCGGGTACGATCGGAAATCCGCCCGGCAACCGGGTTGATCAGCACATCCCACGCCTTCGGCGCGAGCACCAGCAGCCCGGCGATCCCGGCGGCTACGCCGAGCGTGTCGGTCAGGTAGGGCAGCAGCAACAGTCCCGGCACGGTGCCGAAGGCCCCGGTGACGAGGGAGCCGAGTGCGTACCCCGCGCGCACGCGGCCGGGCAGTGATCCCGACGGGTGACTCATGGTCCACGGATGCTACCGCGAGATTTCCTCACAAAAAACGGTCGTTGCGGGCGTAGCTGCCGGCCATCCGGCCACTGCCGAGATCGGGCTGCGCGTTCTGGCGTCCGGGGGCTCGGCCGCCGACGCCGCCGTGGCCGCCACGCTGGCCAGCTGCGTCGCCGAGAGCGTGCTGACCGGCCTGGCCGGCGGCGGGTTCGCCACCTACTACGAGGCGGCCACCGGGACCACGACCTGCCTCGACTTCTTCTGCGCGGTGCCCGGCCTCGACGCCGGGCGCGCGGCGGCGCCGATGGTGCCGATCTCGATCGCGTTCGGCGGGGTGCCCCAGCGGTACGAGATCGGGGCGTCGAGCGTCGGCGTCCCGGGCGTGCCGGCTGGGATGGCCACGCTGCACCGCCGCTGGGGCCGGCTGCCCTGGCAGCGGGTCGTCACGCCGGCCGCGTCGCTGGCCCGCAGCGGCACCCTGCTGCCGCACCCCCACGCGTCGACGCTCGCCTCGATAGCGCCGGCGATGCTGCCGGGGCTCGGGGCGGCGGTGTACGCGCCGGGCGGCAAGCTCCTCGAAGGCGGCGAGCTGCTGCACCACCCCGGACTCGACGTCGCCCTCGGCATCCTGGCCGAGGAGGGGCCGGCCGCCTTCTACACCGGCCGGGTCGGTCGCCTGATGGCCGACGTCGTGCAGGCGGGCGGGGGTGTGCTCACCGCTGCCGACCTCGCGGCGTACCGGGTGCTGTCGGTGCCCGTCGTCTCGGCGCCGCTGGCGGGGGCTTCCGTGCAGGCTCGCGCCGACCTCAACGACTTCGTCGCCACGGTGGCCGCGCTACCGGCCGATCTTTCGTCGCCCGGTGCCCGGACCGTTGCCCTCGCCAACGCGTTGCGCGCCGCGGGGAGCCAGCGGATCGGCGACACGACGAACATCTCCGTCGTCGACCCTGCTGGGAACGCGTGCGTGGTCACGGTGACGCTGGGGATCGGCTCCGGCGTCTGGCTGCCGGATCTGGGGGTACACCTGAACTCCATGCTCGGCGAGGGCGACCTCGTCCTCCCCGGCGTCGGTCCCGGAGAGCGGATGGCGTCGTGCATGTGCCCGACCGTGGTGACGTCCCCCGACGGCCTGGTGATGGGCATCGGGTCGGCCGGCGCCACGCGAATCCGCACGGCCCTGCTGCAGACCCTGGTCAACGTGCTGGTCGACGGCGACGACATGCGCACGGCGATCCGGCGTCCGCGGTTTCACGTGGTCGCCGATGTCGTACATCTGGAGGCCGGCTTTCCCGCTGTCGCTTCCGACGCGCTCGTCGCGGCCGGATTCACCGTGCAGCACTGGGACCGTCTCGATCACTATTTCGGCGGTGTCAGCGCGGTCGGGCTGGCGGGGGCGGCCGGCGACCCGCGACGGGGCGGGATCGGGCTGCTGCTCTAGTTGTCCTGGTCGGCGTCTTCTTCGGGCCACCAGGCGGCCTTGCGCATGTCGACCTTGTCGCCGCGCAGCGGGGTCAGCTCCTGGCGGTGCCGCCGGAGGGCCTCCTGCTCATGGCCCGGTACCAGCCGGCCGTTCGCGGCGACGACCCGGTGCCAGGGGACGCCGCCGCCGTAGTGGGACATCACCGCCCCCACCTGCCGCGGGCCACCCTGGCCCAGATATTCGGCGATCGCGCCGTACGACATGACCCGCCCGGGCGGGATGCGCTCGACCACCGTGAGCACCAGTTCGGCGTAGTCCTCGTCGGCCACGATATGGGAACCTACCGCGAGTCCGCGGGGAGCAGGCGGCAAGATGGTCGGCGTGCGGGAACAGGTCACCGAGGCTCGGCGGATCGTGGTCAAGGTCGGGTCGTCGTCGCTGACCACCGCGACCGGCGGCCTGGACACCGCCCGGGTAGACGCCCTTGTGGACGCGCTGGCCGCGACCAGGGCCGAGGTCGTGCTGGTCTCCTCGGGCGCGATCGCCGCCGGCCTGGCCCCGCTGGGCCTGTCCCGCCGCCCGCGCGACCTGGCGACCCAGCAGGCGGCGGCGAGCGTCGGCCAGGGCCTGCTCATGCGGGCGTACAACGACGCGTTCGCCCGCCACGACCGCGTGGTCGGCCAGATCCTGCTCACGGTCGACGACGTGACCCGCCGCGCGCACTACCGCAACGCGTATCGAACCCTTCGCCGCCTGCTCGACCTGCACGCCGTCCCGATCGTCAACGAGAACGACACGGTCGCGACGGAGGAGATCCGCTTCGGCGACAACGACCGCCTGGCCGCCCTGGTCGCCGCGCTGGTCCACGCCGACCTGCTGGTCCTGCTCTCGGACGTCCCCGGCCTGTACACGGGCGACCCGTCGCTCCCCACCTCCGTCCCGATCACGGACGTCCGCTCGCTCGAGGACCTGTCCGGCGTCGACATCCGCCGCCCCGGCAAGGCCGGCGTCGGCACCGGCGGCATGGTGACGAAGGTGGAGGCGGCGCGGATCGCGACCACGAACGGCATCCCGGTGGTCCTGGCCTCGGCCCCGCAGGCGCCCCGCGTGCTGGCCGGCGAGGAGATCGGCACCCTGTTCCACCGCCTGCGCGAACGCCCGCAGGCTCGCCTGTTCTGGCTCGCCCACGCGACGGCGCCGCGCGGCCGCCTGCACCTGGACGCGGGCGCGGTGCAGGCGGTGGTGGGCCGCAAGGCGTCCCTGCTCCCGGCGGGCATCACGGCCGTGGACGGCCGCTTCGCGGCCGGCGACCCGGTCGACCTGGTGGACCTGGCGGGCGTCCCGGTCGCCCGCGGCCTGGTGAACTACGACGCCACGGAACTCCCACCGCTCCTGGGCCGCTCGACGGGCGAACTGGCCGCGGCGCTGGGCCCGGCGTACGAGCGCGAGGTCGTCCACCGCGACGACCTCGTCCTGCTGTGATCCACCTGTGATCCACGCGGCGAGGGTCGCCGGCCGCCCGATCCCCGACGTGGCGACGCTCACAACGCTGACCACTACCGGCCAGCCGACCGGCGACATCTGCCGCTGCCTCGGCGGCCCGACGCTGGAGTTCCTCGACCGCGACGGCCGCGTCGTGACCACCACGGCACGGTGCGTTGAGAAGGCGCCGCCGACCCGACAGGCCTGTGTGTGTTCCAGGCGAGCTGTGGCGTTCCGGGCATGCTGGGCTCGTTCCTCGGCCCACTGATCGAGCTGCTCGACCTCCACGACCGCGACCCGCAGTTCCGACCGCCAGGCCTGCGGTTCCTGGCCGCCTATGGCGTCCCACCGGCCCTGTTCGGCCCATTGCAGGCCGTTTCCGGCGAGGAGGCGGCCCACCTGCCCGACGCCGACCTCCGTCGCCGCCTGTCCGCCGCGCTGCCCGACCCGGTCGACCAGGCGGCAGCGCTGCTGAACTGGCTGGGCCACCTGCCGGTCCCGATCGAGGCGCTCTCGGGCGAGGGCGTCCTGGTCCGCCGCTTGCTGACGCCATACCCGAAGGCGGTGCTCGTGGCCGCCGCGGAGACCCCGGACGTCCACATCACGATGGGCGTCGTGCTCTGGACGCTGTGGCACAGGGATGACGACGACGGCCCGTTCGCTGCCGCGGTGGCCCCGACCCTGCGCCGCCTGTTCCCGCCGACGGGCTGAAATACGAGAGCGCCCCTACCGGATCTCTCCGGCAAGGGGCGCTTCTCACTGCCTGTGGCGGGTAGAGAATTCGAACCTCTGTAGCTTTCGCGACGGATTTACAGCCCGTACGCGGAATCGCCTCTGAGCTGCGGCGACGTTCGCGTGCGCCCCGGTCTGGTCCGCGCATAGTCCACACGGCATTTGATCATGAGCTGTGTGGCGCAGCGACAGGGAGCCGCCGAGCTGTGTTGGCGAGCCGCTCGTCACGTGCCGGTGTCAGTGTTGTCCGCTTCAGCGGCCGCCTTGGCGGCACGTTCGGGATCAGAGATGCGGACCAGTTCGTACTGCGTGAGCCGTACCGGCTGGCCGGTCCCACCTTCCTTGAGCTTGCTGGGATCATCCGGGTCAACGGCCGGGACGGTGTACGCGTCGAGCACGCCTTCGAGATCCTTGTAGTCGCGCTCACTGAAGGAGTTGACGGCCGGACGGCCTGCTTCGAACGTCTGCGCAGCATAGGCCAGCTGGTACAGGCCGGCCGCGAACAGCCCGCATCCGTGCAGCGCGATCCGCAGCTACTAGAGATCAGGTGAGATACCGCTGGTAGGACTCGAGAGTCTGGCCGTACGGACAGTACATTTCGGACCTCAGCCCAGATCCAACAGTCCTGACGGGACCGGAATAATTGTACAAAACCGGACTGTTGAGGGTTCTGCAGGTAATTGCCACCTGGTACGTGCCCGACCCAGCGAAACAGTACGCATAATTCCCCCCTTCCCAGCCCCAAGTTACGGTGGCGGACATGAGGTTGCACCCGGTGGGGTACGCCGAAGCCGGCGAAGCGACCAACACGCCGAAGCCCAATGACAAGGCGGTTACCACTGACGCACGGGTTACCCACCTTCGCAGAACCGCTGATACCTTCATGCATCCTCCAGAGAATATCAACCGGTCTCGATGATCAATCTGCCGCAAATATAAGGGTCCACGGCCCACAACACCAGAGTTGACATCGAGCGAGGCGCTCGACTTCCGGGCCGAGAACCTCGCCGCGCTGCCGACGAGCGGGTGGGGTGAGTTGCTGCTGGGCAATTCGTCCCCCCGGACCGGGACAGCGTGGACGGACAGCGGCCGGTCACGTGAGCGGCGCGGCCTCAAGCACCGCGCTGCCACGGACACGCGGCCGGTGCCGGCCCATCCCGAACTGGTCGAGATCCTCCGGTGCCACCTCGACCACTTCGGCGTCGCGCCGGACGGGCGGCTGTTCGTCGGGCCGCGCGGCGGCACGATCGGAGACAGCACGTACACCGGTGTGTGGCACAAGGCACGGGCGCTCGCGCTCAGTCCAGCGGAGTGCCTGTCGCCGCTGGCGAGGGTGCCGTACGACCTGCGGCACGCGGCGGTGTCGACGTGGCTCAACGCGGGAGTCCCGGCGACGCAGGTTGCCGAGTGGGCCGGGCACAGTGTCGCCGTGCTGCTGCGGGTCTACGCGAAGTGCATCGTGGGGCAGGACGAGTCCGCCCGACACCGCATCGAACGTGCCATGGATGGCGAGTAGGCAACACTGTGCCTACGCTCAGATTTAGCGGACATCGAACAGAAGCGCCCCTGCCAGGAACACGCAGGGGCGCTTCTCGTTAGTCGGGGTTCTTCAACTCGTCCATCCGTCTCCGAACTCGCGCACGTTCTGGCCAACTCCAGGCGGCCTATGACGTACAGCAGCCCCGCCTGGACGAACGTCACCGCGAGGAGGTAGGCCAATGACCACACGACACCCAAGGGCTGATCGGAAAGGCCGACAAACCCGCTAAAAACGACGACAGCCAGCCCCACCGCCGCAGAGGAGATACCCGCAACCGCGAGTTGTCCGGGTGACGACCGGCGAACCGCCAGTTTTAGAAGGCCAAAGGCGGCGTAGTACGTCGGAAGCTTCTGCTCGACCAGCAAGCTAATGGTCGTCATCAGTCCGGTCAGCCGGTGGCGGATCGATGCGGTTGCACCGGCACCAAGGAAGGCGAGGGCCGTTGTCAGCTTGAACAGCTTGCCCGGTCGGTCGTTGATGATGGCGAGCCACGCCTCTGTGTAGACCTCGCGTCGTTCGGGGTCCCGGGTCCAGAGGCGTGCGGCGACCGGCACAATCCGCTGGGCGAGCCAGGGAGATAGGTCGCACGTTTCGTTTACCGCCAGGCCCATCAGGACACCGGAGATGATGCCCCACACGTTGCTCACGCGTGAGCCTCCCCGCCGAGCAGGGGACGCCAGCGCTGCCTGGCTTCTGGGCGTCGTTCAGCGAGGAGTTGCCGGCCGTACGCGATGCCGGTTGGTGTGAGTCGGTAGAACCGGCGGCGCGGGCGATTGTCTTCTGGGCCGAGTTCCTCCCACCGTTCAGTCAGCATCCCGCCTTTGGTCAGGCGTTCCAAGATCTTGTAGACGGTCGGGCCGGCGCGCTTGGTGCTCTTGATGATCGCCCAGCCGTGAAGCTCGAAGTCGTGGGCGACAAGCAGCGCCTCCAGGACATCGAGCGTCGGCTGGGTTACTCGTTCGGTCACGCACTCCAGTGTACTAGGTGAAATAAGACTAGGTGAAATAACGGGACGCCTGGTCGGCCGATGCTGGATGGGTCATGGTCGGCCAGCGTCCCGCGTGGACCCTGGTCCGCGCATAGTCCGTGGACACCCGTGGACGGCTGGCTATGGCTGCACGTGGCTGGACAGCAACGAAAGCGCCCCCTACCGGGTTCTCCCTGGTAGGGGGCGCTTCTCACTGCCTGTGGCGGGTAGAGGATTCGAACCTCTGTAGCTTTCGCGACGGATTTACAGTCCGCTCCCATTGGCCGCTCGGGCAACCCGCCTGGCGCAAGCAAGAATAGCGGTACGCCCCCGGGGCAACGCAAACGGGTACCCTCGCAACGCCCGGAACACGACACGACCAGGTTTACAGGGAGCATCCGCCATGGCTTCGGCACCCTCGTTCGACATCGTCAGCAAGGTCGACCGGCAGGAGGTCGACAACGCGCTCAACCAGGCCGAGAAGGAGCTGGCTCAGCGGTTCGACTTCCGCGGGACCGGGGCTGAGATCAAGTGGGCCGGGGAGGAGGCCGTCGCGATCCAGGCGGAGACCGAGGAGCGCGCGCAGGCGGCGCTCGAGGTCTTCAAGGAGAAGCTGGTCAAGCGCAACATCTCGCTCAAGTCCCTCGACGCCGGCGAGCCGCGGGCGTCGGGCAAGATCTTCAAGATCGACGCGAAGATCATCCAGGGCATCGAGTCGGACAAGGCCAAGGCCATCTCGAAGAAGATCCGCGACGAGGGGCCGAAGGGCGTTCAGGCCCAGATCCAGGGCGACCAGCTGCGGGTCACCGGCAAGAAGAAGGACGACCTCCAGGCGGTCATCACGCTGCTCAAGCAGGAGGACTTCGGTATCGCCCTGCAGTTCACCAACTACAGATAGCGTTCTGCGACCCGCCCGGCTCACCGCGACGTAACCGAGGGTGAGCTGGGCGTCGTCTGCCAACGTCGGTCATCGTTGGTCGCTGTCGGTCGGCGGTTGACGGCCTGGAGATGGCATGATCTTGGACCCAGTCTCGGGTGAGGAGCGGCAGGAGTCCGGGTGGCCGTCGGCGATCGTGACGTCACCGCAGGTGCGGCAGGTCCAGGTGATGTGGCGCTGGTAGCGGCCCATGCCGGGGTCGCAGAGTTCAGTGCCGAGCATGACCTGGAGCGGGCCGAGCGGGTGCCCGTTGTGGCAGTGCGCGGGTGCGACAACGGCGACGCGTGGGCCGTTGCCGACCTGTCGTAGTTCGCCGGGCCGGTAGCCGCTCATGATCAGCAGTTTCGCACACCTGTTCGTATTATCGTCAAGGTCGGCGCGTTCAGCAAACACTGAATCACCCGCTGGCGGCGGGTTGTGTTCGGAGCGCGGACCGCGCGGGACGACGGCTCCTCGGGGGCCTGAGTTGCCGCACCCGATCGACGCTCGCGCCCTGGTCCTCGGTTTTGCCGGCCGCCGCCGGTCGGGGCGGTTGCTGCCGCGTTGCTGTCGCGGGACCTGGATCTACGGAGTCACGGCGGTGCGGTCTGGTGAGGCTGGAACCGTTGTGCTGCAACGAGTTTAGCTTCGGCAGTGTCCGGCTCGGTGCGGTCGGTTGCTGTACTTTGCCGCTGTACGCAACCGACGCCAGCGCTTGGGCAGCGGACCGTTGGCGGGACTTGAACCCCTAACCGCGACCATCCGATGAAGATCGTGAGTAACGGGCAGATTCGGCCGGAGAGCAGAGCATTGTCAACGCTGGTGATCGTTTGACAGCATTTCTCACCCTCATTGGTCCGAATTTGGTCCCGATGATCTTGCTGAAGGCAGGCGCTTGGCCGCTCGCGCCGCGTGCCGTGCCGGATCCCCGTCACGGCACGGACCACGAAAAGTGTCATGCGCTCTCTTGCGCAGCTAGGTCTGTAATGCAAAGCTATCTTCATGGCAGACAAGTCTGTTCCCCAGGGGGACAGCCCTCACGAGCTGCTGGCGGCCGTGCGTGACCTGACGCGCCGGGTCCGTGTCGCCCAGCGCGGCACCTGGTTCCCGCTGCTGGTCTTCGCGACGATCACCCTGGTCGCGATTCCCGTCTACCGGTACGCCCCCTACCTCGACGTCTTCGGCACCTGCCGATCCCGCCCGGGGAGCACGGTCTGCATGGCGCCCAACCCGGCGGAGCTCGGGTACTGGACAGTCGCGCTGCTGCTCGCCTACGCGGCGATCGCGGCCTTCTACGTCAGGCAGTCCCGACGGCGCGGCGTGGGCACCCCCATCCGCCCCTACGTCGTCGTCGGCGTCGCGTTGGCCGTCCTGATGACGGCCGTGTCGATCTGGCTGACGTTCCACCCGCTCCTTCCCCAGCCCGCCGACCCGTTCTCCACCGACCCGGCGCAGATCGAGGTCGGGCCGGCCGTGTGGCTCATTAACGGGCTGGCCAGTCCCCTGGCGGTAATCGGGCTGGCGCTGCTGGTGCTCACGTGGGTCGAACGCAACTGGGCGCTGCTGGCGTACACCCTCGTCTACCTGGCGATCGGGATGGTGCAGAGCAACCAAGTCATTCACTCGTCGTCGCCGTGGTTCTTCCTGCCGTACCTGCTCGTCCCGGCGGCGGTGCTGCTGCTGGGCGCCGCCGGCTTCGCCCTGTTCCAGCCGACCGCCAAGGTTCACGCACGATGACCGATCACCCCGCCAACGGCCTCGACGACGTCGTCCACCAGCGCGTCCGGCTCGGCATCATGGCCATCGCGCACCAGGCCCGCCAGGTCGAGTTCGGCTTCCTCCGTACCACCCTGCAGCTGACCGCCGGTAACCTCGGGCAGCACCTGACCGTCCTGGAGAAGGCCGAGCTAATCCAGATCGAGAAGGGCTTCGAGGGCAAGCGCCCACGCACCTGGGTCACCCTCACCGCCGCCGGTCAGGCCGCCCTGCGCGACGAGATCGCCCACCTCAAGCAACTCATCCAGCAGGTCGAGCAAGCGGAAACGCCGCCGACCGCCGACCGATGACCCGGCGGGCAGCCGACGCGCGCGGACTGGACCCTGCGCCACACCAGATCCGGTCCGCCCACGGCTGAGTGGGCCTGGAGCGGGGCGTTGTGCATGTCGTTCGGCAGCTAAAAGATCGTGGGTAACCGGCTGGTGTTCGCGCTTCCGAAGGGCCGCAAGACCCGTGATGTGCCCCTTGCCGAGTCAGTTGTTGACTCGGTGGCTGCCCATCTGACCGAGTGGTCACCCGTGCCGGTGACGTTGCCCTGGGAAGAGCCCGGCGGCCCGTCGGTGACGGTCGAGCTAGTGGTCTACGGCAAGACCAAGGTTGCGCTCGATCGGCACACGTTCAACCGGTACGTCTGGCACCCGGCATTGACCCATGCGGGTGTGGAGCGCACCCGGGAACAGGGCATGCATGCGTTGCGGCACTTCTACGCCTCGGTGCACGACGGCCTGATCACGGCCTGGCGGGGATCATGGCTGGCTACCGTCCTGGTGGTGGCCATGGTCCCTGCAGTTCACCCAACTACCGGTAGTCCCGCGGCGCGCGCCGTCCCGTCCTGGAGGGCGGGACGGCGCGGATGCGCACGAAGCTGTCGGCGTGGCGGATCTCGACATCGTGCCCGGCGGCGAGATCACCGCGAGCCGGGTCGGTCGGCACAAACGCCATGAGCCCGGACCCTACACAACGGCCTTGAGCTCGTCGCCCGAGTGGGTGACGGCTGTGGCGCGCGCGATCGAGCCCCGCGGCAGCAGCGCCACCACCGCGCCGGCGGCCACGGCGGCCCCGCCCAGGAGGAAGGCCCACATGACGCCGCCCGGGTGGTCGACCACCATGCCGGTCACGGCCACCCCGGTGGCGCTCGCGGCCACGGAGACGGTCACCAGCCAGGTGTACGCCTCGTTCAGCATCGAGCGCGGCACGAGCGCGCCGATGAGCGAGTTCTGCACGGTGAGGGTGGGTGCGATCGTCGCGCCGCCGATGATCAGCGCGGCGCCCAGCGACACGGCGTTCGGCATGGCGGCGAGGACGGCCAGGCTGGCGGCGACGCCGGCGAGCATCCAGCCGAGTCGCGCGCCGACCCGGTGGCGTGCGCCGAACCAGAAGCCGCTGACGGCGCTGCCGATGCCCCACACACCCAGCAGGATGCCGCCGACGCTCTCCGGATCGGTGGACACGTGGGCGGTGGCGTAGGCGGGGACGACCACCCCGGTACCGCCGAATGCGAAACCCAGCCCGAAGGCCGTGACCAGCAGGGCGGCGAAGCCGGGCACCCGCAGCGGACCCAGGCCGCGGGCGGGTGGGTGGTCCTCGTGGCGGCGCCAGGAGCGGATGGCCCGGCCGCGCGCCACGGTGAGCGTGCCGACGAGCGTGATCGCCGCCGCGGCGACGAGTGCGACCGCGGGCTGCCAGAGGGCGACGCACAGGGCGACCAGCATCGGCCCGGTGACGAAGACGATCTCGAAGAGCGCCGTCTCGGCGGCCATCGCGGTCAGTCTGACCTGCGGCTGGTCGGCGGTCAGCGCGTTCCACGTGCCGCGGATCGCGGCGGTCAGCGGCGGGAACGTCGCCCCGGCGAGCGTCGCGGCGGCCAGGATCAGCGGCAGCGGGGCGTGCCGCAGGCCGGCGGCCAGCAGCAGGAGCAGCATCAGCGGGTGGACGACGCCGGTGACGAGCAGCACCGGGGCCGGGCCGGCGCGGTCGGCGAGGCGGCCGACGACGGGGCTTGCGACGGCGGTGGCGATCGCGTACACCGAGCAGGCGAGCGCCGCCTCGGTGTACCGCCCGGTCGTCCGCTGCAGCAGGAGCAGCAGCGACAGCGAGATCATCCCGATGCCGAGCCGTGCGGCGACGCCCACGACGAGCAAAACAGGCGCTCCGGGGAGCCGCCAGACGGAGGCGTACTGCCGGAGCACCACTACCCCTTTCGGTAAGGACTGAAGGGCCCGCCGATACTAACGGCAGGCCCTTCACGATCCGAAGGGGATTTAGCGGTACTGCACCCCGGCCATCTGCTCGAGACGCGCCACCCGCTGCTCCATCGGCGGGTGCGTCGAGAACAGGGACGCGAGCCCACCGCCCTTGAGCGGGTTGTCGATCATGAGGTGGGCCTGGCTGGCCAGCTGGCTGTCGGCCGGCAGCGGCAGCGCCTGGGTGCCGCGGTGGATCTTCCGCAGGGCGCTGGCCAGGGCCAACGGGTCGTTGGTGAGCTTGGCGCCCGACTCGTCCGCCTGGTACTCGCGGTTGCGGCTGATGGCCATCTGGATGACCATCGCGGCCAGCGGGCCGAGGATGAGCATCAGCAGCATGCCGACGATGCCGGGGCCGTCCTCGTCGTCGCTCGAGCCGAGCGGCAGGAAGATCGCCAGCTGGGCCAGCATGGTGATCATGCCGCCGAGGGCGCCGGCGACGCTGGAGATGAGGATGTCGCGGTTGTAGACGTGCGACAGCTCGTGACCGATCACGCCGCGCAGCTCACGGGTCGTGAGCATGCCCAGGATGCCCTGGGTCACGGCGACGGCGGCGTGCTGCGGGTTGCGGCCCGTGGCGAACGCGTTGGGCTGCATCGTGGGACTGATGTAGAGCCGTGGCATGGGCTGCCCGGCCTGGGTGGCGAGCTCGCGGACCATGGCGTACAGCTCGGGGGCCTGCGCCTCGGTGACCGGCTGCGCGTTCATGGCGCGCAGGGCGATCTTGTCCGAGTAGAAGTAGCTGAACGCGTTCATTGCCAGCGACAGGAAGACGGCGATGACCAGACCGGTGCTACCGCCGAGCCAGTAGCCGACAAGCAGGATCAGTGAGGTGAGCAACCCGAGGAGGGCCGCTGTCTTCAGACCGTTGAAATGCCTGTGCTGCATGCCTCCAATAACACCGCGACTGCCCGTGGACCTTCCCGGTGCTAGCTGTGAGCTAGCTGAACGTCCCGGCGGCCCGCATGACGAGCTCCGGTGCGAGGCCGACGAGGACGGCCACGACGGCGGCCACCGCCACCGCGGTGGCGACCGGCCAGCTCACCCGCTGTCTCGGTTCGGGCGACAGGCCGTCGGGCGCCGGGGCGAACAGGGTCGCGGCCGCGCGGACGTAGTAGGCGAGGCCGACCACGGCGTTGAGCGCGACCACGATGGCTAACCAGACCGCGTCGCCGCCGAGCAGCGAGCGCACCACGGCGACCTTGGCGAACAGGCCCGCGAGCCCCGGCGGCAGGCCGGCCAGGCCGGTGAGCGAGATCACCAGCACGGCGGTCAGCCAGGGGGAGCGGCGGGCCAGGCCCCGGTAGTCGGCGACCTCGCCGCCGTCGCCCGCGCCCCGGACCCCGACGATCGCCCCGAACGCGGAGAACTCCAGCACGACGTAGAAGAAGGCATAGGCGATGGTGGCGGCGACCAGCAGCTCGACGGCCGGCCCGGTGCGCCCGCCGGCGGCGAGCAGCGCGCCGAGCGGGGCCAGCAGGTAGCCGGCCTGGGCGACCGACGACCAGGCGAGCAGCCGCACCATGCGCCGCTGGCGCAGCGCGACCAGGTTGCCGACGGTCATGCTCAGCACCGCGAGCACGGCCAGGGTGAGGCCCGACGTGGCGAGCACCGGCCGGGCCGCGGACACGCCGACGAGCAGCAGCGCGACCACGCCACCGAGCTTGGACGCCGTCGACAGGTAGGCGGCGACGGGTAACGGCGCCCCGTCGTAGGTGGTCGGCGCCCAGGCGTGCGTCGGCACCGCGGCGACCTTGAACGCCAGGCCGGTGAGCAGCAGGATCACGCCCACCTTGAGCAGCGGCTCGGCGGCCGGGGGGACCTCGGCGCCCGCGATGTCGGCGAAGTGGACGCCGCCGGTGGCGGTGAAGACGAGCGCGGCGCCGAGCAGGGCCACCGCCGTCGACACGACGCTGACCACGAAGAACGTGACCGCGGCGGCACCGCCGGCCCGGTTGCCGCGGCGGAGGCCGACCAGGAGGTACAGCGGAAGCGTCAGCGTCTCGAGCGCCACCACCAGCGTGATCAGGTCGCGGGCGCCGCCGAGCACGACCGCGCCGGTCAACGAGCAGGCGAGGAGGAAGCAGTACTCCCCGGCCGGCACCTCGCCGGTGCGCAGCAGGGGCACCGACAGTGCCAGCGCGCCCAGGGCGAGCGCGGCGAACACCCCGGCGACGATCGCGGTCGCGGGGTCGAACACCAGCGAGCACTGGTCCGGGCCGACGCAGAACGCGGTGCGCCGGCCGCCGTCGAGCCCCACGCCGACGGTGATCGCCGTGGCGATCGTGCCGAGCATGCCCAGCGCGGTGACCCCGGTGACCGCGCCCCGCCGCCCCGGGACCACCAGGTCGGCCATCAGCGCGAGGACGGCGGTGGCGGCGGCGACGTACGTCGGCAGGAGCGCGACCTGGTCGATCCTCATCGGCCGAACACCTCCGCGAGGGCCGCCACGGGATCGGCGGAGTACGACAGGACGAGCGGCGGCAGGATGCCCAGCGCCAGGGTCAGCACCACGAGCGGCGACCAGGCGACGAGCTCGCCCGGGCCGAGCCGGGCCTGCGCGCCGAGCCCGGCGACCGCCGGGGCGGCCGGGCCGTGGGTGACCCGGCGCAGCAGGCGCAGGAAGTATGCGGCGGCGAGGGCCGCGCCGGCCGCCGCCAGCACGCCCAGGGTGATCCACAGCGGGCCGCCGCGCTCGAACGCGGCGACGACGGCGAACGCCTCGCCCCAGAAGCCGGCCAGGCCGGGCAGGCCGAGCGAGGCGATCGCGGCGTAGGCGAGCACGCCGCTGAGCGCCGGCGCGGTCTCCCGCAGCCCGCCCAGGCGGACCAGCTCGCCGGTGTGCAGCCGGTCCTTGATCCCGCCGGCGATGAAGAACAGCAGGCCGGTGACGATGCCGTGGGCGATGTTGCCGATGAGGGCGGCCTGCAGGCCGGTGGCGGTCAGGGTCGCGATGCCGAGCAGCACGAAGCCCATGTGGCCGACCGACGAGTAGGCGATGAGCCGCTTGAGCTCGGTCTGGGCCAGGCAGATCAGGCCACCGGCGATGATCGCGGCCGTGGCCAGGATCGCGAGGACCGGGGCGCTGCGCGCGGCGCCGTCGGGCGCCACCCCGACCGCGACCCGCAGCAGCCCATACGTGCCCATCTTCAGCAGCACGCCGGCCAGGATCACCGAGCCGACCGTCGGCGCCTCGGTGTGCGCGGCCGGCAGCCAGGTGTGCAGCGGCCACAGCGGGCTCTTCACCGCGAACGCGACGGCGAGCAGGACGAACGCCAGCAGCTGCATGCCGCTGGTCATCGGGCGCACGGCCGGGTCGCCGAGCGCGACCAGGTCGGCGGTGCCCGACGCCGACACGACCACGAAGACGCCCACGAGGAGCAGCACCGAGCCGAACAAGGTGTAGAGGACGAACTTGCGAGCCGCCCGCCGCCGGTCGGGGCCGCCCCAGACGGCGATCACCGCATACATCGGCAGGAGCACGACCTCGAAGAACACGAAGAACAGCACCAGGTCGAGCGAGAGGAACACGCCCTGGATGCCGACCTGCAGCACGAGCAGCAGCGCCACCAGCAGCCGGCCGCGGCCCGGCTCCGGCACCCGCCAGAGGCAGTAGGCGCAGCACAGCACGGTCAGCAGGGCGGTGAGCAGGACCAGCGGGTAGGAGATGCCGTCGATGCCCAGGTGGAACCGCAGGCTGAGGGCGGGCGCCCAGGGCAGGTCGAGCTCGGTCCACGGCGCGATCCGCGACGCCGTGGCGGGCGCCGCGTCCGGCGGGCGGAACAGGAGTGTGACGCCGAGCGTGGCGGCGGCGAACACGGTGCCCGTCACCCGGCCGGCGCGGTCGAGCCGGGCCGGCAGGCCGGCGGCGGCGAGCGCGCCGATCGCCGGCAGCAGCAGGGTGGCCAGCAGGAGCGTCTGTCCGGTGGTCATCGGGCCACTCCCACGACGATCGCGACGACCGCGGCGATGACGACGGCGCCGCCGAGCACGGCGGTGGTCGCCCGGGGCAGCGCGGCCGCGTGGACCCGGGCGAGCAGCCCGCCCGCCCCGGCCGCGCCGGAGCCGACTCCGTCGACCGCGCCGTCGACGAGCCGCTCGTCGGCCCGCCGCATGGCCCGGGCCAGCGCCGCGACCGGCCGGGTGACGAGCGCGTCCTGCACCGCGTCGAGATAGAAGGCGTTGGCGAACAGGCGGGTGGTCGCGGTGTCGGGCAGCGGGGCCGCCGGGTCGCGGCGCCAGGCGAGCCAGCCCCCGGCGACCAGCAGGACGAGCGGGATGATCGCCAGCCAGGTCAGGTGTGCGACCGGCTCGGCGGCCGGCAGCGGCATCGCGCCTCCGGCACCGCCCCACCCGCCGACCAGCCGGTCGCTGAAGCCCGAGGCCAGCCCGGCGAAGCCCAGCAGGACGGTGGGCACGGCCAGCACCAGCAGCGGCCCGCGCATCGCCCACGGCGGCTCGTGCGCCGCCCGGGCCTCGGCCGAACGTGCCTCGCCGCCGAACGTGCGCCGCCACAGCCGCACCACGTAGGCCGCGGTGACCGCGACGGTCAGGCAGGCGGAGACCAGCACCACGGCGGCCACCCCCCGCGGCAGCGGCCCGTGGCTCTCGCCGGTCGTGGCGTGCCAGGCGGCCTCCACGATCGCGTCCTTGCTCCAGAACCCGGCGAACACCGGCACCCCGGCGAGCGCCGCGAGCGCGGCCGTCATGGTCCAGAACGTGGCCGGCATCCGCTCCCGCAGCCCGCCCATCGACGCCATGAGGTTGGTGCCGACCGCGTGGATCACCGCACCCGCGGCGAGGAACAGCAGCGCCTTGAACGCGGCGTGGGTGAGCAGGTGGAACAGCGCGGCGGCGGGTGCGCCGACGGCGAGGGCGCCGGTCATGTAGCCCAGCTGGCTGACCGTCGACCAGGCCAGGACCCGCTTGATGTCGTCCTGGCCGAGGGCGGACAGCGCGCCGAGCAGCATGGTGACCGAGGCCATCAGGGCCAGCACGACCAGCGCCGTGGCGGACCGCTCGAACAGCGGGAACAGCCGGGCCACGACGTAGACCCCGGCCGCGACCATCGTCGCGGCGTGGATCAGGGCCGAGATCGGGGTCGGGCCGGCCATCGCGTCGGGCAACCAGGTGTGCAGCGGGAACTGCGCGCTCTTGCCGGCCACCCCGGCCAGCAGCATCAGGCAGGCGGCCGTCACCGTGCCCGCGGACAGGTCGGCGGCGAACACGTCGGCGATGCGGAAGCTGCCGGCCCGCACCCCGAGCAGCGCGATGCCGAGCAGGAAGCCGACGTCGCCGACGCGGGTGACCAGGAACGCCTTGACCGCCGCCCGCGGCGCCTCGGGCAGCCGCCGGTCGTGGCCGATGAGCAGGTAGGAACAGATGCCCATGACCTCCCAGCCGACGAGCATCACGATCAGGTCGCCGGACGCGACGACCAGCAGCATCGCGCCGGTGAAGAGGCTGACCTGGGCGGCGTAGGGCGCGTAGCGGTCGTCGTGGTGCAGGTAGGCCACCGAGTAGACCTGGACGCACAGCGCCACCACGGCGACGGCGACCGCCACCAGCCCGGCGGGGCCGTCGAGCCAGGTGCCGAACGTGACGGCCAGCCGGCCGAACTCGGCCAGCACGTGGCCGCGGTCGGGCCCGTGCGGGCCGCGCACGGCGGCGGCGATCGCGACGCCGAGCGCCGCGGTCGCACCGCCGACGCCGAGCACCGCGGCCGGCACCCGCTTGTCCCCGCGCAGCAGCAGCCCGGCGAGGCCGAGGGCGAGCGGGATCCCGGGCAGGGCGGCGCCGAGGGGGTCGACGGTCACGCCGACACCTCCTCGTCGAGCTCCAGCTCGTCGACCACGACGCTGCGGCGCAGCCGGTAGAGCTGGAGGATCAGCGCGAGCCCGACGCCGACCTCGGCCGCCGCGAGCACGATCACGAACAGCGTGAACGACTGCCCGGCGTGCGGCACGGCGGCCCGGATGGTCGCGTCGGCGGTGACGAAGATCAGGTTGACCGCGTTGAGCATCAGCTCGACGGCCATGAGCAGCAGCACGGCGTTGCGCCGGACGACCACGCCGTAGACCCCGATGCCGAAGAGCAGCGCGGCGATCGTGAACGGCAGCACGGGATGCATCAGCCCCGCCTCCTCGCGCCGATGTCCGGCCGGGACACCACGATCGCCCCGACCAGCGCGGCCAGCAGCAACACGGAGATCAGCTCGAACGGCAGCACCCAGGTGCGGAACAGCGCCGCGCCGAGCCGCTCGGCGGTGCCCGGCTCCGGCAGGTCGGCCCGCGTCCAGCGGAACGCGTCGATCAGCAGGACCGCGAGCCCGGCACCCGACCCGGCCCCGACCAGCAGCCCGGGCCAGCGGACCCGGTCGAGGTCGTCGCTCGCGCCGATCGGCGCCCGGGTGAGCATCACCGCGAAGAGCAGCAGCACGACGACGGCGCCGACGTAGAGCAGGACCTGGACCCAGGCGACCAGCTCGGCGGTGAGCACCAGATAGAGCCCGGCGATCGCGCCCAGCGCCACGACCAGCCACAGCCCGGCCCGCACGACGTGCCGCGTCGTCACGACCAGCAGGCCGGAGCCCAGCGCCACCGCGCCGAGCGCGCCGATCAGCACATCGGCCGTGGTCATCGCTGAGCCAACCTCATGGCGACATCCTGCCACCAAGGTCCGACAGGAATCGACCGCCGGGCGGAGCGGACCTACGCGCGCTTGGCGGCCGCGGTCTGTTCCTTGGCCGGTTCGCCCCGGGGGTCGTGCGCGGGCGGTGCGGGCACCGTGGGCACCCACTCCTCCAGGCGCTCCTTCTCGTGGAGCAGGTCGCGGATGTCGTGCTCGGCGTACTCGAACTCGGGGGACCAGTGCAGCGCGTCGAAGGGGCAGACCTCGATGCAGATCCCGCAGTACATGCAGAGCGAGAAGTCGATCGCGAAGCGGTCCAGCACGTTGCGCTGGCGCGGGCGGGCGGCGCCCGGGACCAGCACCTCCTCCTTGTGGGAGTCGATGTAGATGCACCAGTCGGGGCACTCGCGGGCGCACAGCATGCAGACCGTGCAGTTCTCCTCGACGAGCGCGATGACCCCGCGGGTGCGCGGCGGCAGGTCGGGCTCGACGTCCGGGTACTGCTGCGTGGTCGAGCGCCGCGTCATCGTGCCCAGCGTGACGGCGAGACCCTTGGCGAGACCCTTCCCGGGGAACTCCATGAGTTCATCGTACGGCGCCGAAAAATGTCGTACACCAGTTCTAAGATGGGGGCATGAACGAGCGGCAGTGGTGGAACGGTCGTTGGTCCCGGCTGGTCCGGCGGGACATCTTCGTGCGCAACGCGGCCGACGGCCGGTGGCAGGTCGAGCTTCTCCGGGGTGGCCCGGCGGGCCGGCGGCGGGTCCGCAGCTTCCAGTCGGAGGACGAGGCGGTCCGCTGGATCGAGTCGGCGGTCCTCGAGGAGGACGGCTGGCGGGAGATCCCCGACTCCCGAGGGGCCAGAAAAGTTGCCCCGAAACTGCGTAGGGTGAGCTGATATAGCCGGTTCGCCAGAGTTGAAATCGGCCGAAAGGTCGATTCTTACGATCGAGCGAGTCATCCTGGGTGCCGCACTGTTGGTAACGACGTGGGCTGTGGCACGATCGTGGGTAACCAAACCGGACCTGGTGTCACTGCGATCGCATGGGAGCGACTGATGCGCGACAAGATGCTTGGCCGGTGGATGGTTCGTCTGGCGGTGACGATGGGGACCGGGGCCGTCGCTCTGGGCCTCTCGGGAACGACCGCGCAAGCCGATATCGTCTCCGGTAGCGGATTATCCGCTGTGCCCGGTGCCGTCACCGTCGTCGGCGTGCCAGCCGCGCCGCGGCCCGCACCGACCGAGGGCATGGCCGTCATCATGGACTGGGGCTGGACCTGAGCCGCAGCAGCTGGCTCGTCCCCTCGACCGGCTGACGGCTCCATGCCTGTGTGATTGGGGAACGGGTGCCCGCTCCGAAGCCGCCGGTGAGCCGCGACGAGAAGCACGCGTGGCTGATCACCGGCCCTCTGTTCCTGCTGGGCATCCTCCTCTCATTGCCGCTCGTCCTGTCCGACAAGACGCGCGCGTTCGACTTCAACATCGGCTACGCCCCGGTCCTGTTCGCGCTGGCCGTCGTGGCCACGCACATGCAGCTGCGCTTCGACGCCCGGCGGCAGGCGTTCGTCTTCTGGATGAACGACGTGCCGGTGCTGCTCACGCTGTTCTACCTGTCGCCCGAGCTCGCCATCATCATCCGGCTGGTGGCGGGTCTGGTCTGGAATACGTTCACCGGCCGGCTCGGGCCGCACAAGGCCGCGTTCAACGCCGCCGGTCACATCGCCGGCGTCGCGGCGGCAAATCTCGTCGTGTTCAAATTCGGACTCGGCGAGGCCAGTGATCCGCGCACCTGGCTCGTTCTCGGCGCCGCGATCGTCGCCCTGAATGTCATTACTTTGGCGGGCATTTCCGGCGTAATGGTCCTGCTGCAGGGCATCGGCTGCCTGCCGCAGTTCCTGCGCAGTTCGGTGCCGGGCACCGCGGTGATGGGCGTCAACATCGTTCTCGGCCTGGTCATGCTGGTGACGCTGCAGGCCAGCGAGTGGGCCGCCGTGCTGCTGGTCGCCCTGACCGCCGTGCTCGGCCTCGTCTACCGGGCCTATGCGCAGTTCCTCCAGCAGCACAAGAGCCTGACCTCGATCTACTCCCTCACTCAGGACATCGCGGCCAGCAACCACACCGGCGCGCTGCCCGACGTGCTGCTCGGGCGGGTCCGGATGCTGCTCTCCGCCGACTCGGCCACGCTGTGGCTGCCCGACCAGGGCCGGTACGACGAGGTGCTGCTCTCTGCGCGGTACGACTACCAGGGGCTCCTCGACAGCGCACCGACCCCCGACCGGTTCCGCCAACTCGCGATGCGCACCGGCGAGACGATCGCGGTCGGCCCCAAGGTCGGCGACCCCGAGCTGCGATCTGTCCTGCAGAACGTCGGCGTGAAGGACATCATCGTGGTGCCCCTTCGCTCGGGCGGTGTGACGATCGGCACCCTGGAGGTCGCCGGGCGTCTCGGCGAGCGCACGGCGTTCGGGACCGACGACGTGCAGGTGCTCGAGACGCTGTCCGCCCACGCGGGCGTCGCGGTCGAGAACAGCCGCCTCGTCGACCGGCTCCAGTTCGACGCCAACCACGACACGCTCACCGGCCTCGCCAACCGCCGCCGCATGCTGGAGGCCCTCGGCGAGGCGATGAGCGGCCGCGCGCCCCGTGAGGTCGTGGCCGTGCTGCTGTTCGACGTCGTCGCGCTGCGCCAGGTCAACGACTCGCTCGGCTACGCCGCCGGCGACAAGGTGCTCATCGAGGTGGCCCGCCGGCTGCGCGACCTCGCCCCGCAGGGCGCCCTGGTCGCCCGGGTCGGCGACGACGAGTTCGCGGTCGAGCTGCGCACCGCCGGCGCCGACGCGGCGGTCGCCGTGGCCGACACCCTGCGGTCCGGGCTTCGCGACCGGATGGTGATCGAGATGCTCACCATCGACATCGACACCAACGTCGGCGTCTCGATCTACCCCGACCACGGCTCCGAGCCCGAGGTGCTGCTCCAGCGGGCGCACGTGGCCACCCACGTCGCCAAGTCCCGCGGGATCGTCCAACTGTTCAACGCCGGGCTCCAGTCCCGCTCGGTCCGCCGGGTCGGGCTGGCCGCCGACCTGGAGGCCGCACTGACGTCCGGGGAGCTGGAGGTGTACTTCCAGCCGAAGGTCGCCCTCAAGGACCGCCGGCTGGTCGGCGTCGAGTGCCTCGCCCGCTGGGAGCACCCCGTCCACGGGCAGGTCGCCCCGCCCGACTTCGTGGCCGTGGCCGAGCACACCGGCCAGCTCGCCCGCCTCAACGGCGTGGTCCTGCGGGAAGGCATCCGGCGGGCCCGCGAGTGGGCCGACGCGGGCCGTTCGCTGACGGTCTCGGTCAACCTGTCGGCCCGCACGCTCAGCGACGCCGACTTCCCGCTGTACGTCGCCGAGATGCTCGACGAGTACGGGGTGCCCGTCGACCGGCTCATCCTGGAGATCTCCGAGGGGGACGAGCTGCTCGGCGGCGGGCGCAGCCTGCCGACCCTCAACCGGCTCCGTGACCTCGGCGTGCGGCTCTCCGTCGACGACTTCGGCGCCGGCCGCTCTTCGTTCGCCGACCTGAGCCGCCTGCCGGTCCAGGAGGTCAAGATCGACCGCACGTTCGTGCAGGGCATGGCGACGTCGCCGAGCGACCTCGCGATCGTGCGCACGATCGTCGACATGGCCCGCAACTTCGGCCTCGACGTGGTCGCCGAAGGCGTTGAGAGCGAGCTCACCCTCGGGCTGCTCGAGGACATGGAATGCGGGATGGGGCAGGGCTTCCTGTTCAGCCGTGCGCTGCCGCACGCCCGGTTCGAGTCGTGGCTCCAGGTGCAGGCCGACGCCGACCCGACGGTCGCCCCAGCGGGAGAAGTGCGCTGGTTGCGGGCGGTTCCGTAGAAACCGGGGAAGTCGATTTCGTGCCTGGGCGCGGGCCGTGTACGCTTAGCGGGCGCATGTGCGGGATCGCACTTGATGCGCCCCCTTAGCTCAGTCGGCAGAGCGTCTCCATGGTAAGGAGAAGGTCTACGGTTCGATTCCGTAAGGGGGCTCGAGACCGGGCTTGAGGCATCGAGTCCGCCGCGGCGGTGTAGCTCAGATGGCAGAGCAAGCGGCTCATAATCGCTGTGTCGCCGGTTCAAGTCCGGCCACCGCTACAGAAGCACCATAGGACGCCCGATTGGGCGTCCGTCTGTGTGAGCCGCTATGCTGGTTCGCTGGATCTGACTCCCCGTTGAAGGAAGGCACTTCGCCATGGCCAAGGCGACCGACGTTCGTCCGAAGATCACGCTGGCGTGCACGGAGTGCAAAGAGCGCAACTACATCACCAAGAAGAACCGTCGCAACGACCCGGACCGCATCGAGCTGAAGAAGTTCTGCCCCCGCGACGGCAAGCACACGGTGCACCGCGAGACGCGGTAGTAGCAGCGCGCCACTGATCTGTGACAGCGCCCCGGCCCACCGGCCGGGGCGCTGTTTGCTTCCAGGTAAGTTGCACTGCATGCCGCTCGATCAGTCGTACCTGGGCCGGGTGTTCCCGCCGACCCCGCCCTACGAGGTAGGCCGGGAGAAGATCCGCGAGTTCGCCGACGCGGTCTTCGCCGCCGACCCGGTGCACCGCGACCTCGCCGAGGCCCGCGCCAAGGGCTATCGCGACGTGATCGCGCCGCCCACCTTCGCGATCATCCTGAGCCAGCACGCGGGCCAGCAGCTGGTCGACGACGAGGCGTTCGGGATGGACTACAGCCGCGTCGTCCACGGCGGCCAGACGTTCCGCTACGAGCGGCCGATCGTCGCCGGCGACCACCTGGTGACCGTCATGACGGTCGAGGAGATCAGCAGCCGGGCCGGCCACGCGTTCCTCACCACCCGCCACGAGGCGTCCACCGTCGAGGGTGAGCTCGTGGTGACCATCTGGACCAGGCTCGTGATCCGAGGGGAAGGCTGAGATGCAGGTCGGCACCGAGTTCCCGCCGCAGACCTTCCGGGTAACCCGGGCGGACCTGGTCCGCTACGCCGGCGCCTCCGGCGACTTCAACCCGATCCACTGGAGCGACCGCCAGGCGACCGCTGTGGGGCTTCCCGGGGTCATCGCCCACGGGATGCTCACGATGGGCCTCGCGGGCCAGGCTGTGGCCTGCTGGGTGGGGGGCACGGCATCGATCGTGGAATATTCCACGCGCTTCGCCAACCCGGTCGTGGTGCCCGACGACGACAAGGGCACCGAGGTCGTCGTCGCCGGTGTGGTGAAGAAACTCCTGGATGAAGGCCTGGTGCAGATCGACGTCACCGCCACCTGCCAGGGGGAGAAAGTGCTCGGTGCGGCGAAGGCGATCGTTCGCCCGCACGTGTAGGAGGGGGGTGGTTGGGGAATCCCGGCCGGAACCCGTACACTGGTCCGCCGTGGGGTGAGCAACGTGTGTGTTGCGATCGTCACGAAGGGGTGTGGCGCAATTGGTAGCGCAGCGGTCTCCAAAACCGCAGGTTGCAGGTTCGAGTCCTGTCGCCCCTGCGCCGAAGGCCTGACCTGGGTCTGGTGCGCCCGATCGTCACGATCGGGACGACGACCGCAGCGGTCACGGTTGGTCAAACCGTGTGCCACCGGCTTCTCCGCCGGTGGTCCGGCGACACCGAGCCGAAACCGCACGAGGCCCCGGGTCTTGCCGACGGTCGTGCACGGACCGAGCACTCGCGAGATCACGGAAGAGGGCGAAAGTGGCCGAACGCAGGCGACGCGGGACCGACCCCGCCGACGATCGCCGTGAAGAGGAGCTCAGCGCCGAAGACGCCGCCATCGAGGAGGAGTTCGCCGACGAGCTGGACGACCTCGAGGTGACCGAGGACGACGAAGCTGACGGCGACGCCGACGAGGACGACGAAGAGCGCGCGAGCAAGAACGGCCGTGCCAAGGACACCAAGTCGAGCGACCTCAAGACCAAGGACTCGGACAAGAAGAAGACCAAGTCCAAAGAGGGCCGTTCGAACAACATCTTCGCGCGACTCATCAACTTCATCCGCGAGGTTGTCGCCGAGCTGCGTAAGGTTATCTGGCCGACCCGCAAAGAGCTGACCACCTACACGCTGGTCGTCGTCGTGTTCGTGATCGTCATGCTCGCGATCGTCGCCGGACTCGACTACGGCTTCGCCAAGGCGGTGCTCTGGGCCTTCGGGAACGGCAGCCCGGAAGAGTAGTACCGCATCACGGGGCGAGGACAGACTGACGGAAGTGAGCAGCGTGCAGGAATTCGACGAGACGCCCGAGACCGACGACGAGCAGCGCGAGGAAACGTCGACGGTGCTGACGGCTGCCACCGCCAGCGTGGTGTCCGACAGCGAGGACCCCGTCGCCGAGCTGCGTGCCGCCCTGCGCTTCGCGCCCGGTGACTGGTTTGTGGTGCACTCCTACGCCGGTTACGAGAACAAGGTCAAGACGAATCTCGAGACCCGTATCACGAGCCTCGACATGGAAGAGTTCATCTACCAGGTCGAGGTCCCGACTCGTGAAGAGGTCGAGATCAAGAATGGCAAGCGCACCCAGGTGCAGAACAAGGTCTTCCCCGGCTACATCCTCGTCCGGATGGAGCTGACCCCGGAGTCGTATTCCTGCGTCCGGAACACCCCCGGGGTGACCGGCTTCGTGGGCGCGACCGACCGTGCCGACCGCCCCGCTCCGCTCTCGCTCGACGAGGTGCTGAAGTGGCTGGCACCGGTCGTGCAGCAGGAGGGCGGCAAGAAGGCCGGCAAGCCCGAGGTCAAGGTCCTCGACTTCGAGGTCGGCGACTCGGTCACCGTCACGGACGGCGCGTTCGCCTCGCTGCAGGCGACCATCAGTGAGATCAACGCCGACCAGCAGAAGTTGAAGGTGCTCGTCTCGATCTTCGGTCGCGAGACCCCGGTCGAGCTCAACTTCAACCAGGTCACGAAGATCTAATTCGCCTGCGGTACGCTTGAGCGTCCGGCTCCGAAGCCGGGCGCATCGGCGTGCCTGCGAAACGGCACGAACCAATCCAGCCCAGGAAGACGAAAGCAGCCATGCCTCCGAAGAAGAAGCTCGTCAAGACCTTCACGCTTCAGTTGCCGGCAGGCCAGGCCACCCCGGCGCCGCCGGTCGGCCCCGCCCTCGGTCAGCACGGTGTGAACATCATGGAGTTCGTCAAGGCGTACAACGCCCAGACGGAGTCCTCGCGCGGTGACATCATCCCGGCGCAGATCAGCGTCTACGAGGACCGGACGTTCACGTTCATCCTCAAGACCCCGCCGGCCGCCCGCCTGCTGCTCAAGGCCGCCGGCGTGCCGAAGGGCTCGGGCGTCCCGCAGAAGGACAAGGTCGGCTCGATCACCAAGGCCCAGCTGCGTGAGGTCGCCGAGAAGAAGATGGCGGACCTCAACGCGAACGACATCGAAGAGGCCGAGAAGATCATCGCCGGCACCGCCCGCTCCATGGGCATCGTCGTCAAGGACTGAAGCACCGCTAACCAAGTGGGAGGACGCCCGACGGCGTCCGCACTGAGACCACAGGAGTAATCAGCGACATGTCGCAGCACGGCAAGAACTACCGCAAGGTCGTCGAACTCGTCGACCGCAACGCGCTCTACAGCCCCGCCGCCGCCGTCAAGCTGGCCAAGCAGACGTCGACCGTGAAGTTCGACCCGACGGTCGAGGTGGCCATGCGCCTGGGCGTCGACCCGCGCAAGGCCGACCAGATGGTCCGTGGCACGGTCAACCTGCCCCACGGCACCGGCAAGACCGCCCGCGTCATCGTCTTCGCGCAGGGCCCCAAGGCCGCCGAGGCCGAGGCGGCCGGCGCCGATGCGGTGGGCACCGACGACCTCGTCGCCCGGATCCAGGAAGGCTGGCTGGACTTCGACGCGGCGATCGCGACGCCCGACCAGATGGCCAAGATCGGCCGGATCGCGCGGATCCTGGGCCCGCGCGGCCTGATGCCGAACCCGAAGACGGGCACGGTCACGATGGACGTCACCAAGGCGGTCAACGAGATCAAGGGTGGCAAGATCACCTACCGCGTGGACAAGCACTCGAACCTGCACCTGATCATCGGCAAGCTCAGCTTCACCGAGCAGCAGCTGGTCGAGAACTACGCGGCGGTCCTCGACGAGGTCAACCGGGCCAAGCCTTCGGCGGCCAAGGGCAAGTACCTCAGGAAGATCTTCCTCACCACCACCATGGGCCCGGGCATCCCGGTCGACCCGAACAAGATCCGCAACCTGCTCGAGGACGACTCGGTCACCACGAGCGCGGCCGAGTAGCACCGGCGAAACGGGTAACACCGGGACAGCGTGTCTATGGCACGCTGTCCCGGTGCGTTTACAGGACGTCTGGTTCCGATACGCGCGCGGCGCCGCGTGGACGCTCCGCGGAGTCAACCTGACTCTCCCGCCCGGCGCGGTCGCGGTGGTCGAGGGTCCCAACGGCGCCGGCAAGTCGACCCTGCTCCAGCTCGCCGCCGGGGTCCTGCGGCCGGGCCGGGGCACCGTCGAGGGCCGCCCGCCGGTCGTCGGCTGGGTGCCCGAGCGCTTCCCGGCCGACCAGCCCTTCACCGCCCGCGCGCTGCTGCGCCACATGGCCCGGATCCGCGGCGGTGACGAGGCCCAGATCGAGCGGTGGGCCGAGCGTCTCGGCTTCACCGGCTTCCTCGACGTCCGGCTGAGCCGCCTCTCGAAGGGCTCGGCCCAGAAGATCGGGCTGGTCCAGGCCCTCCTCGTGCCGCCCGACCTGCTGGTGCTCGACGAGCCGTGGGAGGGCCTCGACGCACAGACCCGCGAGCACGTCCCGCAGATCGTCGGCGAGGTGGTGGCGCGGGGCGGCGCGGTGCTGATCAGCGACCACCTGGGCGAGGTCGGCCGGCTCCCCGGCGCCCGCCGCTGGCATGTGCGCGACGGCGAGGTGCGCGAGGATGCCCGGCTCGAGGCGCGGCGGGTCATCGAGGTGGCCGTCGCGGCCGCCGACACGCCGGAGGCCCTGGAGCGGCTGCGCGCGGGCGGCTTCGAGATCCTCGCCGTGCGGGAGGAGGTCGTGCCCCGATGACCGCGCTGGTCCGGATGCGGCTGGCCGGCTTCGTGCAGACCGGCCGGGCCGCCGCGCCCCTGCTCGCGGCGCTGGTGGTGCTGTCGGTCCTCTACGGCGGCGGCCAGGCCCAGGCCGGCGAGGCCTACGGGGTGTCCGCCGCGGTGCTGTTCGGCGTGCTGGCGTGGCAGACGAAGATCCTGCTCGACGTCGAGCCCGACGTCCAGCGGCGGCTCAATCGCGTGGCGGTCGGCGGTGCCGTTCGCGAGACTGCGGCCGCCGTCCTGGCGTCCGTCCTCGCCGGCCTGCCGGTTGTCCTGATCGCGTTGGTGCTGCCCTGGGTGGTCGGCGGGGTGACCGGCCCGCAGAAGGCCGGCGACCCGCCCCTGGTCGAGGGCATCGCCCTCGGTGTCTGGGCCCACCTGCTGCTCCTGCTGCCCGCGGTGGCACTCGGCGCGCTGGCCAGCCGCGCGGTGTCCGGCCAGGCGGCGCGTGGCCTGGCCGTGCTCGTCGGCGGGATCGTCATGGCGATCGTCCTCGGCCTGAAGAGCTCACCGGCACCGTGGCTCATGCCGCCGGTGATGGCGGCCGCCCGCGAGACGGTCGGCGGGGCCGACCCGGCGGCGATCGGGCTGGCAACCGCCTGGGGCGTCGCGTGGACCGCGATCGTGATCGTCCTCTACGCGAGACTGCGCCTGACCAGGCCCTGATTTGGTGCGGCCGGAGTCGCCGTGTATAAATGACTCGAAACCCGAAGACCGCTGGTCACGCCCTCCTGTCCAAAAACAGGCGGACGTCGAAGGCCCCGCATCAACGCGGGCGACCCGCGCAGGGCCGGACCAGCAAGATAGGCGCCTCCGGGCGCCGCATCGAGCCCCGTGCGCCCCTGCGCCGGGGCGTTTTTCGTTGCTGTGGGCCTCTCCGATCGTGTGACCAGCACCGAAGCAAGGAGAGAGGAGGGACATGGCGGACAAGCCGGTTCGAGACGACAAGGCCACCGCGGTCGCGGAGCTCACCGAGCACTTCCGGGGCTCGACGGCCACCGTGCTGACCGAGTACCGCGGCCTGACCGTGGCGCAGCTCAAGACGCTGCGCCGCAGCCTGGGGCGGGAGACCACGTACGCCGTCGCGAAGAACACGCTCGCGAAGCGTGCCGCGACGGACGCTGGCATCAGCGGTCTCGACGATTTGTTTGCCGGTCCTACCGCGCTCGCCTTCGTCTCCGGCGACCCGGTCGAGGCGGCGAAGAGCATTCGCGATTTCGCGAAGGCCAACCCGCTGCTCGTGATCAAGGGCGGCGTGTTCGAAGGCAAGGCCATCAGCGCGGACGAGGTCCGTCGCCTGGCCGACCTGGAGTCGCGTGAGGTGCTGCTGGCCAAGCTGGCCGGCGCCATGAAGGGCAACCTCAGCAAGGCTGCGGCGCTGTTCCAGGCGCCGCTGTCGAAGGCGGCCCGCACCGTGGCTGCTCTGCAGGAGAAGCGCGAGAAGGAATCCGGCGGCGCGGCCGAGTAGGCCGGTGCCCCACATCACACTTTCGGAAAGGAAACCGCCACCATGGCGAAGCTGAGCACCGACGAACTGCTTGACGCGTTCAAGGAGATGACCCTGATCGAGCTCTCCGAGTTCGTGAAGGAGTTCGAGAAGGTCTTCGAGGTCACCGCCGCGGCCCCCGTCGCCGTCGCCGCGGTCGGCGGCGCTGCCGCGCCGGCCGAGGAGAAGGAAGAGCAGAGCGAGTTCGACGTCATCCTCGAGGGTGACGGTGGCAAGAAGATCCAGGTCATCAAGGTCGTGCGCGAGCTGACCGGCCTGGGCCTGAAGGAGGCCAAGGACCTCGTCGAGGCCGCGCCGAAGGCCGTCCTCGAGAAGGCCAACAAGGACGCCGCCGACAAGGCCAAGGCGAAGCTCGAGGCCGAGGGCGCCAAGGTTACCCTCAAGTAACCTGCGACAACGCGACAGGGACGGCCGCCGGCTCGCCGGCGGCCGTCCGTGTTTTTGTCCGGACCGCCCAGGCTGTAAGGACCCAAGATCTAGGGGTGTCCACCACAACACTTAGTGGTCGGACTGCGAGATATCTGTCACGGTGGCCCGACGCGCGGGGGAACCCTTGACGCGATGACCGGCGGGCAGGCACGCTAATCAGGCACTGCCTTTCCGCGGACGCGGCGGCCAGCGGCCCGACCGATGTGCCCCGGCCCTTCTTGGGTCCGGCTCTGAGCGCATCGACTGGTGAGCTGCAGGCCACGACCGACGCGAGCGGCTCGGCCGGTGGAGAAACGATCTTCTCGAAAGATCGTTTGAAACATCGTGCACGGGGCCGCTCGACAGCGGTTAGCCTTTCGGCTACACTGCTAGTTTGCGCTGTCTTCTGACTTCACCTCTGGCGTGAGGTGCCTCTTCGTGGGCACCCTTCACCTCGGAGGTCGTCAGGCTGCACGCAAAACGGCCTGTCTGCACCACCGGTCCTCGGAAGGACGCATCTTGGCAGCTTCCCGCCCTGCGAAGACCAGTCAATCGAGCGCTTTCGCTCCCCGCCGGATCTCCTTCGGCAGGATCACCGAACACCTTGAGGTTCCCAACCTCCTTGCGATCCAAACCGACTCGTTCGACTGGTTGGTTGGCAACGAGAATTGGCAGAGCCGCTCGGCCGGTGATCAGCACGCCCGTTCCGGGCTGGCGGAGATCCTCGACGAGATCAGTCCCATTGAGGACTTCTCCGGCACGATGTCACTGTCGTTCTCCGCTCCGCGCTTCGACGAGGTCAAGGCCCCGATCGAGGAGTGCAAGGAGAAGGACCTGACCTACTGCGCGCCGCTGTTCGTGACCGCGGAGTTCACCAACCACACGACTGGCGAGATCAAGAGCCAGACGGTGTTCATGGGTGACTTCCCGATGATGACGCCGAAGGGCACCTTCATCATCAACGGCACCGAGCGCGTCGTGGTGAGTCAGCTCGTCCGGTCCCCGGGCGTCTACTTCGACAAGCAGCCGGACAAGACCTCCGACCGCGACCTCACCAGCGTCAAGGTGATCCCGAGCCGGGGCGCCTGGCTGGAGTTCGACATCGACAAGCGTGACACCGTCGGTGTCCGCATCGACCGCAAGCGCCGGCAGGCGGTCACCGTCCTGCTCAAGGCCATCGGCTGGTCCGCCGAGCGCATCCGTGAGAAGTTCGGCTGGTCCGAGCTCATGATGACGACGCTCGAGAAGGACCACATCGCCGGCCAGGACGAGGCGCTGTTGGACATCTACCGCAAGCTGCGGCCGGGTGAGCCGCCGACGCGGGAGAACGCCCAGAACCTGCTGGACAACCTCTTCTTCAACCCGAAGCGCTACGACGTCGCCAAGGTCGGTCGATACAAGTTCAACAAGAAGCTCGAGCTGGACGTCCCGATCAACCAGGGCGTGCTGACCGAGGAGGACGTCGTCGCCACGGTCGAGTATCTCTGCCGCCTACACACGGGCGAAGAGGGCTACGAGGCCGACGACATCGACCACTTCGGCAACCGGCGTCTGCGCACCGTCGGCGAGCTCATCCAGAACCAGGTCCGCGTGGGCCTGTCCCGGATGGAGCGCGTCGTGCGTGAGCGCATGACGACCCAGGACGTCGAGGCGATCACGCCGCAGACCCTGATCAACATCCGCCCCGTCGTGGCGGCGATCAAGGAGTTCTTCGGCACCTCCCAGCTGTCGCAGTTCATGGACCAGACCAACCCGCTGGCGGGCCTGACCCACCGGCGCCGGCTGAGCGCGCTCGGCCCGGGTGGTCTGTCGCGTGAGCGGGCCGGCTTCGAGGTTCGTGACGTCCACCCGTCGCACTACGGCCGCATGTGCCCGATCGAGACCCCTGAGGGTCCCAACATCGGTCTCATCGGCGCGCTCTCGACGTTCGCGCGGGTCAACCCGTTCGGCTTCGTCGAGACGCCGTATCGCAAGGTCGTCGACGGCCGGGTGACGGACCAGATCGACTACCTGACCGCCGACGAGGAGGACCGGTACGTCAAGGCGCAGGCCAACGCTCCGCTGAAGAGCGACGGCAACTTCGCCGAGGACCGGATCCTCGTCCGCCGGAAGGGCGGCGAGGTCGACAACGTCCCCGCCGACCAGGTCGACTACATGGACGTGTCGCCGCGGCAGATGACCTCGGTCGCCACCGCGATGATCCCGTTCCTCGAGCACGACGACGCCAACCGGGCACTGATGGGCGCCAACATGCAGCGCCAGGCCGTGCCGCTGGTCAAGGCCGAGTCCCCGCTCGTCGGCACCGGCATGGAGTACCGTGCCGCCGTCGACGCGGGTGACGTGGTCGTGGCCGAGGTGGGCGGCGTGGTCGAGGACATGTGTGCCGACTACGTCACGATCCACCAGGACGACGGCCACCGCCGGACCTACCTGCTGCACAAGTTCCGCCGCTCCAACTCCGGCTCCTGCGTCAACCAGAAGCCGGTGATCTTCGAGGGCGACCGGATCGAGGCGGGGCAGGTCATCGCCGACGGTCCGTGCACCGACGAGGGCGAGATGGCGCTCGGGCGCAACCTGCTCGTGGCGTTCATGCCCTGGGAGGGTCACAACTACGAAGACGCGATCATCCTGTCCCAGAAGCTGGTGCAGAACGACGTCCTCACCTCGATCCACATCGAGGAGCACGAGGTCGACGCCCGCGACACCAAGCTGGGGCCGGAGGAGATCACCCGCGACATCCCGAACGTCAGCGAGGAGATGCTCGCCGACCTCGACGAGCGGGGGATCATCCGGATCGGCGCCGAGGTCGTGACCGGCGACATCCTGGTCGGCAAGGTCACCCCCAAGGGTGAGACCGAGCTGACCCCGGAGGAGCGACTCCTCCGGGCGATCTTCGGCGAGAAGGCCCGCGAGGTCCGCGACACCAGCCTCAAGGTGCCGCACGGCGAGACCGGCACGGTCATCGGCGTGCGGACGTTCAGCCGCGAGGACGGCGACGAGCTGTCCCCGGGCGTGAACGAGCTGGTGCGCGTCTACGTGGCCCAGAAGCGGAAGATCCAGGACGGCGACAAGCTCGCCGGCCGTCACGGCAACAAGGGTGTCATCTCCAAGATCCTGCCGGTCGAGGACATGCCGTTCCTGGAGGACGGCACCCCGGTCGACATCGTGCTCAACCCGCTCGGCGTGCCGAGCCGGATGAACATCGGCCAGGTCCTGGAGACCCACCTCGGGTGGGTCGCCAAGACGGGCTGGAAGATCGACGGGGACGACGCCGAGTGGAAGCGCGCGCTGAAGTCCATCAACGCGGGGGAGTCCGTGCCGGACACCAACGTGGCGACCCCGGTCTTCGACGGCGCGAAGGAAGAGGAGATTGCGGGCCTGCTGAGCAGCACGCTGCCCAACCGGGACGGCAAGCAGCTCATCGGGGCGAGCGGCAAGGCGCGGCTGTTCGACGGCCGCTCCGGCGAGCCGCTGCCCGACCCGATCGCGGTCGGCTACATCTACATCCTCAAGCTCAACCACCTGGTCGATGACAAGATCCACGCCCGGTCCACCGGTCCGTACTCGATGATCACCCAGCAGCCGCTGGGCGGTAAGGCGCAGTTCGGTGGCCAGCGCTTCGGTGAGATGGAGTGCTGGGCCATGCAGGCCTACGGCGCGGCCTACGCGCTGCAGGAGCTGCTGACGATCAAGTCCGACGACGTCCTCGGGCGCGTCAAGGTCTACGAGGCGATCGTCAAGGGCGAGAACATCCCCGAGCCGGGTATCCCGGAGTCCTTCAAGGTGCTCCTCAAGGAGCTGCAGTCGCTGTGCCTGAACGTCGAGGTGCTCTCCAGCGACGGCGTGGCGCTTGAGATGCGCGAGACGGACGACGAGGTGTTCCGCGCGGCCGAGGAGTTGGGTATCGACCTCTCGCGGCGTGAGCCGAGCAGCGTCGAGGAAGTGTGATTCGCGGGCGGCGCCGGTCTGACAGCCGGCGCCGCGCCCCGCGGCCTAGCAATTACCCGAGCAACTGAATCGTGAGGACATAGACGAAGTGCTCGACGTTAACTACTTCGACGAGCTCCGCATCGGCCTGGCCACGGCCGACGACATCCGCCAGTGGTCGCACGGCGAGGTCAAGAAGCCTGAGACGATCAACTACCGCACCCTGAAGCCGGAGAAGGACGGGCTCTTCTGCGAGAAGATCTTCGGCCCGACCCGTGACTGGGAGTGCTACTGCGGTAAGTACAAGCGGGTCCGCTTCAAGGGCATCATCTGCGAGCGCTGCGGCGTCGAGGTGACCCGGGCGAAGGTCCGCCGTGAGCGCATGGGCCACATCGAGCTCGCCGCGCCGGTCACGCACATCTGGTACTTCAAGGGTGTGCCCAGCCGGCTCGGCTACCTGCTCGACCTGGCGCCGAAGGACCTCGAGAAGATCATCTACTTCGCGTCGTACGTCATCACCAGCGTCGACAAGGAGGCCCGCCACCGCGACCTCGCCACCCTCGAGAACGAGGTGTCGGCGGAGAAGCGGCAGGCGGAGAACGCCCGCGACTCGGAGATCGAGAAGCGCGCCGCCAAGCTCGAGCAGGACCTGGCCGAGCTGGAGGCGGAGGGCGCGAAGGCCGACGTGCGCCGCAAGGTCAAGGAGGCCGGCGAGCGCGAGATGCGGCAGATCCGTGACCGCGCGCAGCGCGAGATCGACCGCCTCGACGAGGTCATGGACACGTTCCGCAAGCTGGACCGCAAGAACCTCATCACCGACGAGCTGCTCTACCGCGAGCTGCGCGACCGGTTCGGTGAGTACTTCTCGGGCGCCATGGGCGCCGAGGCGATCAAGGCACTGCTGGAGAACCTGGACCTGGACGACGAGGCCGAGCTGCTGCGCGAGACCATTCGCAGCGGCAAGGGCCAGCGCAAGATCCGGGCGCTCAAGCGACTCAAGGTCGTCGCCGCGTTCCTGAACACCAGCAACTCGCCGCTCGGCATGGTGCTGGACTGCGTCCCGGTCATCCCGCCGGACCTGCGCCCGATGGTGCAGCTCGACGGTGGCCGGTTCGCGACCAGCGACCTCAACGACCTGTACCGGCGGGTGATCAACCGGAACAACCGGCTCAAGCGCCTGATCGACCTGGGTGCCCCGGAGATCATCGTCAACAACGAGAAGCGGATGCTGCAGGAGGCCGTCGACGCGCTGTTCGACAACGGCCGCCGCGGTCGTCCGGTCACCGGCCCGGGCAACCGGCCGCTGAAGTCGCTGTCCGACATGCTCAAGGGCAAGCAGGGCCGCTTCCGGCAGAACCTGCTCGGCAAGCGCGTCGACTACTCCGGCCGTTCGGTCATCGTCGTCGGCCCGCAGCTCAAGCTGCACCAGTGCGGCCTGCCGAAGCAGATGGCGCTGGAGCTGTTCAAGCCGTTCGTGATGAAGCGCCTGGTGGACCTCAACCACGCGCAGAACATCAAGTCGGCCAAGCGCATGGTCGAGCGTCAGCGCCCGGTCGTGTGGGACGTGCTGGAGGAGGTCATCGCGGAGCACCCGGTGCTGCTCAACCGCGCGCCGACCCTGCACCGTCTGGGCATCCAGGCCTTCGAGCCGCAGCTGGTCGAGGGCAAGGCGATCCAGATCCACCCGCTCGTCTGCACCGCCTTCAACGCCGACTTCGACGGCGACCAGATGGCCGTGCACGTGCCGCTGTCCGCGGAGGCGCAGGCCGAGGCCCGCATCCTCATGCTGTCCAGCAACAACATCCTCAAGCCGGCCGACGGCAAGCCGGTCACCATGCCCACGCAGGACATGGTCATCGGCCTGTACCACCTCACCCACATTCAGAAGAACCTGACCGGCGAGGGGCGCACGTTCAGCTCCGACGCCGAGGCGCGGATGGCGTTCGACCAGGGCGAGCTGCACCTGCAGGCCCCGGTCCGGATCCGCCTGAAGGGCATCGTCGGAGTCGACAACGGCGCCGGCGCCGACCCGTGGGACGCGCCGGAGGGCTGGCAGCCGGGCGAGACGGTGACCGTCGAGACGACCCTCGGCCGGGTGCTCTTCAACGAGACGCTCCCGGTGGGGTACCGCTTCGTCAACTACGAGATCCGCAAGGGTCAGCTGTCGGCGATCGTCAACGACCTCGCCGAGCGGTTCCCGAAGGTCTCCCTGGCGGCGACCCTCGACGCGCTCAAGCTGGCCGGCTTCCACTGGGCCACCTGGTCGGGCGTCACCATCGGCATGGAGGACGTCATCCAGCCGCCTCGCAAGCGCGAGATCCTCGAGCGCTACGAGAAGGAGGCCGAGCGGATCGACAAGCAGTACCAGCGCGGTCTCATGACGGCCGAGGAGCGCCGGGGCGAGCTGATCGAGATCTGGACCAAGGCGACCGGCGAGGTCGCCAAGGAGATGGAGAGCGCGCTGCCGCGCGAAAACCCGCTGTGGAAGATGATCAACTCGGGTGCCCGCGGTAACCTCCTCCAGCTCCGCCAGATCGCCGCGATCCGTGGCCTGGTGGCCAACCCGAAGGGCGAGATCATCCCGCGGCCGATCAAGGCCAGCTACCGGGAGGGTCTGTCGGTGCTGGAGTACTTCATCTCCACGCACGGCGCCCGCAAGGGTCTGGCCGACACCGCGCTGCGGACCGCCGACTCGGGTTACCTGACCCGTCGTCTGGTGGACGTCTCGCAGGACGTCATCATCCGCGAGGAGGACTGCGGCACCGACCGCGCCATCCCGATGACGGTCGGCGAGCTCGCCGACGGCGTGCTGCGGATCCACCAGCACGCGGAGACGGGCGTCCACGCCCGCACGCTGGCCGACGACGTGCGCGGCAAGGACGGCCAGCTCGTCGCCGAGCGCGGCACGGACATCAACTCGATCGTGGTCGACCTGCTGGTCGCCGCCGGGGTCGAGACCGTCCGGGTGCGCAGCGTGCTCACCTGCGAGTCGAAGCTGGGCGTCTGCGGCGCCTGCTACGGCCGGTCGCTGCCCACGGGCAAGACCGTCGACGTCGGCGAGGCGGTCGGCATCATCGCCGCCCAGTCGATCGGTGAGCCGGGCACGCAGCTGACGATGCGTACCTTCCACACCGGTGGCGTCGCGGGTGAGGACATCACCCAGGGTCTGCCCCGTGTCCAGGAGATCTTCGAGGCCCGCGTGCCGAAGGGTAAGGCGCCCATCGCCGACACCCCCGGTCGCGTGCGCATTGAGGACGGCGAGCGCATGCGGAAGATCATCATCGTGCCGGACGACGGCAGCGACGAGATCGTCCACGACAAGCTCAGCCGGCGCGTCAAGCTGCGGATCCAGGACGGCGAGCACGTCGAGGTCGGCGAGAAGCTCACCGAGGGCACGATCGACCCGCACGAGCTGCTGCGCATCATGGGTCCGCGGGCGGTCCAGGTCCACCTGACCTCCGAGGTCCAGGAGGTGTACCGCTCGCAGGGCGTGCTCATCCACGACAAGCACATCGAGATCATCATCCGCCAGATGCTCAAGCGGGTGACGGTCATCGACTCCGGCTCGACCGAGTTCCTGCCGGGCGTGCTCGTGGACCGGGCGATGTTCGAGGCGGAGAACCGCCGCGTCGTCGCCGAGGGCGGCGAGCCGGCGGCCGGCCGTCCCGTGCTGATGGGTATCACCAAGGCGTCGCTGGCGACGGAGTCGTGGCTGTCCGCGGCCTCGTTCCAGGAGACGACCCGGGTGCTGACCGACGCGGCGATCCACGCGCGTAGCGACTCGCTGATCGGTCTGAAGGAGAACGTCATCATCGGCAAGCTCATCCCGGCCGGTACGGGCATCAGCAAGTACCGCAGCATCCGGGTCGAGCCGACCGAGGAGGCGAAGGCGAAGGTCTACTCGATGACCGGCTACCCCGAGGCCGACTACGGCTTCGGCCCGGCCAGCGGGCAGGCGGTTCCGCTCGACGACTTCGACCTGGGCTCGTTCCGCTAAGCCAGCACCGAACGTCCGTGAAAGAGGGCGGGGGCCCGTGCCCCCGCCCTCTTCGCGTGTCGCGGGATAAGGTCGTCTGGTGACATCTGCGACCCGGCACCCGCTCGACCCGGATCCGGTCCGCGCGACGAAGTCCTCGGCCGTGCTGGGCCTGGGGCTGCTCTCCGTCGTGACCGGGCCGTTCCTCGGCGGGGTGATTCCGGCGACCATCGCCCTGTTGATGGCCAGGGAGTCGCGGGGTGAGCTGGTCGCCGCCGAGGGGTTCCTGCTCGGCGCGAAGCGGCTGCGCACCGGCGTCCGGCTGGCCTGGACCGGCATCGTGCTCGCCATCGCCATGGTGGTCGTGCTGGCGATCGTCGGGCTTCTGGCCTACGCGCGGCAGCGCGGCACCGACTTCGACCCGACGGTGAACTGACGTGGTCAACGGTCCGTCGCTGCCGCCGATGCGCCCGTCGTATCCGCCGCCCCCGGGGCACCCGGGCCACCCGGGGTACACCATGGGATTTCCACCGCCGCCTCCGCCGCCCGCTGCACCCGTGCTCCCGGCCATGCGGGTCGACCTCGTTCAGGGGACCCCCTTCGGGGTCGCCTATCCGCTGGTCCAGTCGGCACCGAGTGGCCCGTCGATCGGCGCCCTGGTGGCCGGCATCGCATCGATCCTGGTCTCGCTGTTCGTGACCTGCCTGGGCGTGAGTGGCGCGCAGGACGGCTGGGGCCCCGTGGCCGGCGGCGCGTTTACCGTCCTGTCGGTGTTCCTCGGGCTCGGCGCGATCGGCCTAGGTGTGTTCGGCATGCGGCAGATCCGGCTGGCCGGGCGGGTGATCAGCGGCAAGGGCATGGCGATCACCGGGGTGGTTCTCGGCTCGGTCGGCGCCGGGTTCGCCCTGCTGTCCCTCCTGATCGCGTTCCTGCTGGCGGCCTGATGGCCACTATCCGGAGCCCGCGGGACGCGTCGATTCGCGACCAGGTACTCTTAGCGTGAAGAGTGTTCCGTCGTAGGGTCGGGTCCTCATTTTGACCTGCGTCCTCACGGTGGGTACTCTTTCCCCTCGTGCCCGGCGTTGCCGGGCAACTCGTGCGTGCGCCCACATCGGCCCGCCTCCGCGGGAGTTGAGGGTGGGTGCGGACCACAACCCCGGGCTGGGATCAATCGGGCCGGGTCGCGGAATGGGCGACACGCCCGACCGCGGGTGCCGGTCTACGCCGTGCAGACAGCGAAGAAGAAGACGTGCGGCCGGGAGGCCGAAGGGAGATGCAGGCCCAGTGCCTACGATCCAGCAGCTGGTCCGCAAGGGCCGCCAGGCGAAGCTGAGCAAGACGAAGACGCCGGCCCTCAAGGGAAGCCCGCAGCGGCGGGGCGTCTGCACGCGTGTGTACACGACCACGCCCAAGAAGCCCAACTCGGCGCTGCGCAAGGTGGCCCGTGTCCGGCTGAGCAACAGCATCGAGGTCACGGCCTACATCCCCGGTGTCGGTCACAACCTCCAGGAGCACTCGATCGTCCTGGTTCGTGGCGGTCGTGTGAAGGACCTCCCCGGCGTGCGCTACAAGATCATTCGCGGCTCGCTGGACACGCAGGGTGTCCGCAACCGCAAGCAGGCTCGCAGCCGTTACGGCGCGAAGAAGGAGAAGAGCTGACATGCCGCGTAAAGGCCCCGCGCCGCGTCGGCCGCTCGTGGCGGACCCGGTCTACAACTCCCTGCTTGTCACCCAGCTGATCAACAAGATCCTGGTCGAGGGCAAGCGCCAGCTCGCCGAGCGCATCGTGTACAGCGCGCTCGAAGGTGCGCGGGAGAAGACCGGCACCGACCCCGTCGTGACGCTGAAGCGTGCCATGGACAACGTGAAGCCGACCCTCGAGGTCCGCAGCCGCCGTGTCGGTGGCGCGACCTACCAGGTGCCGGTCGAGGTCCGTCCCCCCCGGGCCACCACGCTGGGCCTGCGCTGGCTCGTCACCTACTCGCGGGCCCGCCGCGAGAAGACCATGGTGGAGCGGCTCATGAACGAGCTGCTCGACGCGAGCAACGGTCTCGGTGCTTCCGTGAAGCGCCGCGAGGACACCCACAAGATGGCGGAGTCCAACAAGGCCTTCGCGCACTACCGCTGGTAAGCGACGCTTCCCAGCATCCGACGAGAGACGAAGTAGGGATTCGAAGTGGCTGCCGCAGACGCCGCCCTCGCCAAGGTGCGCAACATCGGCATCATGGCGCACATCGACGCCGGTAAGACGACGACGACCGAGCGCATCCTCTTCTACACCGGCATCACGTACAAGATCGGCGAGGTCCACGAGGGCGCGGCGGTCATGGACTGGATGGAGCAGGAGCAGGAGCGGGGCATCACCATCACTTCCGCCGCGACCAAGTGCGAGTGGAAGGGCCACACGATCCAGATCATCGACACGCCCGGCCACGTCGACTTCACGGTCGAGGTCGAGCGGTCGCTGCGCGTCCTGGACGGCGCGGTGGCGGTCTACGACGGCGTTGCCGGCGTGGAGCCGCAGACCGAGAACGTCTGGCGTCAGGCGGACAAGTACAACGTCCCGCGTATGTGCTTCGTCAACAAGCTGGACCGCACGGGTGCTGACTTCTTCCGCTGCGTGCAGATGATGGTCGACCGGCTCAACGCCACCCCGCTGGTGCTGCAGATCCCGATCGGGCTCGAGGGCGACCACATCGGCGTCGTCGACCTGCTGGAGATGCGCGCGCTGACCTGGCGTGGCGAGACCCAGAAGGGTGAGGACTACGCGATCGAGGAGGTGCCCGCCGACCTGGTCGACCAGGCCAACGAGTGGCGGGAGAAGCTCCTCGAGACGCTGTCCGAGGCCGACGACGACATCATGGTCCGCTACCTCGACGGCGACGAGATCGACGTCAAGGACCTGAAGTCCGCGATCCGCCGGGCGACCATCGCCGGCAAGCTCAACCCGGTCGTGTGTGGCTCGGCGTTCAAGAACAAGGGCGTCCAGCCCATGCTCGACGCCGTCGTGGAGTACCTGCCGTCGCCGCTGGACATCCCGGCGATCGAGGGCATCGCGACGGACGGCGAGACGCCGCTGCAGCGCAAGCCGTCGGTCAGCGAGCCGTTCTCTGGCCTCGCGTTCAAGATCCAGACGGACAAGCACCTCGGCAAGCTCACCTACGTGCGCATCTACTCCGGCACGCTCGACTCCGGCACCCAGGTGGTCAACTCCACCAAGGACCGCAAGGAGCGGATCGGCAAGATCTACCAGATGCACGCGAACAAGCGTGAGGAGCGCAGCAGCGCCGGCGCCGGCGACATCATCGCCGTGCAGGGTCTCAAGCAGACGACCACCGGTGACACGCTGTGCGACCCGGGCAACCCGGTCATCCTCGAGTCGATGACCTTCCCGGAGCCGGTCATCGAGGTGGCGATCGAGCCGAAGACCAAGGCCGACCAGGAGAAGCTGGGCGTTGCCATCCAGCGGCTGGCCGAGGAGGACCCGACCTTCCGCGTCAAGAACGACGAGGAGACCGGGCAGACGGTCATCGCCGGCATGGGCGAGCTGCACCTCGACATCCTCGTCGACCGCATGCGGCGCGAGTTCAACGTCGAGGCCAACATCGGCAAGCCGCAGGTGGCCTACCGCGAGACGGTGAAGTCGATCGCGGACAAGGTCGAGTACACCCACAAGAAGCAGACGGGTGGCTCCGGCCAGTACGCGCGCGTCATCGTCCGGCTCGAGCCGCTGGAGCAGTCGGCCGACGGCCCGACCTACGAGTTCGTCAACGCCGTCACCGGTGGCCGTATCCCGAAGGAGTTCATCCCCTCGGTCGACGCCGGTGCTCAGGACGCCATGCAGTACGGCGTGCTCGCGGGCTTCCCGCTGGTGGGCCTGAAGCTGACGCTGCTGGACGGCCAGTACCACGAGGTCGACTCCTCGGAGATGGCCTTCAAGATCGCCGGATCGATGGTGCTGAAGGACGCGGCCCGCCGGGCCAACCCGGTGCTCCTCGAGCCGCTGATGGCCGTCGAGGTCACGACGCCCGAGGAGAACATGGGCGACGTCATCGGCGACCTCAACTCCCGGCGTGGCACCATCCAGGCGATGGAGGAGCGCGGCGGTGCCCGTGTCGTCCGCGCCACCGTGCCGTTGTCGGAAATGTTCGGCTACGTCGGCGACCTGCGGTCGAAGACCCAGGGCCGGGCGAGCTACTCGATGCAGTTCGACTCTTACGCCGAGGTTCCCGCGAACGTGGCGAAGGAGATCATCGCGAAGGCAACCGGGGAGTAAATCCCCCGGTAGTGGCCGTGAGGCTGTGTCAGCGGGCCTGAGGCTTCAGCCGCCAGACCCAAGTCGACAGGGTGCGTCGGCGCTTCCAGCGTCGGCGTACCGCGAACCAAGAAGTCCACAGGAGGACACCAGTGGCGAAGGCGAAGTTCGAGCGGACTAAGCCGCACGTCAACATCGGCACCATCGGTCACATCGACCACGGTAAGACGACGCTGACTGCGGCCATTACCAAGGTGCTGCACGACCAGTACCCGGACCTGAACCCCTACACGCCGTTCGACGAGATCGACAAGGCGCCGGAGGAGAAGGCCCGCGGTATCACGATCTCGATCGCACACGTCGAGTACCAGACCGCGAACCGGCACTACGCGCACGTGGACTGCCCGGGTCACGCCGACTACATCAAGAACATGATCACCGGTGCCGCGCAGATGGACGGCGCGATCCTGGTGGTGGCGGCGACCGACGGCCCCATGCCGCAGACCCGCGAGCACGTGCTGCTGGCCCGCCAGGTCGGTGTGCCGTACATCGTCGTGGCGCTCAACAAGAGCGACATGGTCGACGACGAGGAGCTCCTGGAGCTCGTCGAGCTCGAGGTCCGTGAGCTGCTGTCGAGCCAGGAGTTCCCGGGCGACGACGCTCCGGTCGTGCGCGTGTCGGCGCTCAAGGCGCTCGAGGGCGACGCGAAGTGGTCCGAGGCCCTCATGGAGCTGATGAACGCGGTCGACACCGCGATCCCGCAGCCCGAGCGCGAGACCGAGAAGCCGTTCCTCATGCCCGTCGAGGACGTCTTCACGATCACCGGTCGTGGCACGGTCGTCACCGGTCGCGTCGAGCGTGGCATCCTCAAGCCGAACGAGGAGGTCGAGATCGTTGGCATCAAGGCCAAGTCGATGAAGACCACCTGCACGGCGATCGAGATGTTCCGCAAGATCCTCGACGAGGCGCGCGCCGGCGAGAACGTCGGTCTGCTCCTGCGTGGTATCAAGCGCGAGGACGTCGAGCGCGGCATGGTCGTGGTGAAGCCGGGTAGCAACACCCCGCACACCGAGTTCGAGGCGACCGTCTACATCCTCTCCAAGGAGGAGGGTGGCCGGCACACCCCGTTCTTCCAGAACTACCGTCCGCAGTTCTACTTCCGCACCACGGACGTTACGGGTGTCGTGACGCTGCCGGAAGGCACCGAGATGGTCATGCCGGGTGACAACACCAGCATGTCCGTGCAGCTCATCCAGCCGATCGCCATGGAGGAGAACCTCCGCTTCGCGATCCGCGAGGGTGGCCGCACCGTCGGCGCCGGCCGCGTGACGAAGATCCTGAAGTAACTCCCTGAAGGTACCCCGATTTCACTTTGCCGCAGTCCATGCGGCATAATGGTCGGGTTGCGTCGCGGGGCGGTCGAGACTGCTCAATGAGAAGTCTCGGCCGCTTCCGCGCGGCGTCAGTCTTGCGGCTGGCGCGCATCTCCGCGATCTGGGCGTGGCACGCCCTGGGGTAGGTCTCCGAAGCCGCCGGCGGTCCCGCAGGGGACGTATGTGGCGGAGCCTGGCCCTTGGCCGCGACACGCCCGACCGCGGGGGTCGGACAAACACCAATAGGCGGCACCGGACCCTGCGGGGTTCGCGGGGTTGTGAGGCCCCGCATGAGAGAGGGAACTGAAGCCACCATGGCGGGACAGAAGATCCGCATCCGGCTCAAGGCCTACGACCACGAGGTCGTCGACTCCTCGGCGCGGAAGATTGTCGAGACGGTCACGCGCACCGGGGCTCAGGTCGCTGGGCCGGTGCCGCTGCCCACTGAGATCAACCGCTACTGCGTGATCCGCTCGCCGCACAAGTACAAGGACTCGCGCGAGCACTTCGAGATGCGTACGCACAAGCGTCTGATCGACATCATCGACCCGACCCCCAAGACGGTCGACTCGCTCATGCGGCTCGACCTGCCGGCCGGCGTCGACATCGAGATCAAGCTGTAGGGACTCGGACTTATGGACAGGCAAGTCAAGGGCATCCTGGGTGAGAAGCTCGGCATGACGCAGGTCTGGGACAACGGCAAGGTTGTCCCGGTGACCGTGGTGCAGGCCGGCCCGTGCGTCGTGACCCAGGTTCGCACGCCCGACAACGACGGCTACTCGGCGGTCCAGCTGGCATGGGGCCAGATCGACCCCCGCAAGGTCAACAAGCCGCGCTCCGGCCACTTCGCCAAGGCGGACGTCGCGCCGCGCCGGCACATCGTCGAGCTGCGCACGACCGACGCGGGTGAGTACACGCTCGGCCAGGAGATCACCGCCGGCACCTTCGAGGCCGGCCAGCGGATCGACGTCACCGGCCGCAGCAAGGGCAAGGGCTTCGCGGGTGTCATGAAGCGCCACGGCTTCCACGGCCTGCGGGCCAGCCACGGTGTCGAGCGCAAGCACCGCTCGCCCGGCTCGATCGGCGCCTGCGCGACCCCCGGCCGCGTGTTCAAGGGCGTCCGGATGGCCGGTCGCATGGGTGGCGTGCGCTTCACCGTGCAGAACGTGACCGTGCAGCGCGTCGACACCGAGGACGGTCTGATCCTCGTCAAGGGCGCGATCCCGGGCCCGAAGGGCAGCCTCGTGCTGCTGCGTAGCGCCGCCAAGACCGAGGCGAAGTCGCGGAAGGGTGGGATCACCAAGTGACCACCGTTGACATCAAGACGGTCGACGGCTCGACCAACGGCACCGTCGACCTGCCGGACGACATCTTCGACGCCCAGGCCAGCATCCCGCTGATGCACCAGGTCGTCGTGGCGCAGCTGGCCGCGGCCCGCCAGGGCACGCACAAGGCCAAGTCGCGCGGCGAGGTCGCCGGCGGCGGCAAGAAGCCGTACAAGCAGAAGGGCACCGGCCGCGCCCGTCAGGGCTCGATCCGCGCGCCGCAGTTCACCGGCGGTGGCGTCGTGCACGGCCCCGTGCCGCGCGACTACAGCCAGCGGGTGAACAAGAAGATGAAGGCGGCCGCCCTGCGCGGCGCGCTCTCCGACCGCGCCCGCGAGGGCCGCATCCACGTCGTGGAGACCTTCATCGAGGGCGAGACCCCGAGGACCAAGGAAGCGCTCAAGGTGCTGCGCGGCATCACCGAGGCGCGCCGGGTCCTGGTGGTCCTCGCGCGCGACGACGAGGCCAACTGGCTGAGCCTGCGCAACGAGCAGTCGGTGCACCTGCTGGTCGCCGACCAGCTCAACACCCACGACGTGCTCGTCTCGGACCAGGTGGTCTTCACGACCGCGGCGCTCAACGAGTTCCTCGGGGTGCCGGCCGAGTTCGGTGCGGACAGCGCCGACGCCGACAGCAACGAGGAGGGCTGAGCCATGGCGACGATCGCAGACCCGCGGGACGTGATCATCCAGCCGGTGGTCTCGGAGAAGAGCTACAGCGAGCTCAACCGCAACTGGTACACGTTCCTGGTGCACCCGGACGCGAACAAGACGGAAATCAAGATCGCTATTCAGCAGATCTTCAACGTCCGCGTTCTGTCGGTCAACACCATCAACCGCGAAGGCAAGCGCAAGCGGACCCGCACGGGTTGGGGCAAGCGCAAGGACACGAAGCGCGCGATGGTCAAGCTCGCCGAGGGTGACCGGATCGAAGCCTTCGGCGGACCGGTCAGCTGAGGGGTATAGACGATGGCTATCCGTAAGTACAAGCCGACGACGCCCGGTCGTCGTGGTTCGAGCGTCGCCGACTTCGCCGAGATCACCCGATCGACGCCGGAGAAGTCGCTCCTCGAGCCGCTGCCGAACAAGGGCGGTCGCAACGTCCACGGGCGGGTGACCGCGCGCCACCAGGGCGGCGGCCACAAGCGCCAGTACCGGCTGATCGACTTCCGCCGTGCGGACAAGGACGGGATCCCCGCCAAGGTCGCGCACATCGAGTACGACCCCAACCGGACCGCGCGCATCGCGCTGCTGCACTACGCCGACGGCGAGAAGCGCTACATCATCGCCCCGAAGGACCTCAAGCAGGGGGACCGGGTCGAGGCGGGTGCCGGCGCGGACATCAAGCCGGGCAACAACCTGCCGCTGCGCAACATCCCGGTCGGCACCACGGTCCACGCCGTGGAGCTGCGCCCGGGCGGTGGCGCCAAGCTGGCCCGCTCGGCCGGCGTCGGCATCCAGCTGCTGGGCCGCGAGGGTCAGTACGCCACGCTCCGCATGCCCTCGGGTGAGATCCGGCGCGTCGACGTGCACTGCCGGGCCACCGTCGGCGAGATCGGCAACGCCGACCAGTCGAACATCAACTGGGGCAAGGCCGGCCGCATGCGGTGGAAGGGCAAGCGCCCGACCGTCCGTGGTGTCGCGATGAACCCGATCGACCACCCGCACGGTGGTGGTGAGGGCAAGACCTCTGGTGGCCGCCACCCGGTCAACCCGAAGGGCAAGCCGGAGGGCCGCACGCGGCGCAAGGGCCAGCCGAGCGACCGTCTCATCGTCCGTCGGCGTTACGCCACCCGGAAGCGCGGCTAAGGAGCCTGAGCAATGCCTCGCAGCCTTAAGAAGGGCCCGTTCGTTGACGACCACCTCATCAAGAAGGTGGAAGTCCAGAACGCCAAGAACTCCAAGAACGTCATCAAGACCTGGTCGCGCCGGTCGACGATCGTCCCCGAGATGCTCGGTCACACGATCGCCGTCCACGACGGACGCAAGCACGTGCCCGTGTTCGTGACCGAGGCGATGGTCGGGCACAAGCTCGGCGAGTTCGCTTTGACCCGCACGTTCAAGGGTCACGAGAAGGACGACCGGAAGAGCCGCCGCCGCTAAGGCAGCCGATAGGAATCAAGAGGATTTCCCGATGCCAACGAAGAGCGAGGCGGCGCTGCCCGGTGCCCGGGCGATCGCGCGCCACGTGCGCGTGTCGCCGATGAAGGCGCGCCGTGTGGTGAACCTCGTGCGCGGCCTGCCCGCGCGCGAGGCGCTCACGGTGCTGCAGTTCGCGCCGCAGTCGGCGAGCGAGCCGGTCTACAAGGTGCTCGCGAGCGCGATCGCCAACGCAGAGAACAACGAGCGTCTCGACCCCGATTCGCTCCTGGTCGCGGCGGCCTACGTCGACGAGGGCCCGACGCTCAAGCGGTTCCGTCCGCGGGCGCAGGGCCGGGCGTACCGGATCCGCAAGCGGACCAGCCACATCACGATCGTGGTCGAGAGCGTCCCGGCCGCCCAGGCCCGCGCGGCGAAGGCCGGCGTGGCGAAGGCGACCAAGGCCGCGAAGGCCGTGACGCCGGAGGTCGACGAGGTCGACGAGGTCGACGAGGCCGAGGCACGCCCGGCCAAGAAGGCCACGGCGAAGAAGGCTCCGGCCAAGAAGGCGGCGGCTGCCAAGGCTGACGCCGAGGAAGGGACCGAGTAATGGGTCAGAAGGTTCACCCGCACGGGTTCCGGCTCGGCATCAGCACCGACTGGAAGTCCCGCTGGTACGCCGACAAGCTCTACAAGGACTACATCGCCGAGGACGTCAAGATCCGTCGGATGATGTCCAAGGGCCTGGAGCGGGCCGGCATCGCCAAGGTCGACATCGAGCGCACCCGCGACCGGGTCCGCGTGGACATCCACACGGCCCGCCCGGGCATCGTCATCGGCCGCAAGGGCGCCGAGGCCGACCGCATCCGCGCCGAGCTGGAGAAGCTCACCGGCAAGCAGGTGCAGCTCAACATCCTCGAGGTGAAGAGCCCCGAGTCGGACGCGCAGCTCGTGGCCCAGGCGGTCGCCGAGCAGCTGTCCAGCCGGGTCAGCTTCCGCCGCGCGATGCGCAAGTCGATGCAGTCGGCGATGAAGAACACGCTGGTGCGCGGCATCCGGGTGCAGGTCTCCGGCCGCCTCGGCGGCGCCGAGATGAGCCGCACCGAGTTCTACCGCGAGGGTCGCGTGCCGCTGCACTCGCTCCGCGCGAACATCGAGTACGGCTTCTTCGAGGCCCGTACCACCTTCGGCCGCATCGGCGTGAAGGTCTGGATCTACAAGGGCGACGCTGTTCCGGGTCGCGAGGCGCCGGCCGAGGCCGCGCCCCCGCGTGGCCGTCGTGAGCGTGCCGACCGGCCCGAGCGGCCGCGTCGCGGGCGTTCCGGCTCCTCCGGCACGACCGCCGGTGGTACCGAGGCGGGCCGGGCCGCCGCTGCGGCGCACGCCGCGGGGGCCGCCAGCGAGAGCGCGCCCGCCGCTGAGCCGGCGACGGCTCCGGTAGAGACGCAGCAGGAGGGCTGACCAATGCTGATCCCACGCAAGCCCCCGAAGGGCTTCCGCAAGCCGCACCACCCGGACCGTCACGGCCCGGCCAAGGGTGGCACGCGCGTGGTCTTCGGTGAGTTCGGTATCCAGGCCCTCGAGCCCGCGTACATCACCAACCGGCAGATCGAGTCGGCCCGTATCGCCATGACCCGGCACATCCGTCGTGGTGGCAAGGTCTGGATCACGATCTTCCCGGACCGCTCGATCACCAAGAAGCCGGCCGAGACCCGCATGGGCTCCGGCAAGGGTTCGCCCGAGTGGTGGGTGGCCAACGTCAAGCCGGGCCGGATCCTCTTCGAGATGTCGTTCCCGAACGAGCAGATCGCCCGGGAAGCAATGCGTCGCGCGATCCACAAGCTTCCGCTGAAGTGCCGGATCGTCACGCGTGAAGGGGCTGATGTCTGATGGCCGCCGGTATCAAGGCGACCGAGCTGCGTGAGCTGTCCGACGAGGGCCTGGTCGAGAAGCTGCGGGAAGCCAAGGCGGAGCTGTTCAACCTCCGCGTCCAGTCGGCCACGGGCCAGCTGGACAACCATGGGCGACTGCAGGTCATCCGCAGGGACATCGCCCGGATCTACACGATCATGCGCGAGCGCGAGCTGGGTCTTTCAGCCGCGCCCGACGCTGTGGCTGAGGTGGCATGAGCATGAGCGAGCAGACGACCGAGTCGGGCACCGAGGTGCGCGGCCGCCGCAAGGTCCGCGAGGGCCTCGTGGTCAGCGACAAGATGAACAAGACCGTCGTCGTGGCGGTCGAGGACCAGGTCAAGCACCCGCTGTACGGCAAGGTCATGCGCCGCACCAGCAAGCTGAAGGCGCACGACGAGCAGAACGCGTGCGGCATCGGCGACCGCGTGCTGCTCATGGAGACCCGGCCGCTGTCGGCGACCAAGCGCTGGCGGGTCGTGGAGATCCTCGAAAAGGCCAAGTAAGGCCGTCGTTCCGCCAAGCTCGGCGCCGCTCACGCGGCGCCGAGAACTGGCAGACATTAGGAGATAAGCGTGATTCAGCAGGAGTCGCGGCTGCGCGTCGCCGACAACACGGGTGCCCGGGAAATCCTGTGCATTCGTGTGCTCGGTGGCTCGGGTCGCCGCTATGCAGGCATCGGCGACATCATCGTGGCAACGGTGAAGGACGCGATCCCGGGCGCCGGCGTGAAGAAGGGCGACGTGGTCAAGGCCGTCGTCGTCCGGACCACCAAGGAACGGCGCCGCCCGGACGGTTCCTACATCCGGTTCGACGAGAACGCCGCCGTGATCATCAAGGACGGCGGGGACCCGCGTGGCACCCGCATCTTCGGTCCGGTCGGGCGTGAGCTCCGGGACAAGCGCTTCATGAAGATCATTTCGCTCGCGCCGGAGGTGCTGTAGCCATGAAGGTGAAGAAGGGCGACACCGTCCTGATTCTCGCCGGCAGGGACAAGGGCCAGACCGGCAAGGTGCTGACCGCCCTCCCGCGCGAGGACAAGGTCATCGTCGAGGGCGTCAACCGCGTCAAGAAGCACACCCGCATCCGCACCACCCAGCGGGGTTCCAAGACCGGCGGGATCGTGACCCAGGAAGCCCCCATCCACATCTCCAACGTGATGGTGGTCGACTCGGACAACAAGCCCACCCGGGTTGGCTCCCGCATCGACGAGAACGGCGTGAAGACCCGCGTGTCGCGCCGCTCCGGTAAGGATCTGTGATGACGACGGTCGAGAAGGTGAACCCTCGCCTCAAGCAGCGCTACCGCGACGAGATCGTGGCCGCCCTGCGTGAGCAGTTCAACTACGCCAACCCGATGCAGGTGCCGGGCATGGTCAAGGTCGTCGTCAACATGGGTGTCGGCGAGGCTGCCCGCGACTCGAAGCTCATCGACGGCGCCGTCCGCGACCTGGCCACCATCACCGGCCAGAAGCCGCAGGTCCGCCGGGCCACCAAGTCGATCGCGCAGTTCAAGCTCCGTGAGGGCATGCCGATCGGTGCGAAGGTCACCCTCCGCAACGACCGGATGTGGGAGTTCCTGGACCGGCTGCTGTCGATCGCGCTGCCGCGTATCCGCGACTTCCGCGGCCTCGACGGGCGCAAGCTCGACGGCAACGGCAACTACACCTTCGGCCTCACCGAGCAGTCGGTCTTCCACGAGATCGACCAGGACAAGATCGACAGGCCGCGAGGGATGGACATCACCGTGGTCACCACCGCCCGCACGGACGAGGAAGGTCGCGCGCTGCTCAAGCTGCTCGGCTTCCCCTTCCGTGAGAACTAGGGAGAACTGACCATGGCGAAGAAGGCGCTAGTCCTCAAGGCCGCCGCGAAGCCCAAGTTCGCGGTTCGCGCGTACACCCGCTGCCAGCGCTGCGGCCGGCCGAAGGCCGTCTACCGCAAGTTCGGTCTGTGCCGCGTGTGCATCCGCGAGATGGCGCACCGTGGCGAGCTGCCCGGCGTTTCCAAGGCCTCCTGGTAATCCTCCTTCGCCGCAGGCCCGCCAGTGGGCGAGGAACCGCGGCGAGAAAGGCTGACAAGCAATGACCATGACCGACCCCATCGCAGACATGCTCACGCGTCTGCGCAATGCCAACCAGGCGTACCACGACCGGGTGTCGATGCCATATTCGAAGATCAAGGCGAACATCGCCGAGGTGCTCAAGTCCGAGGGCTACGTGTCCTCGTGGCTGGTTCAGGAGCCGGAGGAGGGCAAGGTCGGCAAGACCCTTGTCGTCGACCTCAAGTACGGCCAGAACCGTGAGCGCAGCCTCGCGGGCATCCGCCGCGTGTCGAAGCCGGGTCTCCGGGTGTACGCGAAGTCGGTCGAGATGCCGCGCGTGCTCGGCGGCCTCGGTGTGGCCATCATCTCGACGTCCCAAGGGCTGCTCACCGACCGGCAGGCCCGCAAGCGAGGGGTGGGCGGGGAAGTCCTCGCCTACGTCTGGTGAGGAAGGTCTCCAATGTCGCGAATCGGACGTAAGCCCATCACGGTGCCCGCCGGCGTCGAGGTCAAGATCAATGGCCCGGTCGTCACCGTCAAGGGCCCCAAGGGCGAACTGAGCCACACCCTCGCCGAACCGATCACCGTCGAGCGGGCCGAGGACGGCAGCTTCAACGTCGTCCGCCCCAACGACGAGCGCAAGGCCAAGGAGCTCCACGGCCTGTCGCGCACGCTGATCTCCAACATGGTGGTGGGCGTCACCGAGGGGTACCGCAAGAGCATCGAGATCGCCGGCACGGGTTACCGCGTCGCCGCCAAGGGCTCTGACCTGGAGTTCGCGCTCGGGTTCTCGCACCCGGTCGTCGTCACCCCGCCGCCCGGGATCACCTTCTCGGTCGAGAAGCCGACGCTGTTCCACATCGCCGGTATCGACAAGCAGCAGGTCGGCGAGGTCGCTGCGAACATCCGTAAGATCCGCCCGCCGGAGCCGTACAAGGGCAAGGGCATGCGGTACCAGGGCGAGGTCATCCGCCGCAAGGCCGGAAAGGCTGGTAAGAAATGAGCGCCACGCTGCTCAAGCGCCGCAACTCCGGCGGCGTTGCCGCCGCGCGCCGCACGGGGCGTGCTCGCCGGCACTTCCGCATCCGCAAGCACGTCAGTGGTACCGCCGAGCGTCCCCGCCTGGTGGTCACCCGTTCGCTGCGGAACATCACCGCGCAGATCGTCGACGACCTCAAGGGTCACACCCTGGCCGCGGCCTCGACGCTCGACGCGACCATCCGGGGCACCGATGGCGACAAGAAGGCGCAGGCCTCGAAGGTCGGCACCCTCCTCGCCGAGCGGGCGAAGGCCGCCGGTGTGGGCAAGGTCGTCTTCGACCGTGGCGGTAACCGCTACGCCGGCCGCATCGCGGCCCTGGCGGACGCCGCCCGCGAAGCCGGACTCGAGTTCTAGGAAGGGAAACGTTCATGCCTGGTCCTCAGCGCAGGGGCGGCGGGTCCGGTAACACCCAAGAAGGTGGCGGCCGTCGCGAGAATCGTCGCGAGGGTGGCGGCCGCGGTAACGCGCCCGCCGAGAAGACGCCGCATCTTGAGCGGGTCGTCGCGATCAACCGCGTCGCCAAGGTCGTGAAGGGTGGTCGTCGCTTCAGCTTCACCGCCCTCGTCATCGTCGGTGACGGCGACGGCACGGTCGGCGTCGGCTACGGAAAGGCCAAGGAGGTGCCCGCGGCCATCGCCAAGGGCGTCGAGGAGGCCAAGAAGCACTTCTTCAAGGTGCCGCGGCTCGCGGCGTCGATCCCGCACCCGGTGATCGGTGAGGACGCGGCCGGTGTGGTGCTGCTCAAGCCGGCTTCCGCCGGTACGGGCGTCATCGCCGGTGGCCCGGTCCGCGCCGTTCTGGAGTGCGCCGGCATCCACGACGTGCTGTCGAAGAGCCTCGGGTCGTCCAACGCGATCAACATCGTCCACGCGACGGTGGCGGCGCTGAAGAAGCTCGAGTCGCCGGAGGCAGTGGCCGCGCGCCGTGGCCTGCCGGTGGAGGACGTCGCGCCGGCCGCCATGCTGGCCGCACGGGCCGGGGCGGGGGCGTAGCCATGGCTCGTCTCAAGGTCACCCAGATCCGGTCCGAGATCGGCTCGAAGCAGAACCAGCGGGACACCCTGCGGTCGCTCGGGCTGAAGCGGATCCGCGACGTGGTCGTCAAGGAAGACCGCCCGGAGATCCGCGGCATGATCCACACCGTGACGCACCTGGTCACCGTGGAAGAGGTGGAGTAATCCGATGACGATCAAGCTGCACCACCTCCGGCCTGCCCCGGGCGCCAAGACCGACAAGACCCGCGTGGGTCGCGGTGAGGGCTCCAAGGGCAAGACCGCCGGTCGTGGCACCAAGGGCTCCAAGGCCCGCAAGAACATCTCGGCGGCGTTCGAGGGTGGGCAGATGCCCCTCCACATGCGCCTGCCGAAGCTGAAGGGCTTCAAGAACCGCAACCGGATCGAGTTCCAGGTTGTGAACCTTGCACGCCTCGCGGAGCTTTTTCCGCAGGGCGGCGAGGTTGGCGTGGCCGAGCTGGTCGACGCCGGCGCCGTCCGTAAGGGCGAGCTGGTGAAGGTCCTCGGCGACGGCGAGCTCGGCGGCGTCAAGCTGCAGGTCAGCGCGCACAAGTTCAGCGCGACGGCCCGCGAGAAGATCGAGGCCGCCGGTGGCTCGGTCAAGCTGCTGGGCGGCGAAACCGCATAGAGCGCTATCGTGGCGTCCACCGGACCGGTGGGCGCCACGCGGTGCCTCTGAGCCGGGCGTGATGTGCTGCCAACATCCTGTTAGAGTCCGTTGCGCAGAAACACGTTCGACTCATACGTTCGACAGTGTCACAAGCACCACCAAGACCCCACCTCGTCGGCCATCCGGCCGCCTTGCGCAGGAGGATCACGTTGCTCTCCGCCTTTGCCAGTGCGTTCCGAACGCCTGACCTGCGCAAGAAGATCTTCTTCACGTTGTTCATGATCGCCATCTACCGGCTCGGCGCTACGCTGCCCAGCCCCGGCGTGTCGTACGGCAACGTGCAGAAGTGCCTCAACATCCTGGAGAACGGTCAGGACAACCAGGTCTTCACCTTGTTGAACCTGTTCTCCGGCGGTGCGTTGCTGCAGCTGTCGGTGTTCGCGCTGGGCATCATGCCCTACATCACCGCCAGCATCATCCTGCAGCTGCTGACGGTCGTGATCCCCCGCCTCGAGCAGCTCCGCAAGGAGGGCCAGTCCGGCCAGGCGAAGATCACGCAGTACACGCGATACCTGACCCTCGGGCTCGGCATCCTGCAGGCCTCGGCGTTCGTCGCCCTGGCGCGGTCCGGCCAGCTCTTCGGCGGCGCGTGCGACCAGTCGCAGTACCCGATCATCCCGGACACCGGCAAGCTCCCCTACTGGCTGACGATCGCCGTCCTGATCATCACGATGACCGCCGGCACCGGCGTGATCATGTGGCTCGGCGAGCTCGTCACCGACCGCGGCGTCGGCAACGGCATGTCCGTCCTGATCTTCACCTCGATCGCGGCCCGCCTCCCCAGCGAGGGCCTGCAGATCTGGCAGGACAACAAGACCACGTTCTTCGTCATCGTCGGCCTGGCCGTCGTGGTCATCGCGTTCGTCGTCTTCCTGGAGCAGGCCCAGCGCCGCATCCCGGTCCAGTACGCGAAGCGCATGATCGGCCGCCGGATGTACGGCGGGACCTCGACCTACATCCCGCTGAAGGTCAACCAGGCGGGTGTCATCCCGGTCATCTTCGCCTCGTCGCTGCTCTACCTGCCGCAGCTGGCGACCTCGTTCGCCGGCTCCGACACCACGAACAGCACGATCCTGTGGATCAACCGGAACATCGTGGCCCAGGACAAGCCGGCCCACATCATCCTGTACTTCCTGCTGATCATCTTCTTCACGTACTTCTACGTCTCGATCACCTTCAACCCCACCGAGGTGTCGGACAACATGCGGAAGTACGGCGGGTTCGTGCCCGGTATCCGCCCCGGCAAGCCCACGGCCGAGTATCTTGACTTCATCCTCAGCCGCATCACGCTCCCCGGCGCGCTCTACCTGGGCATCATCTCCATCCTGCCCAACCTGCTCATCGGTATCGTGGGTGGCGGACAGGCTCTGCAGAACTTCCCGTTCGGTGGCACCGCGGTGCTCATTATTGTTGGTGTGGGCCTCGAGACGGTGAAGCAGATCGAGAGCCAGCTCATGCAGCGCAACTACGAAGGGTTCCTCCGGTAGTGAGGCTGGTGCTGGTAGGTCCCCCCGGGGCGGGCAAGGGGACCCAGGCCGAGTTCATCGCCGCGCACCTCGCCGTGCCCAAAATCTCCACGGGCGACATCTTCCGCGCCAACGTGGGGCAGGGCACGCCGCTGGGCGTGGAGGCGAAGCGGTACATGGACGCCGGTCAGCTGGTGCCGGACGAGGTCACCATCAACATGGTGTCCGACCGCCTCGCCGAGGGGGACGCGGCCGACGGGTTCCTGCTCGACGGGTTCCCGCGCACCGTCCCCCAGGCCAACGCGCTCGACAAGCTGCTCGCCGACCTGGGCACCGGGCTCGACATCGTGCTCGAGCTCGTCGTGGAGAACGAAGAGGTCATCCGGCGGCTCTCCGGCCGCCGGACCTGCCGCGGCTGCGGCAAGATCTGGCACGTCGAGTTCGACGCACCCACCCACGAAGGGGTGTGCGACCGCTGCGGCGGGGAGCTGTTCCAGCGCGACGACGACAAGGCCGAGACGATCGCCGAGCGCCTGAAGGTGTACGCGCGGGACACCTCGCCCCTGGTCGACTACTTCGGCGCGCAGGGCAAGCTCGTCGGCATCGACGCCACCGGGCCCGTCGAGGACGTCACGGTCCGCGCGATCGACGCCCTCCGTTCGTACGGCGGCTGAAAGCTCCACATGGCCCAGCAGGTCGAGATCGAGCTCAAGACCCCGGAACAGATCGGCCAGATGCGCCGCGCCGGGCTCGTCGTCGCGGACGCCCTGGCCCGGATGCGGGCCGCGGTCGCGCCCGGAGTATCCACCGCCGACCTCGACCGCATCGCCGAGGAGACGATCCGGTCCGCCGGCGCCATTCCCTCCTTCCAGGGGTACCACGGCTACCCGGCGTCGATCTGCTCCTCCGTCAACGACCAGGTCGTGCACGCCATCCCCAGCCCGCGGCAGGTGCTCCGCGAGGGCGACCTGATCTCCATCGACTGCGGCGCCGAGCTCGACGGCTGGCACGGCGACGCCGCGATCACCATCGGGGTCGGCGAGATCCACGCCGACCAGCGCCGGCTGATCCGCGTCGCCGAGGACGCCATGTGGTCGGGCATCGCGGCGGCGGCCCGTGGCGCCCGCTCCGGCAAGGGCCGGCTCACCGACATCTCGTACGCGATCCAGTCGTCGATCCGCAAGGCCGGGCGGTACGGCATCGTCGAGGGCTACGGCGGGCACGGCATCGGCAGTGCCATGCACCAGGACCCCTTCGTCGAGAACAAGGGTCGCCCCGGCAAGGGCCCGATGCTGCGGCCCGGCATGGCGCTCGCGATCGAGCCGATGATCACACGGGGCCGGCCGAAGGTCGCCGAGCTCGACGACGGCTGGACCGTGGTCACGGTCGACGGCTCCGTCGCGGCGCACGTCGAGCACACGATGGCCATCTGCGACGACGGTGTGTGGGTGCTCACCGCCGAGGACGGCGGCCGTTCCCGCCTGGGCGACCTCGTGACGGCGCGGGAGCCGGCGGTCAGCGGTACCACCTAGGGCCAGTCCGGGGTGGAACGCTGACCCGGTGGATGGGATGCTGTCTGCACCCGAACTGGGGTGAAGGGGGAGCAGTGGCAGACCGGCGGGAAGACCTGCGTGCGGCCGACGTCGACCGGCAGTTCGTGGCGGAGCGTCTGAAGGCGGCGCTCGACGAGGGCCGGCTGTCCCTGGGCGAGTACGACGACCGGCTCAAAGACGCCTACGGCGCCCGGACGTACGGCGACCTGGACAAGATCCTCAAGGACCTCCCGGGCTTCCACCCGCAGGCGGAGTCCCAGCTGGCGCGCTCCTCCACCCCGGCGGCATCGTCGTCGTCCGACGACGACGAGCGCGACGAGTCGCGCAACCCCCGGTGGCTGATCGGCGTGTGGAGCGCCTGGCTGGTCGCGGTCTCGGTCAACATCGTGATCTGGATCCTGGTCAGCATCTCCAACGGTGAGCCCGTCTATTTCTGGCCCATGTGGGTGGCCGGTCCGTGGGGTGCGGTGCTGCTCGCGACCACGTTCAGCATGAAGGTGCTCGGCAACGAGCCGCCGCGCCAGCAGAAGCGGTACCGCGACAGCTGACCCCGATTTGGTCCCACGCGCTTTCGTGCGTAGACTTGCGCATTGGCGCAAAGCGTCCACTCCGGCATGCCTCCACGCGCTTCTAGTGGCATGTTCGGAGCCGCGGCTGGCTCGAGATCCCCGGCACACGTCGGTGACCTCGTGAAACGGATGCAAGCGTCGCCCACCAGACCCGATGTCAGGTAGCGGAGGACATGCCGAAGAAAGACGGGGCCATCGAGATCGAGGGCCGAGTGATCGAGCCACTCCCGAATGCGATGTTCCGGGTTGAGCTCGCCAATGGCCACAAGGTCTTGGCGCACATCAGCGGCAAGATGCGGCAGCACTACATCCGCATCCTGCCCGAAGACCGTGTTGTCGTGGAGCTTTCGCCCTACGACCTCACTCGCGGGCGCATCGTCTACCGCTACAAGTAGTCGGGTTCGGTTCCAGGTAACGGTCGGGCCTGCGGCTCCAACGTGGGCGCGCAGCGAGAGTTAGGCACACCGTGAAGGTCAAGCCGAGCGTCAAGCGGATCTGCAACAACTGCCGGGTCATCCGGCGGCATGGCCGGGTCATGGTCATCTGCAGCACTGACCCGCGCCACAAGCAGCGCCAGGGCTGAGTCCCCGGCACCCGCAGGTTTTTGTTACAGCCCGTTCCAGCCACGGGTCGCCGCGAACAGCGGCGCGCGTGGACACACCCCCGGTCGGAGGCCGGGGCCCGTCTGTGGGCAGACGGGGGCGGATCGGGCACAGACCTCCGCACATCTGAGGAGTCAGCCCACCTATGGCACGTCTCGTTGGTGTCGATCTCCCGCGCGAGAAGCGCACCGAGATCGCACTCACCTACATCTACGGCATCGGACGCACCCGGTCCGTCGAGACTCTGGCCGCTACCGGCATCGACCCGAACAAGCGGGCTCGTGACCTGACCGATGAAGAGATCGTGCAGCTGCGCGACTACATCGAGGCCAACTACAAGGTTGAAGGTGACCTGCGCCGCGAGGTCGCCGCGGACATCCGCCGCAAGGTCGAGATCGGCTGCTACGAGGGCATCCGGCACCGCAAGGGCCTGCCGGTGCGCGGTCAGCGCACCCGGACCAACGCGCGCACCCGCAAGGGTCCGAAGCGCACGGTCGCCGGCAAGAAGAAGCCGGGCAAGAAGTAGTAGCCGGTCCGAGATCCGCAAACGTAACTAGGAGCGCATAGAGAATGCCGCCGAAGGCTCGCGCCGGCGCGACCGCTGTCAAGAAGGTCCGGCGCAAGGAACGCAAGAACGTCGCCCACGGGCAGGCGCACATCAAGAGCACGTTCAACAACACCATCGTGTCGATCACCGACCCGACCGGCGCCGTGATCTCCTGGGCGTCCGCCGGGCAGGTGGGCTTCAAGGGCTCGCGCAAGTCGACCCCGTTCGCCGCGCAGCTGGCCGCCGAGGCGGCCGCCCGTCGCGCGATGGAGCACGGCATGCGCAAGGTCGACGTGTTCGTCAAGGGTCCCGGCTCCGGCCGTGAGACCGCGATCCGCTCGCTGCAGGCCGTCGGCCTGGAGGTCGGGCAGATCTCCGACGTCACGCCGCAGCCGCACAACGGTTGCCGTCCGCCGAAGCGCCGCCGGGTCTAAGGGAAGAGACTGACACATGGCTCGTTACACAGGTGCCGACTGCCGTCGCTGCCGGCGCGAGAAGATGAAGCTGTTCCTCAAGGGCAGCAAGTGCGACGGGCCGAAGTGCCCGTTCGAGTCGCGTCCCTTCCCGCCCGGCCAGCACGGCCGCGGCCGGCCGAAGGAGACCGAGTACCTCCTGCAGCTGCGCGAGAAGCAGAAGGCCCGCCGCATCTACGGCGTGCTGGAGCGGCAGTTCGAGGGCTACTTCGACGAGGCCGTGGCCAAGCCGGGCAAGACCGGTGAGGAGCTGCTGAGGATCCTCGAGTCGCGCCTCGACAACGTGATCTACCGGGCTGGCCTCGCCACCTCGCGCGACGCCGCCCGTCAGCTGGTCAGCCACGGGCACATCCAGGTCAACGGCAAGAAGGTCGACATCCCGTCGTACCGCGTGCGTGAGCACGACATCGTGCAGGTCCGCGAGAAGTCGCGTGAGCTGACGCCGTTCCAGATCGCCCAGGGCCTCGCGGGCAGCAAGACCGTCCCGGCGTGGCTGGAGTTCATCCCGAGCGAGTTCAAGGTCCTGGTGCACAGCCTGCCCGCGCGGCAGGTCATCGACACCCAGGTCCAGGAGCAGCTCATCGTCGAGCTCTACAGCAAGTAAGCAGTGCAGGCGGGGCCGCTCCCGGCCCCGCCTTCGGAGCGCGTCATATAGCGGGCGCGCAACGAATCGGAGGAAACGAAAGTGCTCATCTCCCAGCGTCCGAGTCTCGCCGAAGAGTCCATCAGCGAGGTCCGGTCCAAGTTCACCATCGAGCCGCTCGAGCCGGGCTTCGGCTACACGCTCGGCAACTCGCTGCGGCGCACCCTGCTGAGCTCCATCCCGGGTGCGGCGGTCACCAGCATCAAGATCGACGGCGTGCTGCACGAGTTCACCACGATCCCCGGCGTCAAGGAGGACGTGGTCGAGCTCGTCATGAACATCAAGGAGCTGTGCGTCAGCTCCGAGCACGACGAGCCGGTCTCGATGTACCTGCGCAAGCAGGGCCCCGGCGACGTCACGGCGGGCGACATCCAGCCCCCGGCCGGCGTCTCCGTGCACAACCCCGACCTCAAGCTGGCCACCCTCAACGGCAAGGGCCGGCTCGACATGGAGCTGACCGTCGAGCGTGGGCGGGGCTACGTGACCGCCAACCAGAACAAGCAGCAGGGCCAGGAGATCGGCCGCATCCCGGTCGACTCGATCTACTCCCCGGTGCTGAAGGTCACGTACCGCGTCGAGGCGACCCGCGTCGAGCAGCGCACCGACTTCGACCGGCTCATCATCGACGTCGAGACCAAGGCGTCGCTGACCCCGCGCACCGCGCTGGCCTCGGCCGGCTCGACGCTGGTGGAGCTGTTCGGCCTGGCGCGCGAGCTCGACGAGACCGCCGAAGGCATCGACATCGGCCCGTCGCCGCAGGACGCGCAGCTCGCGGCCGACCTGGCGCTGCCGATCGAGGAGCTGGACCTCACCGTCCGCTCGTACAACTGCCTCAAGCGCGAGGGCATCAACTCCGTCGGCGAGCTGATCAGCCGCACGGAGGCCGACCTCCTCGACATACGGAATTTCGGTCAGAAGTCGATCGACGAGGTCAAGATGAAGCTCGCCGGGATGGGTCTGGGTCTGAAGGACTCCGCCCCGACGTTCGACCCGGCACACGTCGTGGACGCGTTCGGCGACGTGGACTACGACACCGACGACTACCGCGAGACCGAACAGCTCTGAGCGAGCTGTTGTACTAGAGGAGTCCCAACCATGCCCACGCCCACCAGAGGTCCCCGCCTCGGCGGTAGCCCCGCGCATGAGCGGCTGATGCTGGCGAACCTCGCCACCTCGCTGTTCAAGCACGGTCGCATCAAGACCACCGAGACGAAGGCCAAGCGGCTGCGCCCGCTCGCCGAGCAGCTCATCACCAAGGCCAAGCGCGGCGATCTGCACGCGCGCCGTCAAGCGCTCTCCGTGGTGCGGGACAAGGACGTGGTGTACACGCTGTTCGACCAGATCGCGCCGCGCTTCAGCAACCGTCAGGGTGGCTACACCCGGATCGTGAAGACCGGCCCGCGCAAGGGCGACGCCGCCCCCATGGCGATCATCGAGCTGGTTGAGGAGCTGGAGGTCGTCGCGACGCAGACGCCGCGCAAGGCCGCCGCTCGCAAGGCCGCCAAGGCCGACTCGATCGCGGTCCTGGCCGGCGACGAGGACGAGACGCCGTCGTCCTCGTCTTCGGCTCCCGCCGCCTCGTCCTCCGACGACGACTCGAAGGACGACGAGGCCAAGGCCTGATTCAGGGCCCTGTCTCGGACGGCCCGGCACTCTCCGTAACGGGAGTGTCGGGCCGTTTGGTTGGAGGGTGTACGTTGATGAGCAAACGAATCCGCGTCGACGTGGCCTATGACGGCACGGACTTCTCAGGGTGGGCCGTCCAACCCGGACGCCGCACCGTGGCCGGTGAGCTGCTGGCCGTCCTGGAGCGCCTGTTCGGCGCGGTCGAGGGTCTGACAGTCGCCGGCCGCACCGACGCGGGTGTGCACGCGACGGGCCAGGTCTGCCACATCGACGTCCCCGAGGAGCGCTGGGCCGCCCTCGGCGACTCCCTGGTCCGCCGCCTGGCCGGCCTCCTCCCGCTCGACGTCCGCGTCCTGGCCGCGACGGAGGCACCCCCGGAGTTCGACGCCCGCTTCTCGGCCCTGTCGCGCCGCTACGAGTACCGCGTGACGGACGCCCCGCACGGCGCGGCCCCGCTCCGCCGCCGCGACACCCTGGCCTGGCCCCGCCCCCTGGACCTGACGCTGCTGAACGCCGCTGCCGCGGGCCTGGTGGGCGAGCACGACTTCGCCGCCTTCTGCCGCCGCAAGGAGCACGCGTCCACGATCCGTGCGGTGAGCCAGCTGTCGTGGCGGCGCGACCCGGACGGCATCCTGGTCGCCACGGTGCAGGCGGACGCGTTCTGCTGGTCGATGGTGCGCAGCCTGGTCGGGGCGCAGCTGCCGGTGGGGGACGGGCGGCGGTCGCCGTCGTGGCCGGCGGGGCTGCTGGGCCGTTCCGTGCGGGCCGACGAGGTGGGTGTGGTGCCGGCGCACGGGCTGACGCTGGTCGAGGTGGTGTACCCGGCCGATGTGGCTGCCCTCCGCGAGCGTGCCGAGCTCACCCGGCGGCGGCGTGACGTGCCGGCCTGACGCCTTCTGGGCGGGCTGACCTCCACCGCGAGGCGCTCGGCCGGCTCTGCGACTCGACGTCGCCGCGCGGGGCCGCGAGCCCTTGAAGCGTCTCGCCCGGCCGAGGGTGCCTGAATGGGCCGCGCGGCAAGACGTCGTCACGCGGCCGTCGGCGCCCGAATGACGCCGTGCGGGTCCTCTGCGGGTGCCCGCCGTGAAGCGCCTGCCTGGCGCTGCGTAGCGCCCCAAGGCGAGCCGGCTGGTGAGGTGTCCCGCCGCCTTCGCTACCGCGTCGGTTGACAGTGGTGAGCCGGGGCGCCCCTGGGCACCATGATCAAGGGAAACTTCTGGTCGCTATGACAGCCAGGAGTTTCCCTTGATCATGGGACGGGTGCGAGGCGGCGTTAGCTGGGCGGGGGTTGGGAGCCTCCGGACGCCGGTAGCGATGCCGCCGGGGTGGCCTCCGGCTGGATGATCGCGCGGTTGCCGATGATGCCGTTCTCCAGATACGTCTCGACGATGTCGAACGTGATCTGGTTCGGGTACGGGTCGTCGGGGGCGAACGCGTTGCCGTCCACGCGGGCGATCACGCAGTACGCGATGAAGTGACCCTTGAAGTTCCAGCCCAGCTGGGTCGGGGCGCGGACCAGGGCGTCCGTGCCTGTGCCGGCGCCCACGCTCATGCCCGAGAAGCGGCCCTTCTGGCCGTCGACGATGGGCTTCACGGCGTCGAAGGCCTTGGCCGCGGCCTCCTCCGTGTCCAGGTTGAACAGGCCGGCCGTGATCAGGTATTCCTCGTTCGGCGACTTCATCGTCGCGCGGACCACCTCGCTGCAGCCCGCGTTCATCAGCAACGCCGCGAGGTCGTCCGTCGCCGCCGTTTTGCAGTCGGGGGACGCCTTCGTGGAGAGGATCAGGTACGGGGGCTCGTTCGGAACCGCGACGATGTTGTTGCTCGGGAAGACCTCCGCCTCCGTCAGCGGGTTCGGGTCGACCTTGCGGCTGCTGATGTCGCGCTTCTTCGGGCCGTCCGTGGTGCTGGAGCGGGCCGACTCCGGGCCGTCGCGCTCGTCGCGGAAGATGAACCAGGTGCCGATGCCGCACGCGGCCAGCACGACCAGGACCGCGATCGCGCTCAGCATCGCCACCCAGCGGTGCGGGCGGTGCGGCGACTCCATGGTCGCCGGGCGTGGGTGGGTGCCCGTGCCGCCTCGGCCGGGACGCGCGGGTGGCCGGCCGGGGGCGCCCGGACGGTCGCGGAGCGCTCGGGCGCCGGAGCCGGTGAACTCGCCGGTGCCGCGGCGGCGGGCCGGCGGGGGGTCGTCGTAGCCGCGGCCCGGCATCGCGTCGTCCAGGGCGCGGCGCTGGTGTGGCGGGTCGTCGAACGACGGGCGGCGGCGCGGGGCGTCGACGTCCGGCGGGGCGCTCGCGGCGAAGCCCGCCGACGCCATCCGGCCCCGCGGGCCCGCGGAGGGCTCGTCGTCGTACCGGCGGGGGCCGCCGAACTCGTCCTGACGCTCGCGGCGGAACGCCGTGGTCTCGTCCGCCCGGCCGCGCCGGCCACCGAGCTCACCCGTGCCGTTACGACGGCCGCCGAACTCGCCTGAACCGTCACGCCGGCCACCGGGCTCACCCGTGCCGTCACGACGGCCGCCGAACTCGCCCGGGAACTCGCCGGTGCCGTCGCGCCGGCGCCGACCGCCGACGTCACCCGTGCCCGGCTCGGCAAACCGCCGGCCGGCCGCGTCGCCCGGCGAACCGAAGCGGCGGTCGGCCGCGTCGCCCGTCGAACCGAAGCGGCGGTCGGCCGCGTCGCCCTCGGAGCCGAAGCGGCGGCCGGGCGCGTCGCCGGCAGGTGGCTCGGCAAAGCGGCGGTCGGTCACGTCGCCCGTCGAACCGAAGCGGCGGTCGGCCGCGTCGCCCGTCGAAGCGGAACGGCGGTCGACCACGTCACCCGTCGGAGCGGAACGGCGGTCAGCCACGTCGCCCGTGGAACCGAAGCCGCGGCGCGCGGCGATGTCGCCCGTGGGAGGGCCGGTGTCCTCGCGGGCCCGGCGACGGCCGCCGGGCTCGTGGTCCCGTGGCGCCTCCTCGGCCGCCCGGCGGCCACGGCGCCCGGCGGGCGGTGCGTCCGGCGGCGCGTCGGGGCGCATCGACGGGAAGATCGGGACGAGCGGCGGCGGCTCGGCCGACGGCTGGGCCGGCGTGTAGTCGGCCAGCGGCTTGATGATCGGCGTCAGCTCCGGCCCGTGGTCATACGACTCCGACGGGCGAGCGGGCGGCTCGATCTCGCGGGCCCGGCGGCGCCCACCAGGAGCGGCGGCACCCGGATCGGCCGGTGGAGTGGCGCGGAACGAACCGCTCGGCGACTCTCCGGAGTCGTCGCGGCGACGGCGGCCGATGGCCTGCGTCGAGTCGATCGCGGGCGGCCGCGACGGCGGCGGCGCCGGGGGCAGCATGGCCGGGCTGAACACGCCGCTCGGCGAGTCGCCGGGCTCGTCCCGCGGGCGCCGGCGGGCCCGCGGCGGTGGCGGTGGCGGTGGCGGAGCGTCGAACGCCGGGTGCTCGAACGGCGCCGGCTCGGGCGGCGGCGGTGCCGAGAAGGGGTCGGGCTCGCCTCTGCCGCTCCCGCGAAGGCCCGCCAGCCAGTTGTCGGCTTCGTCCGCCTCGTCCCGGCGGAACGAGTCGGAACGCCGCTTCCGGCGCTGCTCGTTCCCAGAAGTCATGTCGCACAGGGTAGCCGACACCCGCATGGGGTGCCGTATCGGCAATGTTTCGCACAATCCGAACGGGTGGCCCTACGACGTGGCCGTCACCTGGGCGGGGACAATGCGTTCATGGTGTCCGGCGAGCACTACTTCACGGCCGACCCCGCGGTCGCCCACGAGCGGCACGAGGTCGTGTTCAGCGTGGACGTCGAGGGCATCGCGAAGGAGTTCCGCCTGGCCACGGCGTCTGGGGTGTTCTCCTGGCGGGCGCTGGACCCGGGCACCGCGGCCCTGCTGCACAACGCCCCGCTTCCGGGGCCGGGAACCATCGGCGCCCTGCTCGACCTGGGCTGCGGCTACGGGCCGATCGCCACAACGCTTGCCCACGCCGCGCCCCGGGCGACGATCTACGCCGTCGATGTCAACCAGCGCGCGCTGGAGCTGACGAGGGAGAACACCGCCGGCACGAACGTGGTGGCCGTCACTCCCGACGAGGTGCCGGCGACTGTCAGGTTTGCGCAGATCTGGTCGAACCCGCCGATCCGCATCGGCAAGCCCGAGCTGCACGCGCTGCTGCTGCGGTGGCTGCCGCGGCTCGCCGACGACGGGGTGGCGTGGCTGGTCGTGGCCAAGAACCTGGGGGCCGACTCGCTGCAGCGCTGGCTCGGCGAGCAGGGCTTCCCGGCCGAGCGCCACGCCAACCACAAGGGGTTCCGGATCTTCGCGGTGCGAAAAAACACCGCGACTGTGGTACCGCCGTCGCGTTGAATGCCTGACCGTGGGATACGTCGACGTCGCAGGGGTCGGGCACACGCTGCCGGACGGCCGGGAGCTGTTCTCCGAGGTGTCGTTCCGGGTCGGTGAGGGCGCGAAGGTGGCGCTCGTCGGGCCGAACGGCGCCGGCAAGACGACACTGCTCAAGATGGTGGCAGGCGACCTGCCGGTGCGCACGGGCGTGGTGGCCCGCTCTGGCGGGCTCGGCGTGATGCGGCAGTTCATCGGCATGATCGGCGACGACCGCACGCTGCACGACCTGGCCCTGGAGCTGGCCCCGCCGGCCCTGCAGGCCGCCGGCGAGCGGCTCGCGAAGGCCGAACGCGCCATGCACCAGGACGACAGCGAGAAGGCGCAGCTGCGCTACGCCAACGCCCTCGCCGCCTGGGGTGAGGCCGGCGGCTACGACGCGGAGGTGCTCTTCGACACCGCGAGCGTGGCCGCCCTGGGCCTGTCGTGGGACGAGTCGCGGGACCGGCCGGTGCGGACCCTCTCGGGCGGGCAGCAGAAGCGGTTCGCGCTGGAGCTGCTGCTGCGCGGGGAGGACGAGGTACTGCTGCTGGACGAGCCCGACAACTTCCTCGACGTGCCCGGCAAGCGCTGGCTGGAGGAGCGGCTGCGGGAGTCACCCAAGAGTGTCCTGTACGTGTCCCACGACCGTGAGCTGCTGGCGCAGTCCGCCGACCGGGTGGTGGCCGTCGAGGGCGGCTCGGCGTGGGTCCATCCCGGCGGCTTCGCGTCCTGGCACGAGGCGCGGGTGGCCCGCCACGAGCGCCTCGACGAGCTGCGCCGCCGCTGGGACGAGGAGCACGAGAAGCTCAAGGCGCTCGTGCTGATGTACAAGACGAAGGCCGCCTACAACGACGGGCTCGCGTCGCGCTACCAGGCCGCTCAGACCCGGCTGCGCAAGTTCGAGGAGGCCGGCCCGCCGCCGTCGCCCCCGAAGGACCAGGACATCCGCATGCGGCTGTCCGGCGGGCGCACCGGCAAGCGGGCGGTCGTGGCCGAGGGGCTGGAGCTCGACGGCCTGACGTACCCGTTCGACCTGGAGCTGTGGTACGGCGACCGGCTCGCGGTCCTCGGCGGCAACGGCACCGGCAAGTCGCACTTCCTGCGGCTGCTGGCGCGGGGCGGCACCGACCCGGTGGAGACACCGATCGGGGCCCGGCTGGCGCCGGTGCTGCACGACGGCGTGGTGCGCCTCGGCGCGCGGGTGCGGCCCGGCCACTTCTCGCAGACCCACGACCGGCCGGAGCTGCTGGACAAGACGCTCGCCGAGATCCTGTGGCGGGGCGACGACTGGCGGGCGGGGCTGCCCCGGCCGCAGGCGATGCCGGCGCTGTCGCGCTACGAGCTGGCGGCCCAGGCCGACCAGCGGTTCGGCACCCTGTCGGGTGGCCAGCAGGCGCGGTTCCTGGTGCTGCTGCTGGAGCTGTCGGGGGCGACGCTGCTGCTGCTCGACGAGCCGACCGACAACCTCGACCTGGCCAGCGCCGAGGCCCTGGAGGAGGGGCTGCGGACGTTCGACGGCACGGTGATCGCGGTGACGCACGACCGCTGGTTCAGCCGGTCGTTCGAGCGGTTCCTGCTGTTCCGCGCCGACGGTGAGGTGGTCGAGGTACCGGAGCCGGTCTGGGAAGGGCGCGGCTAGCGGACGCGTTGTGCGGGGCCGCGGTCACGAAACGTGGTCAGCTCAGGTCTGTGGAACCGACTGTGGTGCTCACCATCGGCGCGACGGACTCGTCCGGCGGCTCCGCGTTGCAGGCCGACCTGCGGACCCTGGCGGCCCTGCGGATGCACGCCGCGTGTGTGGTGACGGCGGTGCTGTCCCGCAACACGCGCGGCACGACCGACGTGTACGCGCAGCCCACCACGGTCGTCGCCGCCCAGCTCGGCAGCGTGCTGGAGGATCTCCCGGTCGCCGCGGTCAAGACGGGCATGTTCCCGACCGCCGAGGCGGTGATCACGGTCGCCGCGCGGGCCCGCGCGGGCGCGCTGCCGAACCTGGTCGTCGACCCGGTCCTCGCCACCACGAGCGGCTCCCGGCGGGGGCTGATCGCGGCGTTCGAGCGGCTCCTGCCGCACGCCGCGGTCGTCACGCCGAACCGCGAGGAGGCGTCGGCCCTGCTCGGCTGGGAAGTGGTGACCCCGGCCGACATGGCCGGGGCGGCCGCGCAGCTGGCGGCGGGCGGTCCGCCGTACGTGGTGATCACCGGCGGGGACTTCGTCGTCGGCGGGGAGGCGATCGACGTGCTGTGGGCCGACGGCGCCGCCCGGGTGCTGCACAGCCCGCGGATCACCAGCCGCAACACCGACGGCAGCGGCCCGACGTTCGCGACGGCGATCGCCGCCCGCCTCGCCGCCGGGGACGCGCCGCCGGACGCGGTGGTGTGGGCGAAGGGGTTCGTCGGCCGGGCCATCGGCGACGCCGCCGAGTGGCGGATCGGAGCCGGGACCGGCCCGATCGACCAGTTCGGCTGGTCGGCGCTCACGTTACGGTGACCACACCGCGATCACCCTGCTCTGGTGGATGATGCATGGCATGGACGAGAAGACGTTGGTCCACCAGATCTCCACGCTGGTTGACGACGAGCACAAGCTGCGCACGCAGCTGCAGCAGGGCAAGATCACCGAGCAGGAGGAGCACGACCGGCTCCGGGCGATCGAGGAGCAGCTCGACCAGCTGTGGGACCTGATGCGCCGCCGCCGCGCGGCGAAGCTGCAGGGCGTCGCCCCGGACGAGGTCGAGGCGCACTCGATCGACGAGGTCGAGCACTACCTCCAGTAGCACGCGAGCGCCTCGCCGCACCCCTCTCGCGCGCCGATCTTGGAGTTGTGGTCCCGGATTTATCCGACTTGAGCGGATAAAAGCAGGACCACAACTCCAAGATCGCGGCCGAAAGGGGCCGGGCTTCAGTCGACGCGGAGGCGGTAGCCGCGCTTCACCACCGTCTGGACGAACGCCGAGCCGCCCAGCGCCGCCCGCAGCCGGGCCACCGCCATCTCGACGGCGTGCTCGTCGGCGCCGCGGGGCAGCTCACGCAGCAGCGCGGCGCGGGACAGGACCCGGCCCGGGGAGGCGGCCAGCGCCCGCAGTACCGCCATGGGGCCCGGCGCCAACGGCTTGAGGGTGCCGTCGATGATCGCGGCGTGGCCCCGCAGGGTGACCGCCGCACCGGCCACGTACAGCGTGGGCGCCCGCTTCGGCAGCTCGTCGACGAGAATGCGGACCAGGGCGCCGAGCCGCGCCCGGGCCGGGGCGGCGACGGGCACGCCGAGGCGTTTGAGCGGCGCCGCCGTGACGGGGCCGACGCAGGCCGCCAGGACGTCGGTGCGCAGCGCCTCCAGCACGTCGGGGGCCTCGGCGCCGGCGACCCGCAGCAGCGAGCTGACGGCCGGGGCCGACGTGAACGTCACCGAGTCGACCAGCCGGGAGCAGATGAGGTCGACCAGGCGGCGCAGGGGTGCCGGGTCGACGGGCGGCGCCCAGCGGTACACCGGGATCTCCACGACGATCGCGCCGGCGTCGCGCATCGCCGAGGTGAACTCGGGGTGCGGCTCGCCGTGCAGCTGCACCGCGATGCGCCGGCCGGCGATCCCGCCCGGGTAGCCGCCGCCCAGGAGGTAGTCGAGGACCTCGTCGCAGCTCTCGGTGTCGGGCGACCAGGCCTCCATCATGCCGGCGGCCCGGACGGCGCCCTTGGCCTTTGGGCCGCGGGCGATGAGGAACGACTCGCCGAGCCGGGACCGCAGCGCCTCGCCCAGCCCCCAGCCCTCGGCCGCCTCGATCCAGCCGCGCAGCCCGATCCCGGTCGTGGCGACGACGATGTCGGGCGCGATGTCGACGCACGAGATCGTCGCCGCCTTGAGCTCGGTGTCGTCGGCGACCGGCACGATGCGCAGCGCGGGGGCGAGCACGACGCGAGCGCCCCGCCGTTCCAGCAGGGCGCTCAGTTCGTCACGACGGCGGTCGGCGGTGACGGCGACGGTGAAGCCCGCGAGGGGCAGCTCCTCGCCCGAGTCCGGCCGTGCTTCCAACGTGCTGCTCGCGCTCACGTGCTCACCGCGGCTTCGACCGCGACTTCCACCAGACCGTCGCGGATGCGGACCGGGTAGACGGGCACGCGGACGCCGGGCGCGTCGAGGCACTCGCCGCTGCGCAGGTCGAACGCCTGCTTGTGCATAGGGGACGCGACCACCGGCACGTCGCCGCGGCTGCCGACGATGCCCCGCGACAGCACGGCCGCGCCGCTGATCGGGTCGAGGTTGCCGATGGCGTGCACCTCGCCGCCGAAGACCCGGAACACGGCGACCTGGGCCCCGTCGATCAGGGCCGCCACGCCGCGCTCGGGCTCCAGCCGAGGGTAGGGGCAGACGACGGTCCATTTCATGGGCGCACTCCCAGGACGACGGGCACGGGCTGTCCGCGCTCGGATACGAAGGAGATCGTCGGGTCGGGGGTGTCGGGCGCGTTCACGAACGACACGAACCGGGCCAGCCGCTCGGGGTCCTCGACGGTGGCCTTCCACTCGTCGACGTAGGCCTGGACGTTGCCGGCCATCATCGCCTCGAGCTCGCCGGCGATGCCGAGCGTGTCGTCGACGATGACGCCGCGGAGGTACTCCAGGCCGCCGTCCATCGCCTCGATCCAGGCCGACGTGCGCTGCAGCCGGTCGGCGGTGCGGATGTAGAACATGAGGAAGCGGTCGACGATGCGGATCAGCTCGTCCGTCGACAGGTCGCTGGCCAGCAGGTCGGCGTGGCGGGGGCGGAAGCCGCCGTTGCCGCCGACGTAGAGGTTCCAGCCGTTGTCGGTGGCGATGATCCCGAAGTCCTTGCCCCGGGCCTCGGCGCATTCCCGGGCGCAGCCGGACACCGCCGACTTGATCTTGTGTGGGGCGCGGAGGCCGCGGTACCGCAGCTCCAGCTCGATGGCCAGGCCCACCGAGTCCTGCACGCCGTAGCGGCACCAGGTCGACCCGACGCACGACTTCACCGTGCGCAGCGCCTTGCCGTAGGCGTGCCCGGACTCGAACCCCGCCGCGACGAGCCGGCCCCAGATCGCCGGCAGCTGCTCCACACGCGCGCCGAGCAGGTCGATGCGCTGCCCGCCGGTGATCTTCGTGTAGAGGTTGAAGTCCCGCGCGACCTCGCCGATCACGATGAGCTTCTCCGGCGTGATCTCGCCGCCCGGGATGCGCGGCACGACCGAGTAGGTGCCGTTGCGCTGGATGTTGGCCAGGAAATGGTCGTTGGTGTCCTGCAGCGAGGCCTGCTCGCCGTCGAGGACGTAGTCGTTGTGCAGCGACGCCAGGATCGACGCGACCGTCGGCTTGCAGATGTCGCACCCGCGGCCGGTGCCGTGCTCGGTCACCAGCTGCGAGAACGTGCGCACGTCGCGGACCCGGACGATGTCGAACAGCTCCGCCCGCGAGTACGTGAAGTGCTCGCACAGCGCCTTGCTCGCCGCGACGCCGTTCTCGGCGAGGAGCTGCTTGAGCAGCGGCACGCACGAGCCGCAGCTGGTGCCGGCCCGGGTGCACGCCTTGAGCTCGGCGACGTCGCAGCAGCCGTCGGTGATCGCCGCCTTGATGTGGCCCTTCGTGACCGCGTTGCAGGAGCACACCTGGGCGCCGTCGGGCAGCACCGCCCTGCTCTCACCGTCGGCCGGCGGGGCCAGCAGGCTCAGCGGGTGGCCGGGCAGCGGGCCGCCGACGCTGGCCCGCAGCGTCGGATAGGCGCCGGCGTCGCCGACGAGGATGCCGCCGAGCAGCGTCTGGGCGTCGTCGGAGAGGACGAGTTTCGCGTACCGCCCGTTCGCCGGGTCCAGGTACACCACGTCGAGCAGGTCGTCACGCAGCGCGTCCCCGAAGCTCGCCACGTCCACGCCGAGCAGCTTGAGCTTGGTCGACGTGTCGGCGCCGGGGAACTCGGCGGCCCCGCCGAGCAGCCGGTCCGCGACGACCTCGGCCATCGCGTAGCCGGGCGCCACCAGGCCGTAGCAGCGCCCGTCGATCTCGGCGCACTCGCCGATCGCGTAGACCGCCGGGTCCCCGGTGCGGCAGCTCGTGTCGACGACCACCCCGCCGCGCGCCCCCGTCGCCAGCCCCATCGCGCGGGCCAGCTCGTCGCGCGGACGGATGCCGGCGGCCACGACCACGATGTCGGCCGGCACGTGCGCGCCGTCGGACAGCGTGAGGCCGAGCCGGCCGGTGGGGGACGCCTGCCGGATCGCGGTCGTGCCCGCGCCGAGGTGCACGCGGACCCCGAGCTCCTCCACGTACTGCCGCAGGACCGCGCCGCCGGCCTCGTCGACCTGCACCGGCATGAGCCGCGGCGCGAACTCGATCACGTGCGTGCGCAGGCCCAGCAGCCGCAGGGCGTTGGCGGCCTCCAGCCCGAGCAGGCCGCCGCCGATGACCGCGCCGACCTCCTTGCCGTCCGCATGCGCGCGGATCGCCTCCAGGTCGTCCAGCGTGCGGTACACGAAGACACCCGGCGCGTCGACGCCGCTGATCGGCGGCACGAACGCCGACGACCCGGTGGCCATGACGAGCGCGTCGTACTCGTAGACACCCTGCGCGGTGGTGACCTTGCGGGCGTGCCGGTCGATCGACAGCGCCGGCTCGCCGAGCCGCAGGTCGATGCCGTCCGGAAGGTCGTAGGTGAGGTCCTCGGCGGAAGCGCCGTCGAAGAACGCCGACAGCCGCACCCGGTCGTAGGCGGACCGGCCCTCCTCCGCGAGGACCGTGACCCGCCAGCGGCCCTCGGTGTCCCGTGCCCGTAACGCCTCGACGAAGCGGTGGCCGACCATTCCATGACCGACGACGATGACGTGCGCCTGGTCGGCGCGCGCTTCGGGGACGTGCGCTTCGGAGTCGTGCGCTTCGGACATGGCCAAAAGGCTGCCGGGAGGGGGTTTCGCTCCCGGGTCCCGAATGTTTCCTGCCTGCTAAGAGCGCCTCACACGGCCCTTGAGCAGGACGTTACCGAGCCGTGGCGGAATCGGTGGTCGACCGCGGTCGATAGCGGCCCTTCGCTGCACAGATGTGCCAGATCTTCCCACGGTAGGGTGGCGACGGTCCGCAGCGGGGTAAGACAAGCACGGACCCCAATGGAACAGCGAGGAGGAAGCAGATGCGCACGACCGGCAAGGCCGCCCTGGCGGCTGTTGCGGTGTTCGGCATCGGGCTCGCCGGATGCAGTGGCAACGGTGCGACCCCGGGCTCGTCGACCTCGGCGGGTGCTTCGGGTGGACCGTCGTCGGCGGCTCCCTCGGGCAGCGCCTCCGCCGGCGGCGGCGCCGGCGCCACCGGTGCCGCGGCCTCGTGCCTGGTCGGCACGTGGAAGGCGAGCGACCTGACGGGCAAACTGAGCGGCCCGGTGAACGGCACGTTGACGGGCGGCGGCGGCACCCTGCTGACGATCGACTCGGCCGGCAAGACGCAGGTCGACTTCGGCCCGATGCAGCCGGTGACCTTCACGTTCAACGTCTCCGGCAACGACGTGAAGGGCACCTTCGCCTACAGCGGTACGGTCAACGGCACGGTCAAGACCCCGACCACGAACACCGGGACCCTCGAGCCCACCGGCACCGTCGACTTCTCGTCGCTGAAGGTGACGGTCGACCTGTCCGCGCCGGCCGCCATCCGGGTGGCCGACAAGACGCCGATCAGCGAGTTCACCGGCACCGGCACCGCCGACACCGGCGGCGCCGTCGACGCCCAGCCGGTGCTGAAGAAGAGCCAGTACGACTGCAGCGGCAACACCCTGAAGCTGTCCCCGCCGCAGGGTGGCGCCGACACCGGAACCTGGACCTTCACCAAGTCCTGATTCCTGAGTCTCTTGTGGCGCCGGGCGCCCCGGGACCTTCCGGGGCGCCCGGCGCCACGTTCTCACAACCCCGCCGGGAGAAAAGGCGGGGAAGACGTTGCAGCGGTGACAACAAACGGTGCGGCCGTCGGTAACGACGCGTCCATAGCGTCCGCACCATGACGATCGCCGTGGAAGAGGCGCCGGCTCGCGGCAGCGGGCGCTGGATCGACGACTGGCGCCCGGAAGAGACCGGCTTCTGGGAGCAGGCCGGGGCGAAGATCGCCCGGCGCAACCTCATCGTGTCCATCCTGTCCGAGCACATCGGGTTCTCGATCTGGAGCCTGTGGTCGGTCTTCGTGCTGTTCCTCGGCCCGAAGTACGGCTTCGACGCCGCCCAGAAGTTCCTGCTCACCAGCGCGCCCACGCTGCTCGGGGCGGTCCTGCGGCTGCCCTACACGTTCGCCGTCGCCACGTTCGGCGGGCGCAACTGGACGATCTTCAGCGCACTGATGCTGCTCGTGCCCACCGTCGCCGCCGGCATCGTGCTGGAGCCCGGGGTCAGCTTCACGACGCTGCTCGTCGTCGCCTCGATCGCGGGCGTCGGCGGCGGCAACTTCGCCAGCTCGATGGCGAACATCAACGCCTTCTACCCGCAGCGGCTCAAGGGCTGGGCACTGGGCGTCAACGCCGGCGGCGGGAACATCGGCGTGCCGGCCGTGCAGCTCGTCGGGCTGCTCGTCCTGGCCACCGCCGGCGCCGCCCACCCGCGGCTCATCATCCTGATCTACCTGCCGCTCATCGTCGTCGCCGCCGTCCTGGCCGCGCTGTACATGGACAACCTGCGGCACGCGTCGAACGACAAGCACGCCATGCGGGACGTCATCAAGGACCGGCACGCCTGGATCATGTCCCTGCTGTACATCGGGACGTTCGGCTCCTTCATCGGCTTCGGCTTCGCGTTCGGGCAGGTCCTCCAGGTGCAGTTCAAGGCCGAGTTCGACACCCCGGTGAAGGCGGCCTACCTCACCTTCATCGGCCCGCTGCTCGGCTCGCTCATCCGGCCCGTCGGCGGGTTGCTGGCCGACCGCTACGGCGGCGCCCGGATCACGTTCTGGAACTTCGTCGCGATGGCGGTCGGGGCGACGACCGTGCTCGTCGCGTCGCAGCAGCACTCGCTGCCGCTGTTCCTGACCGGCTTCGTGTTCCTGTTCATCTTCAGCGGCATCGGCAACGGCTCGACGTACAAGATGATCCCGGCGATCTTCAAGGCGAAGTACGCCGACAACGAGAACGAGGCCAGGCGGCTGGCGACGGCGCTCATCGGGGTCGCCGGCGCGGTCGGCGCGGCCGGCGGCGTGCTGGTGAACCTCGCGTTCCGCGAGTCGTTCCTCACCTACAAGACCGGTGACGGGGCATACGTCGCATTCCTCGCGTTCTACGCGGTCTGCTTCGTCGTCACCTGGGTGGTCTACATGCGCACGCGCCCGGGCCGGCTGGCCGGGGTGTAACCCCGATTTTGTCCGGTGGGGGGACGCCGAGTATCGTGGACCGCTGTTGTGCGATGACAAGGCGTCCCCATCGTTCGGGTACGCTGGGTGGTCGTGCGCGCTGAGCGCCGCCATCGAGAGCGCACCCCAGACCGACGACGTGGAAGACAAGGTAGACCTGTGGGTACGTACAGCCCGAAGCCGGGTGAGATCGAGCGCACGTGGCACGTCATCGACGCCACCGACATCGTGCTCGGCCGTCTGGCCACGCACGCTGCGACGCTGCTGCGCGGCAAGCACAAGCCGACGTTCGCCCCGCACGTGGACACCGGCGACTTCGTCATCGTGATCAACGCCGGCAAGGTGGCGCTGACCGGCAACAAGCGGCAGACCAAGGTCGCCTACCGCCACTCGGGTTACCCGGGCGGTCTGAAGGCGGTCGGTTACGAGGAGCTGCTGACCAAGCACCCCGAGCGGGCGATCGAGCTGGCCGTCAAGGGCATGCTCCCGCACAACCGCCTCGGCGCGCGCCAGATCCGCAAGCTGAAGGTCTACGCGGGTGCCGAGCACCCGCACGCCGCCCAGCTGCCCCAGCCGTTCGAGATCAAGCAGATCGCGCAGTGAGCGCGGACGAAGGACAGAGCGTGACGACCGACGAGACCATCGACGCCCCGACGCCGGCCGCTGTCGCGACCGTCGAGACCCCGGCGCCGCCCGCTGCCACCACCACGGCGCCCACCACGGCGACCGCTACGGCCACCGCCACGGCGCCCACCCGGGCCCGCCGTGCCGGCCAGCCGATCCAGACCGTCGGCCGCCGCAAGGAGGCCATCGTCCGGGTCCGCCTGGTCCCCGGCACCGGCAAGTTCCAGCTCAACGGCCGCGAGCTGGAGAGCTACTTCCCGAGCAAGGTCCACCAGCAGTCGGTCCGTGAGCCGCTGGTGATCGTGGAGAAGGCCGAGGCGTTCGACGTCTACGCCAACCTCCGCGGTGGCGGCACCACCGGCCAGGCCGGTGCGCTGCGCCTCGCCATCGCGCGCGCGCTCGTCGAGAACGACGCCGACGACCGCGGCGCGCTCAAGAAGGCCGGCTTCCTGACTCGTGACGCGCGTGCGACCGAGCGCAAGAAGTACGGTCTGAAGAAGGCCCGCAAGGCTCCGCAGTACTCGAAGCGCTAACCACGCCTGTCGGCCGGGTGCCACCCTGGGAGGTGAGCGCCCGGCCGATTTCGCCTGCGCGGAAGTACGACCATGGGAGGTACGCAATGGGGCGACTCTTCGGCACCGACGGGGTGCGGGGACGGGCGAACGCCGACCTGACTCCCGAGCTCGCGATGGCCGTCGCCGTCGCGGCCGCGCAGGCGCTGTTCGAACACGACCACTCCCATGCGCCGGTCGCCGTCGTCGGCCGCGACCCGCGGGCGAGCGGCGAGATGCTGGAGGCGGCCGTCGTGGCCGGCCTGACCAGTGCCGGCGCCAACGTGGTGCGGGTGGGCGTGCTGCCGACCCCGGCCGTGGCGTACCTCACCGGGGTGCTCGGCGCCGACATCGGCGTGATGCTGTCCGCCTCGCACAACCCCATGCCCGACAACGGGATCAAGCTCTTCGCCGCCGGCGGTCACAAGCTGCCCGACGAGGTCGAGGACGAGATCGAGCAGCTGATGGCGAGCGGCACCCGCCGCCGCCCCACCGGCGCCGGGATCGGCCGGGTCACCGACTACGCCGACGGCGAGGACCGCTACGTGCGGCACCTGCTGACCTCCCTGCCCAGCCCGCTCGCCGAGCTCAAGGTCGTCGTCGACTGCGCCAACGGCGCCGCCTCCTCGGCCGCCCCGGAGGCCTACCGCCGGGCCGGTGCCGCCGTGGTCGCGATCAACGCCGACCCCGACGGGCTCAACATCAACGAGGACTGCGGCTCCAACCACCTCGACCAGCTGCGCGCCGCCGTCGTCGAGCACGGCGCCGACCTCGGCATCGCGCACGACGGCGACGCCGACCGCTGCATCGCGGTCGCCGCCGACGGCGCCGACATCGACGGCGACCAGATCATGGCGATCCTGGCCGTGTCGATGCGCGAGGCCGGCAGCCTCACCGACGACACGCTCGTCGCGACCGTCATGAGCAACCTGGGCCTGAAGCTCGCCATGGCCGAGGCCGGCATCCGGCTGCTGGAGACCAAGGTCGGCGACCGGTATGTGCTGGAGGAGCTGCGGGCCAAGGGCCTGGCCCTCGGCGGTGAGCAGAGCGGCCACATCGTCATGCCGGCCTACGCCACCACCGGCGACGGCGTGCTGACCGCGCTGCACCTCATGGGACGCATGACGACCACCCGGCGGAGCCTGCGGGACCTGGCCTCCGTGGTGCACCGGCTGCCGCAGGTGATGATCAACGTGCCCGTCTCCGACCGGGCGGCCGCCGCCCGCTCGCCGCAGGTGCTCGACGCGGCCAAGCAGGTCGAGGCCGAGCTCGGCGGCACCGGCCGGGTGCTGCTGCGGCCCTCGGGCACGGAGCAGCTCGTCCGGGTGATGGTCGAGGCCGGCACGCAGGAGACGGCCCGCGAGGCCGCCGAGCGGATCGCGGCGATCGTCCGCGCGGTCTAGTAGTACCGGCGGGTAACGTGCGGGCATGACCAACGCCCGCACCGTCATCGTCACCGGCGCCTCCCGTGGCATCGGCAAGGCGACCGCCCTCGCCTTCGCCGCCGAGGGCTGCAACGTCGTGCTGACCTCCCGCAAGATCGAGACGCTCGAAGAGGTCGCCGCCGAGATCACCGCGGCCCACCCCGGCGTCGGCGTGCTGGCCCACGCGGCGCACGCCGCCGAGCCCGAGCAGGCCGCCGCGGTCGTCGGTGCCGCGGTGGAGCGCTTCGGCGCCGTCGACGTGCTGGTGAACAACGCCGGCACCAACCCGTACTTCGGGCCGCTCATGGAGATCGACCCGGTCCGGGCCGAGAAGACGGTCCGGCTCAACCAGTTCGGCGTCGTGCTGTGGAGCCAGCTGGTGTGGAAGGCGTCGATGTCGGCCCGGGGCGGCGCCATCGTCAACGTGGCGTCGGTCGGCGGACTGCTCACTGAGCCGGGGATCGGGTACTACAACGCCACCAAGGCCGCGGTCATCCACCTGACCCGGCAGATGGGCGCCGAGCTCGCCCCCGCCGTGCGGGTCAACGGCGTCGCCCCGGGCATCGTGCGCACGCACCTCGCGCGGGGGCTGTGGGAGAACAACGAGGAGTACCTCAACGACCACCTGCCGCTGCGCCGCATCGGCGAGCCAGACGACATCGCGGACGTGATCACGTTCCTGGCCGGCCCCGCGTCACGCTGGATGACCGGCCAGACGCTGGTCGTGGACGGCGGCGCCCAGATCCGCTCATCGCTGGCCTGACGCCCGGCGCCGCTTCCCGGGGCGGCGCCGTGTCACCCGTTTGTGCGCAGATGCCGTGCGCATTGACGACAGTTTCGCGCACGAGTACTGCTCGATCTTCTGCTACGGTACTCATCATGTGCGGAATCGTGGGGTATGCCGGCGCGCGCCCGGCCCTGAACATCGTTCTGGACGGACTGCGGCGTCTGGAGTACCGCGGCTACGACTCGGCCGGGGTGGCGATCATCGACGGCGGGCTCTTCACCGCCAAGCGGGCCGGCAAGCTCGCCAACCTCGAGAAGGCGCTCCAGGACGAGGCCGGCCTCAGCGCCGGCACCACCGGCATCGGCCACACCCGCTGGGCCACCCACGGCGGCCCCACCGACCGCAACGCCCACCCCCACCGCTCCGCCGACGGGCGGGTCGCGGTCATCCACAACGGCATCATCGAGAACTTCGCCAAGCTGCGCGCCGAGCTCGAGGCCTCCGGGATCGAGTTCGCCTCCGACACCGACACCGAGTGTGCCGCCCACCTGCTGGCGATCGAGCTGGAGACCGCCGTCGGGGACACCCCCGGGCTTCGCCTGGCCGAGGCCATGCGGGCCGTCTGCCGGCGCCTCGAAGGCGCGTTCACCCTCCTCGCCGTCGACGTGCAGGCGCCCGGCGTCGTCGTCGGCGCCCGGCGCAACTCGCCGCTCGTCGTCGGCCGCGGTACCGGCGAGAACTATCTGGCCAGCGACGTCTCCGCCTTCATCGAGCACACCCGCGAGGCCGTCGAGCTCGGGCAGGACCAGGTCGTGCTGATCAGCGCCGACGACATCGTCATCACCGACTTCCTCGGCAACCCGGCCGAGGGCAAGACCTTCCACATCGACTGGGACGCCTCCGCCGCCGAGAAGGGCGGCTACGAGTACTTCATGCTCAAGGAGATCGCCGAGCAGCCCCACGCCGTCGCGGAGACGCTGCTCGGCCGGCTCAACGAGCACGGCGACCTCATGCTCGACGAGGTCCGCCTCACCGACCAGGACCTGCGCGACGTCGACAAGGTGTTCATCGTCGCCTGCGGCACCGCGTACCACTCGGGCATGGTCGCGAAGTACGCCATCGAGCACTGGACCCGCATCCCGTGCGAGGTCGAGCTGGCCAGCGAGTTCCGCTACCGCGACCCGGTCCTCGACCGCTCGACGCTGGTCGTGGCGATCTCCCAGTCGGGCGAGACCATGGACACCCTCATGGCGCTGCGCCACGCCAAGGAGCAGAAGGCGCGCGTCCTCGCGATCTGCAACACCAACGGCTCCACCATCCCGCGCGAGTCCGACGCCGTGCTCTACACGCACGCCGGCCCGGAGATCGCCGTCGCCTCCACCAAGGCCTTCCTCACCCAGCTCGTCGCCTGCTACCTCGTCGGGCTGCACCTCGCGCAGGTGCGCGGGGTGAAGTACGCCGACGAGGTCGCCGCCGTCGTCGCCCAGCTCCAGGAGATGCCGCGCAAGGTCGAGCAGGTCCTCGACATGATGGAGCCGATCCGCGAGCTGGCCCGCTCGCTCGCCGAAGCCAAGAGCGTGCTGTTCATCGGCCGGCACGTCTCCTACCCGGTGGCCCTGGAAGGCGCGCTCAAGCTCAAGGAGCTCGCGTACATGCACGCCGAGGGCTTCGCCGCCGGCGAGCTCAAGCACGGCCCGATCGCGCTCATCGACGAGGGCACCCCCGTCGTCTGCGTCGTGCCCTCCCCGCGCGGCCGGGGCGTCCTGCACGACAAGGTCGTCTCGAACATCCAGGAGGTCCGCGCCCGGGGCGCCCGCACGATCGTGATCGCGGAGGAGGGCGACACGGCCGTCGCGCCCTACGCCGACCACCTGTTCTACGTGCCGGTCACCCCGACGCTGCTCGCGCCGCTGGTGACGACGGTGCCGCTGCAGGTCCTGGCCTGCGAGATCGCGTCGGCCCGCGGCCACGACGTCGACCAGCCCCGCAACCTGGCGAAGTCGGTGACGGTCGAGTAGCGCCACGCTCCGTAACCGGACGGTCGGACGGTTTGGTGGGGCGCTGTACGTTGATTGGGAAACGTGTCGGCATCGACGTGGTGGCGGAACGCGGTATGGCAGGGTATGCCTGTGATCGTGTCCGTCGGGATGGACGTCGTCCTGGTCGAGCGGTTCGGCAAGGCGCTGGAGCGCACGCCGCTGCTCGCCGAGCGCCTGTTCACCGGCGCCGAGCGGACGACGTCCTCCGGCAACCCGCGCTCCGCCGAGTCGCTCGCCGCCCGGTTCGCGGCCAAGGAGGCCGTGGCGAAGGCCCTCGGCGCCCCGGCGGGCCTGCACTGGCACGACTGCGAGATCGTGACCGACCGTGACGGTCGGCCGTGGCTGACCGTGTCCGGGAGCGTCGCCCAGGCGGCGGCGGAGCGCGGCATCTCGCGGTGGCACCTGTCGCTGTCCCACGACGGCGGGATCGCCTCGGCGATGGTGGTCGCCGAGCGACTTCCGTCTCCGCAGGCGGAGACGGAAGGCCCGGCTTGAGCCGGGCGGCCGCGGGGGAGCCGGGCGTGAGATCGACCAGCGCGGGGGAGAGCGGCCCGGTCCGGGGAAGAGCAGCGTGAGCACCGCCGACACAGGGAGTCCAGCGTGAGAGCTGCCTGGCGCGTCGCCCAGGTTCGAGCGGCCGAAGAGGCCCTCATGAAAGTCCTCCCCGGAGGCGCGCTCATGCAGCGCGCCGCCGCCGGGCTGGCGCGGCGGTGCGCCGAGACCCTGCCGCGGGTGTACGGCAGCCGGGTGCTGCTGCTCGTCGGGCCCGGCAACAACGGCGGCGACGCGTTGTACGCCGGGGCCATGCTCGCGCGGCGCGGCGCCGGGGTGTCGGCGCTGCTGCTCGACCCCGAGCGGGTCCACCAGGGCGGCGCCGCGGCGCTGCGGCAGGCCGGCGGCACCATCACCCGCGACGTGCCCGCGGCGGTCGACCTCGTCGTCGACGGCATCCTCGGGATCGGCGGGCGGGGCGGGCTGCGGGAGCCGGCCGCCAGCCGCGTCGCCGAGGTGTCCAGCGCGCTGCGCGGCGCGCCGGTCATCGCCGTCGACGTGCCGTCCGGGGTCGACGCCGACACCGGCGCCGTCAACGGCATGGCCATCCACGCCGACATCACCGTCACGTTCGGCGCGCTCAAGCCCGGCCTGCTCGTCGGGGCCGGCGCCGTCCACAGCGGCCTCGTCGAGCTCGTCGACATCGGCCTCGCGCCGTACCTCGACGGCGACCCCGCCCTGTACCTCCCCGACGCCGACGACATCGCCGCCTGGTGGCCGCGGCCCTCGGCGAACGACAACAAGTACTCCCGCGGCGTCGTCGGCATCGCCACCGGGTCCGACCGCTACCCGGGCGCCGCCGTGCTGTCGGTCGCCGGCGCCCTCGCCGGCCCGGCCGGCCTGGTCCGCTACGCGGGCAGCGCCGCCGGCCAGGTCCGCCGCCACCACCCGACGGTGATCTCCACCGACCGCGTCCCGGACGCCGGCCGCGTGCAGGCGTGGGCGTGCGGCAGCGGCCTCGGCACCGACGAGCGCTCGTACGCCGAGCTGCGCACCGTCCTCGGCGCCCCCGTCCCCGTGATCCTCGACGCCGACGCGCTCACGCTCCTGGTCGACGCCCGCATGGCCGACTGGCTGCGCGACCGCGACGCCCCGACCGTGGTGACCCCGCACGACGGCGAGTTCCAGCGGCTCGCCGGCGGCGCCCCGGGCGACGACCGGGTGGCGGCGGCCGTGCACCTCGCCGAGCGCATGGATTCGGTGGTACTGCTGAAGGGCGATCGAACCATCGTCGCCACACCGGACGCCCGGGTCTTCGTCAACCCGACCGGCACCGCGGCCCTCGCGACCGGCGGCACGGGCGACGTCCTGGCCGGCCTGCTCGGCTCGCTCCTGGCCGCCGGCCTGCCCGCCGAGCACGCCGCCATCGCCGCCGCGTTCGTCCACGGCCTGGCCGGTCGGCTGGCCGCCGAGGAGGGCCCGGTGACGGCGGCGGACGTGGCCGCCCACCTCCGCCCGGCGGTGCGCTCGCTGTTCTGAACAGGTCGAACAGATCGCCCTGATCGACTTCAGCCAGGACCACTTACCCTAGGAGGATGTGGCAGGCGCAGGTCCGGGTCGATCTCGACGCGATCCGGCACAATGTCGCGACCCTGCGTGACTACCTCGCGCCCGGCACGCGGCTGATGACGGTCGTCAAGGCCGACGCGTACGGCCACGGCATGCTGCCCGTGGCCCGCGCCGCGCTCCAGGCCGGCGCCGACTGGCTCGGCGTCGCCACGCTCGACGAGGCGATCACCCTCCGCGACGCCGGCATCACCGCGCCGGTGCTCGCCTGGCTGCACAGCCCGGACCGCCCGCTCCACGACGCCATCGAGCGGGACATCGACCTGTCCGCTGCCTCGATCGACGGACTCCTTGAGATCACGCAAAGCGCCAGAAAAGCCAAAAAACCGGCCAAGGTCCACCTGAAGATCGACACCGGCCTGTCCCGCGGCGGCGCCGCCCAGAAGGACTGGCCGGCCCTGCTCGAACGGGCCGCCAAGGCCGCGGGCGACGGCGACGCCGAGATCAAGGCCGTCTGGAGCCACCTCGCCTGCGCTGACGAGCCCGGCCACCCGTCGACCGCCCGGCAGCTCGCCGCGTTCCACGACGCGCTCGAGGCCGCCGAGCGGCACGGCATCCGCCCGGAGCTGCGCCACCTGGCCAACTCCGCGGCCACCCTGACGCTGCCCGAGACCCACTTCGACCTGGTCCGGGTCGGCCTGTCGACGTACGGCCTGTCGCCGATCGAGGGCGCGGGGCCGGACCTGCGCCCGGCGATGAGCGTCCACGCCCGCGTGGCCCTGGTGAAAGAGGTCCCCGTCGGCGAGGGCGTCTCCTACGGCCACACATACAAGACGTTGAAGGACACCACCCTGGCGCTGGTCCCGCTCGGGTACGGCGACGGCGTCCCGCGCGCCGCGAGCAGCCGCGGGCCGATCTGGCTCGCCGGCAAGGTCCGGCGGATCGTCGGGCGGGTGTGCATGGACCAGGTGGTGGTCGACTGCGGCGACGACGAGGTGCGCCCCGGCGATGAGGCGATCCTCATCCAGCGGGGCGGCCCGACCGCCGATGACTGGGCCCTGGCCTGCGACACCATCAACTACGAGATCGTGACGCGGATGGGGAGCGCGCGGACGCCGCGGATCTACGTAGGGGAGCGGACATGACGGATGTCGAAGTCGCCAAGGGCAGCAGCCGGCGGCGCAAGGCGGGCATCATCGGCGCGATCGTCGGCCTCGCCGCCGCCGGTGTCGCCGCCGGTGTGGCCACCGAGCGGTACCTGGTCAGCCGCTCCAAGAAGGCCGGCGACCCCTACGCCGACGAGGAGTTCGGCGTCTGGGACTTCGACGAGGAGCTCACCGTCACCACCGATGACGGCATCGAACTGCACGTCGAAGTCGTGGACGGGCCGAAAGAGGGTCCGACCCTGGTGTTCGTCCACGGCTTCTGCCTCGACATGGGCACGTTCCACTTCCAGCGCAAGGCGTTCGAGGGCAAGTACCGCATGGTCTTCTACGACCAGCCCGGCCACGGCCGCTCGGGCCGCCTGACCAAGGGCGAGTACACGCTCGACGCGCTCGGCGCCGGCCTGCGGGCGGTACTGCAGGCGACCGCCCCGACCGGCCCGGTGGTGCTCGTCGGCCACTCCATGGGCGGCATGACGATCATGGCGCTGGCCGAGCAGGTGCCGGAGCTGTTCGAGAACCGGGTCGAGGCCTGTGTGCTGATCTCGACGTCGGCCGGCAAGCTCGACACGGTCAACTTCGGCCTGCCCGACATCGTGGCGCGGTTCCGCCGGCCGCTGATGCCGGTCGTCGGGTTCGCCGGCCCGATCAGCTCGGCCGTCATCGACCGGGCCCGCAAGGCGTCGACCGACCTGGCCTGGCTGCTGACCCGGCGGTACGGGTTCGGCACCCAGCGCCCCAGCCCGGCCCTGGTGTCGTACGTCGAGAAGATGAACTCGACCACGTCGACCGATGTGATCGCACGGTACCTGCGGACGCTCTACACCCACGCGCGACTGCTCGTGCTCGGCCCGCTGCGGCGGGTGCCGGTGCTGCTCGTGTGCGGCGACCATGACGTGTTGACACCGATCGCGCACACCCGCGAGATAGCGTCTGTGCTGCCGGAGGCGGAGCTCGTCGAGGTCGCCGACGGTGGCCACGTCGTGCTGCTCGAGCACGCCGACGAGGTCAACGACGCCATGGACACGTTCTTGACGAAGGTGCTGGACCAGTGAGCCGAATCCTGTCGACTGCGGACGACACGCGCGCCTTCGGGCGGGCGCTTTCCGAGGTACTGCGCCCGGGCGACCTCGTCGTGCTGACCGGCCCGCTGGGCGCCGGCAAGACGGCGCTCGCCCAGGGCGTCGGCGCCGGCCTGAAGGTCAGCGGCGACGTCACCTCCCCGACGTTCGTGATCGCCCGCGTGCACCGGGGCGGCCGGATCCCGATGGTGCACGTCGACGCGTACCGGCTCGGCGCCGTCAAGGACCCGCTGGGCGAGGTCGACGCGCTCGACCTCGACGCGACGCTGGAGGACTCGGTCACGCTCGTCGAGTGGGGCGAGGGCCTGGTCGAGCAGCTCAGCGACGAGCACCTGGAGGTCCGCCTCGACCGCCGCGAGGACGACTCGCGGGTGGTCGCGCTGATCCCGCGCGGCGGCGACTGGGAGCAACGCACCGCCAAAATCTGAACGAGGCAGCGTGCAAGGCGGTGCACCCCTCCGCGCGTCGTAGATGGCGGAGGCGATCGATGGACAAGGCAGCCGAGCGCGAGTTCAGCGAGTTCGTGGCGGCCCGCGGCACGACCCTGCTGCGGGTGGCGTACGCGCTGACCGGCGAGCAGCACGCGGCCGAGGACCTGGTGCAGACGGCCCTGGCCAAGGCGATGCTGCGCTGGACCCGCATCCGCGGCGACGCCGAGCCGTACGTGCGCAAGATCATGTACCACGAGCACGTCTCCTGGTGGCGCCGCCTGCGACATCGCCGCGAGGTGGTGACGGCCGAGCCGCCCGAGCGCGGCAGGGCCGACGACGATCCCCACCTGCGGCTCACGATGCGTGCGGCGCTGGCCACGCTCCCGGCCCGCCAGCGGGCGGTGCTGGTCCTGCGGTACCTCGAGGACCTGAGCGAGCAGCAGGTCGCCGACCTCCTCGGCGTGTCCACCGGCACCGTCGGCAGCCAGGCCTCGCGCGCCCTGGCCACCCTGCGCCGCCGCCTGCCGGACCTCGACGGAACGGGGGTGCGCCGGTGAACCGCGACGCAGAGCTGGACCGCCTGGTCCGCCACACGCTGGCCGGCCTCGCCGCGGAGGCTCGTCCGGTTCCCCTGGCGGCTGCGGCGGTACTGCGGGCAAAGCGCATCCGCCGCCGGCGGCTCGCGGCGGCGGCCGGGGCGACCGCGATCCTGCTGGCGGCCCTGGTGATCCCGCTGAACCGTGACCGCGACCGCGACGACCAGCCGGCCCCGCCGCGCCCGACCCCGCCGGCAAGCCCGTCAGCGAGCCCGTCGGCGGTGCCATTCGCGGTGTCCGAGGCCCCGCCGACGCTGCGCCCGGTCGAGCTGCCGGGCGGCTTCACGCTGGTCGCGGTGCCGGGCCCGCGCGACAGCACGTGGGTGTACGACCGCACGGCCGGCGGCTACGTCACCGTGCCCTTCCCGGACGTCCGGCCGGCCCCGGCCGGCGACCTGGCGCTGGCACTGTCCGCGCGGACCGGTTTCGCGGTGCTGCTCGACCTGGGCGCCCACACCGTCCGCGACCTGCCGCTCGCCACGGTCCCGAGGCAGCTGAGCTGGTCCCCGGACGGCCGCAGCCTGCTGTACTCGGACCCCTCGGCCGGCCGCCTCACGATCATCGAGGTGAACGCGGGCCAGGTGAAGGCCCGGGCCCTCCCGTTCGACGCGGCCGCCCACCACTGCGTGAACGGCGACTGCCCGGCGGCCTGGACCCGGACCGGCCAGGAGGTGGCGGTGACGTCCCCGGACGGCAAGGGCCTGTCCCTGCTCTCCGCCGAGGACGGCCACCTCGTCCGCACGGTCCCGGTGAGCGGCCCGGTCGAGGACGCCTGCGGCTGGTCGACGGACGGCCGCCATGCGGTGACCGACTGGCGCATCGTCGACACGGCAACGGGCGCCACGACGGCCGAGCTGCCGGGCTCCCGCCCGGCGTCGTACTCGCTGTGCTGGTCGTCCCCGACCGACCTGCTCCTGTCGGTCCCGGGCGAGGTCCAGGTGTACTCCCCGACGGGCACCCTCCGCGAGACCATCCCCACGACAACAGGCGCCCCCGACGGTAACCACAGGGTCGAAATCGGCCCCAGCTAGGCGGCGGGCTGGAGGATCTCCCAGACGTCCAGCCAGGCGCCGGCGTCGTCCGTGCCGCGGGCCAGCAGGTGGCGGCCCGCGGCGCAGAACGCCGTGCTCACCGCCGTTGCCGGGGGGAGGTCGGCGCGGAAGACCTCCGTCTCCGTCTCCACGTCGCGCAGCGACAGGGTGCCCGGGTGGGCGGCGGCCAGCAGGCGGCCGTCCGGGCTCGACATCTCCGGGGCGAACGCGTCCGCGCGGCTCGAGCCCGAGTAGCCCGTGAAGCGGCGCGGCAGGTCCTCGCCGACGACCTTGTCCAGGCGGGCGCCCGTCGCCAGGTCCCAGACGGTCGCCACGTCGCGGCGGTAGCGGCCCACCGTCGCCGCGCCCTCGCCGGTGGCCACCAGGCGCCACTCGGCCTCGTTGACCATGACCGCGTCGGTGCGGTGGGCGTCGGAGAAGCTGCTCATCATCCGGCCCGACAGCACGTCCCAGACGGCGAAGTGGCCCGCGGTGTCCCAGGTGACCAGGGACAGCTGCTGGCCGGGGCCGAGGGCCAGCTGGCCGCGGGCGGCGGCGCGGCCCGGGCGGAGCTCGGCGATCAGGGCGCCGGTGTCGATCGCGCGGACCTTCACGTACTCGGCCGTGCGGGCGCACTCGACGATCATGCGGCGGTCGGGGAGGAGCAGCCAGTCGCCGGCGACCCGCAGGTGGTGGCGCTTGGCCAGCTGGTACCGCTCGGTCGTCGGCTCGATCCGCACGTGCGCGGCGACCGCGCCGGAGACGACCATGTTGCCGACGGGGATGCGCTGTTCGAGCATGACGCCGTCGGTGCGGCCCGCGGTCAGCTCGAACACGCGGTCGTCGGCCGTGCGGACCTGGGCGAGGGGGGTGCCCGATCCGTAGCCCTCGCCCTCCTTGACCAGCCAGCGGACCAGCCGGCCCCGCCCGCCGGGGACGGTCCAGGCGAGCGGCTCGACCCGCCACTGGGGCGGCTCGGCGGGCACGGCGCGGTCGAGTCGGGCGCGGGCCCAGGCCGCGGTACCGCGCAGGACCGCCAGCTCCGGGTCGGCGGGCCGGGTGACCGGGCGGCCGAGGTTGTTGTGCAGGACCGGGACGACGTTCGGCAGGTGGGCGTGGCCGCCGACGAGGAGCACCGTGGTCACGTCCGCCGGGACGATGCCCGCGCGGGCGATGACCGCGCGGCAGCTGGCGACGAGCCAGCGCATGGCCGGCTCGGTGTGCTGGTCGAGGAGCCGGCGATCCATGCGGTACAGCGGGGCACCCGGCTCGATCGCCTCGGCGGCCTCCGGCAGCTCGCTGAGGCGGTGTTTGAGCAGCCGCACGATGTCCAGCGCGTGGAAGCCGGCCCGGATGCTGGTGTCGCCGCCGGCCGCGAACGCCGGCTCCACCCACTCGGCGAGGGTCGCCCGCAGGTCGGCGGCGAGCACCACGTCGAGGTCGCGGCCGCTGCCGGAGCTTTCCTGGCTCAGCGGCACCGGCTGGCCGCGCTGGATCTGGATGAGCGTCGCCGACCAGGTCGCGCCCAGGTCGCAGACCAGGACGTAGCCGCCGTCGGGGACCTCCAGCATGGTCATCGGGTCGAGCACCGCCGCGGTGGCGTCGCAGACGAGCTCGACGTCGGGGTGGCCGGAGACGGACGCGGCGGTGACGAGGACCTCGCGGCGGGGGTCGTGGGTGCGGTACCCCGTGGGCACCGTCATGACGACCCGCCCGATCGGCCCGTGGGTGCGGCGGGCCTCCTCGACCACCGCGTCGAGCGCGGCGCTCGTCAGCTCGGCCCCGGTGAGCAGCTGGTCGCCGAGCCAGACCGGCCCGTTCGCGTCGACCGCGCGGCGCACGCCGTCGACGTACTGGCGGGGCTGCTGGTCGCGGGCGTGCTCGGCGGCCCCGCCGACGAGCAGCCGGGGCCGGCCCACGCCGGTCTGCAGGGTGGCGCCGCCGGGCCACCGGACGGCGCCGGTGACCGGCTCCCGCACCGGGTGCAGCTGGTCCTGCGCGAGGACAGCGGCGGACACGGCCCAGGACCCCATGTCCACGACCAGGATCGGCTCGGTCATCCGAATCCTCCTGACGCCCACGCGGAGATGTCGGCCGATGGTAAGGCCCGCGCATTGCCACGGCGTTAACTGATCGTGGTGGCGACGTCGCGCCATCTGCGAAGCCGTCTAGAGTTGGGCGCGTGCTGGTGATGGTGGTGGACACGGCGACGCCCGCGGTGACCGCGGCGCTCGTGCGGGTCGGCGACGACGACGTGACCCTGCTCACGGAGCGGGTCACCGTCGACGCCCGCGGCGCCGGCGAGCTGCTCGCGCCGCAGATCACCGCCGTGCTGGCCGAGGGCGGCGTGGCGCCCGGCGACCTGGCCGCGATCGTCGCCGGGACCGGGCCGGGGCCGTTCACCGGGCTGCGCGCCGGGCTGGTCACCGCCGCGGCGCTCGGGCACGCGATCGGCGTCCCCGTCCACGGCGTGTGCTCGCTCGACGGCATCGGCCGCGGGCTGCCCGGCCGGGTGCTGGTCGCCACCGACGCCCGCCGCAAGGAGATCTACTGGGCGGTCTACGCCGACGGGGTCCGGGTCGACGGGCCCGAGGTGGCCCGGCCCGACGCGGTGTCCCTCGACGGGATCGAGGGCGTCGCCGGCGACGGCGCCGAGAAGTACGCCGCGGTGCTGGCCCGCCCGCACTCCCGCCTGCTCGATGGCCCGCGCTACCCGGTCGCGACGGCCCTCGCCGAGCTGGCCGCCGACCGGATCCGCGCCAAGGTGCCCGGCGAGCCGCTGATCCCGCTGTACCTGCGCCGCCCCGACGCCGTGCTACCCGGCGAACGGAAGCCGGCGCTGCGGTGACGGCCCCGGTCGAGCTCGGCGAGCTGCGCTGGTTCCACATCGAGCAGCTGCTGCCGATCGAGGACGAGCTGTTCGGCGAGGAGCGCTGGTCCGCCGCCATGTTCTGGAACGAGCTGGCGGCCGGCCACCACTACCTCGTCGCGCTCGACGGCGACCGGATCGTCGGCTACGCCGGGCTCGCGCTCAGCCCGCCCGACGAGGCGTGGGTGCAGAACATCGGCGTGCGCAAGGACGCGCAGCGCCGCGGCATCGGCCGGCGCCTGCTGCAGGCGCTGCTCGCCGAGGCCCGGGCCCGCGGCGCGCGGCAGGTGCTGCTCGAGGTGGCGGTCGACAACGCGCCCGCCCAGAAGCTCTACGCCGGGTACGGCTTCGAGGCCGTCGGCATTCGCCGCGGCTACTACCAGCCCAGCAACACGGATGCACTGGTGATGATGCGTGAAGACGACTGAGCCCCTGGTCCTGGGCATCGAGACGTCGTGCGACGAGACCGGCGTCGGGATCGTGCGGGGGCACACCCTGCTCGCCGACGAGATCGCGTCGAGCGTCGACGAGCACGCCCGCTTCGGCGGCGTCGTGCCCGAGGTGGCCAGCCGGGCCCACTTCGAGGCGATGGTGCCGACGGTGCAGCGGGCGCTCGACACGGCCGGCATCACGCTCGCCGACGTCGACGCCGTCGCGGTCACCGCCGGGCCCGGCCTGGCCGGTGCGCTGCTCGTCGGGGTGGCCGCCGCGAAGGCGTACGCGCTGGCGGCCGGCAAGCCGATCTACGGCGTCAACCACCTGGCGGCGCACGTCGCCGTCGACACGCTGGAGCACGGCGCGCTGCCGGAGCCGGCGATCGCGCTGCTCGTCTCGGGCGGCCACTCGTCGCTGCTGCGGGTCGACGACCTGGCCGGCGGGGTCGTGCCGCTCGGCGCGACCATCGACGACGCGGCCGGCGAGGCGTTCGACAAGGTGGCGCGGCTGCTCGGGCTGCCGTTCCCGGGCGGGCCGCCGATCGACCGGGCCGCCCGCGAGGGGCAGGTCGTCATCCCGTTCCCGCGCGGCCTCACCGCCGCCCGCGACCTGGCCGGGCACCGCTTCGACTTCTCGTTCTCCGGCCTGAAGACGGCCGTGGCCCGCTGGGTCGAGGCCCGCGAGCGGGCCGGCGAGCCGGTGCCGGTCAGCGACGTCGCCGCCAGCTTCCAGGAGGCGGTCTGCGACGTCCTGACCGCCAAGGCCGTCGACGCCTGCCGGGAGCACGGCATCGAGACGCTGGTGATCGGCGGGGGTGTGGCGGCCAACTCACGGATCCGCTCGCTCGCGCAGGAGCGCTGCGACAAGTACGGGATCACCCTGCGCGTCCCGCGGCCGAAGCTGTGCACCGACAACGGCGCGATGGTGGCCGCGCTCGGCTCGCACCTGGTCGCGTCGGGCGCCGCGCCGGGCGAGCTGGGCCTGCCGTCGGACTCCGCGATGCCGGTCACGGCGGTGACCGCGTAGAGTCCTGCGCCGTGATCGTGCGCATGTGGGAGGTCAGGGCGCACCCGGAGGCGTTCGACGAACTGCTGTCCTGGGTCTGCGAGGCGATGCTGCCCAAGGTCGAGGTCCACCCGCTGCACCTGAGCAGCGAGGTGTACGCGTCGACCGACCAGCGGCTGGTCGTCGTGTCGAAGTGGCGGGGCAGCACGCCCGAGCCGTTCGCCGACCCGCCCTCGCACCTGGTCGCCCGCAAGCCGCAGTTCTGGGACTTCACGCAAGTCGACCGCTGACCGGCCGGGTCGCCCGCGATCTTGGACTTGTGGTCCCGAATTTATCGCGATATTCCGGACATTCCCGGGACCACAACTCCAAGATCGCCGCAGGGAAAAGGTAAGGCGCCCACCCCGGTCGGCAGGTTACGGTCGGCGGGCCATGATTCGACTGCCCCTGCCCGAGCCCGGCCGGCCCGACAGCCGGTCGGCCGCGCGGTACCTGCTGTGGCTCGCGCGCAACCAGTGGCGGCTCATCCTCGGCGGGGTGCTGCTCGGCATCGTGTGGATGGTCAGCCAGGCCCTGGTGCCGGCGGCGCTCGGGGCCGGGATCGACGCGCTCGCCGCCCACGACCAGCGGCGGCTGTTCTGGGCCGGGGCCGCGGTGCTCGGGCTCGGCGCCGTCACCGCCGGGTCCGGGATCATGCGGCACCGGTTCGCGGTGAGCAACTTCATGACCGCCGGATTCCGTACCGTGCAGGTCGCGGTGCGCCACGCCACCCGGCTCGGGGCGACGCTGCCGAAGAAGGTCGCCACCGGCGAGGTCGTGAGCATCGGCACCACCGACTTCGACCACATCGGCTTCTCGATGGACATCACCGCCCGCGGGGGCGGCGCGATCGTGGCCATCGTCGTGGTCAGCGTGCTGCTGCTGCGGGTGTCGGTGCCGCTCGGGCTCGTCGTCGTCATCGGCGTGCCGATCCTGGTCGTCGTCGTGGGGCTGCTGCTGCGGCCCCTGCACCACCGCCGGAAGTTGCAGCGGGACCTGTCCGGCGAGCTGACCAACCGGGCCGTCGACATCGTCGCCGGGCTGCGGGTGCTGCGCGGCGTCGGCGGCGAGGCGGTGTTCGCCGAGCGGTACCGGCGGGAGTCGCAGCACGTGCGCGCGGCCGGGATCCGGGTCGCCAAGGTCGAGTCGCTGCTCGAGGCGGCGCAGATCCTGCTGCCCGGCTGCTTCGTCGCGCTGGTGACGTGGCTCGGGGCGCGGTTCGCGGTCACCGGCCGGATCAGTCCCGGCGAGCTCGTCGCCTTCTACGCCTACGCGGCGTTCCTCATCTCGCCGCTGCGCACGCTCACCGAGTTCGCCGAGAAGGTGACCCGCGGCCTCGTCGCCGCCCGGCGGGTCGTCGACCTGCTCCAGGTCGAGCCCGAGGTGGTCACCCCGGCCGGTCCCGAGCCCCTCGCCGACGGCGACCTCGACGACCCCGCGTCGGGGTTCACGGCGCGTCAGGGCGAGCTGACCGCGATCGCCGCGGCCCGGCCCGAGGACGCGGCGGAGATCGCCGACCGGCTCGGGCTGCTCGTCCCCGGCTCCGCGGCCCGCCTGGCCGGGCAGCCGCTGACCCGGCTCGCCCTCGCCGAGGTGCGCGCCCACATCGTGGTCGCCGACAACGACGACCGGCTGTTCCGGGGTGTGCTCCGGGACGAGATCGGCGGGGGTACCGCCACGCTGCACGCCGCCAGCGCCGAGGACATCGTCGACGCCCTCCCCGACGGGCTCGGCACCGAGATCGCCGAGAGCGGCCGCGACTTCTCCGGGGGCCAGCAGCAGCGGCTGCGGCTGGCCCGGGTGCTCGCGCTCGACCCGCCGGTGCTCGTGCTCGTCGAGCCCACCAGCGCCGTCGACGCGCACACCGAGGCGCGCATCGCCGACCGGCTGCCGAAGGCCCGGGCCGGGCGGACCACGGTCGTCTGCACCACCAGCCCGCTGCTGCTCGACCGGGCCGACCGCGTCGCCTTCGTCGGCGCCGACGGGCGGGTCGCCGCCGTCGGGTCGCACCGGGAGCTGCTCGGCACCTGCCCGCCGTACCGCGGCGTCGTCACCCGCGAGGAGGACTAGATGCTGCCCGTCGCGACCGGCGCCGAGGTCCGCGCCTACCTCCGGCGGATCTTCGCCGCCTATCCGCGGATGCTGGCCTGGGTGCTGGCCCTGCACCTGCTGGCCGCCGTGGCCGGGCTCGCCGCGCCGTGGCTGCTCGGTGACCTGGTGGAGCGGGTCTCCTGGGGTACCACCGCATCCACAGTGGATCGCGTGGCCATCGCCATCGCCGGGTTCGTCATCGCCCAGGCGGTGCTCGTCCGGGCGGCCCGGCTGGCGTCGGCGCGCCTCGGCGAGGCCGTCCTGGCGCGGCTGCGGGAAGAGTTCGTCGACCGGGTGCTGGCCGTCCCGTTGTCCACGGTGGAGCGGGCGGGCACCGGCGACCTGCTCACGCGGGCGTCGCGCGACGTCGGGCGCACGTCCGACACGGTGCAGCTGGCGGTGCCGACGATCGTCATCTCGCTGCTGCAGATGATCCTGACCTTCGGCGCGATCGCGCTGGTCAACCCGATCCTGCTGCTGCCCTGCCTGGTCGCGGTCCCGGTGCTGTACCCCAGCTCGCGGTGGTACTTCCGCCGGGCCGCCCCCGGCTACCTGCGCGAGGGCGCCGCGTTCGCCGGGCTGACCGACGGGCTGACCGAGACCGTCGAGGGCGCCCGCACCGTCGAGACGCTCGGCCTGCGGCGGCGGCGCCTCGACCGCACCCAGGAGCAGCTGGGCCAGACGTTCGCGGCGGCCCGGTACACGCTGTCGCTGCGCACGGTGTGGTTCCCGCTCACCGAGTTCGGCTACGTGCTGCCCGGCGCCGTCGCGCTCGTGGCCGGCGGCTGGTTCGTGTTCGAGGGCTGGGCCACGGTCGGCGAGGTCACGGCCGGGGTGCTGTACCTCGTCGCGATCATCGACCCGCTCGACCACATCCTGTCCTGGTTCGACGAGCTCCAGCTGGGCCTGGCGTCATTCGCCCGGATCGTCGGCGTCCGCTCGGCCGCGGCACCTGCCGTGGCGCCCGCGGAGGCGGAGCCGCGCGACGAGCGGCTGGAGGCGCGCGACGTCCGGTACGCCTACGTGGAGGGCCGCGACGTGCTGCACGGCGTCAGCCTCGACGTGCGGCCCGGCGAGCGGATCGCGATGGTCGGCCCGTCCGGCGCCGGCAAGTCGACCCTCGGGCGGCTCCTCGCGGGCATCCACGCGCCCCGCGCCGGCACGGTCGAGGTCGGCGGGGTGCCGCTCACCGCGCTGCCGCTCGACGAGCTGCGCGGGCACGTCGCCCTGGTCACCCAGGAGCACCACGTGTTCATGGGCACCCTGCGCGACAACCTGACCCTCGCCCGGCCCGGCGCCACCGACGACGAGCTCCTCGCGGCGCTCGCCACCGTCGACGCGCTCGACTGGGTCAACGCTCTGCCCGACGGCCTCGGCACCACCGAGCCGGCCCTGTCGCCGGCACAGGCGCAGCAGCTGGCGCTGGCCCGCCTCGTCCTGGCCGATCCGCACACGCTCGTGCTGGACGAGGCGACGTCACTCATCGACCCGCGGGCCGCGCGGCACCTGGAGCGGTCCCTGGCCGGCGCGCTGGAGGGGCGCACGGTGATCGCGATCGCGCACCGGCTGTTCTCGGCGCACGACGCAGACCGGGTGGCGGTCGTCGAGGACGGCCGGATCACCGAGCTGGGCAGCCACGACGAGCTGGTCGCCGCCGGCGGGGCCTACGCCGCGCTGTGGCGCTCGTGGCACGGCTCAGTGGAATAGCGCGTAGAAGGTGCCGATCACGACGACGGCGATGATCGCGAAGAGGAACGTGAGCAGCAGCTGCCGCTCGTTGCTCACCGGCTCGGCCAGCTCCTTGCCGAGCTTGGGCAGGTCGACGGTGGCCCGGTGCAGCTCGGCCAGGGTCTTGGCCGCGTAGACGGTGCCGGCGCGCTCGGCGAACTCGTCGAGGGTGAGCCGGCCCGCCTTCGTGTGCTGCTGCAGGTCGGTGATCACCCGCTCGCGGTCTTCGTCGGAGGCGCGCACGGGTTCAGGATACGGCGCCTCACCGACTTGCGATGTCCGCCGTGATCGCGTCCGTCACCTGCACCAGGTCGTCCGGGGCCAGCTCGATCTGCAGGCCGCGGCGCCCGCCGGAGACGAACATCGTCTCGAACCCCGACGCCGACGCGTCGATGACGATCGGCAGCCGGGAGCGCTGCCCGACCGGCGAGATGCCGCCCGTCACGTACCCCGTCGCGCGCTCGGCGGCGGCCGGCTCGGCCATCGCGGCCCGCTTCCCGCCGACGGCGGCGGCCAATGCTTTGAGATCGAGGGAGCTCGACACCGGGACCACGCCGACGGTCAGCTTGCCGTCGACGGTCGTCACCAGGGTCTTGAACAGCCGCGCCGGGTCGACCCCCAGCGCGGCCGCGGCGGCCTCGCCGTAGGAGGCGGCCCGGGGGTCGACCTCGTAGGTGTGCGGGGTGAACGCGATCTTCGCTCGCGTCAGCAGCGCGGTCGCCGGGGTGCCCTTGCTCGCCACTGGCCCACAATAGCGAGATGCAGATCGGTGCCGTCCAGATGTACCTCGGCCACGGCCACATCTTCCTGGGCGCCACGACCGCGGTGGATTTGTCCGTGTTCGATGGCGACGGCCCGGTCACGGCGACCGAGCACCACGTCCGGGTCGCGGCGCGGCCGCAGGTCGGGCTGGTGCGGGTGCGGCTGTGGCAGGGGGCCGGGCCGCGGGTCGGGCGGCTGGTCTTCGACGGGAAGCTGGCGCTGCCCGACGGGCGGTTCTGCGTCGAGGAGGCGACGGGGCTGTCGCGGTACGTCACGAAGGCCAACAGCTACGGCCCCCGCGTGCTTGTCGCCGTCGACGACCCCGGGCACGCCTCGCGCGTCGACGTGGTGCTGGAGCCGGAGTTCGTGCCGCGCAGCGCCCAGGTGTGGACGGCCGGGGAGCCGCCGTTCCCGAAGCTGACCGTCGCGCCGACCGCGCCGCGGCACCGGGCCGACGTGTTCGCCGACGCCCTGGCCGGGCACGACTTCCCGATCCGGCGCCTGGTCGCGGCGCTGCAGGTGGTGGCCGAGGAGCGGCGGCAGCGCAACTCGGAGCAGAGCGTGTCCTTCTACGTCAACGAGATCGTCGAGTGGCTGCGCTGGCTGCACGACCGGGTGACGTACGAGATGTGCCGGGACACGGGGCTGTTCCTGATGGAGCAGCTGGGGCGGCGCCAGCCCGAGCTGCTCGCCGAGGACGTGCTGGTCAACCTCCAGCAGCGGCTGGGTCAGCCGCTGTTCTGAGCAGCAGTACCGCCGGCTCGCCCGCGATCCGCGTGAGCGTGATGGTGGCGGCGTTCGCGCCGGTGAGCCTGAGGCTCCGGCGCAGCTCCTCGACGTCGAGGGCGGAGCCGCGTTTGAGGATGGTCAGCGGCCCGGCGTCGAGGTCGCGCAGTGCCGCCCGCAGCCGCTTGAGCGCGACCGGCAGGTGCTCCAGGACCTCGTACGTCCGGGCGAACGGGGTGCGCGCGGGCTCGTCGGTGTAGGTGTACGCGATCGTCGGGTCGGCGAGGGTGCCGCCGACGGCTCCGGCGAACTCGGCGACGAGGTGCGCGCGGATGACGGCGCCGTCGGGGTCGTGGAGGTACCGCCGGGGCGCGGCGACCGGGGCCTGCTCCCGGCCGGTGCCGGTGAGCTCGTGGGTCGCCGTGGCGGTGATCACGGTGGCCCGGCGGGGCACCTCGGCGAGGGGGCCGCACCAGGCCGCCGCCTCGACCAGGTCGCCGTCGACGCTGACCCATTCACCCTCGGCGTTGTCGGGCAACAGGTCGTGGTCGATGCCGGGTGCGAGCTTGAGCACGGTTCGGGGCGTGTTCCTGGGCAGGGCGGTGACGAAGTCCCACGGCGGCTCGTACGCCCTGGGGTCGAACACCCGCCGGCCACCCTTCGTCCGGCGGGCCGGGTCGCAGAAGACGGCGTCGGTCGCTATCTCGACCTCGGTGGCGTCGGCGTGCTCGATCGTCACGCCCGCGAGGCCCAGCGCCGCGGCGTTGGCTTCCACGATCCGGGCCGTGGCGGCGTCGGCCTCCACCGCGTGGACCCGCAGCCCCGCCCTCGCGAACGCGATCGTGTCGGCGCCGATGCCGCAGCCGAGGTCGGCGACGCTCGTCACTCCGGCTCGTCTGAGGCGCTCCGCGCGCCGGCTCGCGACGACCGCCCGCGTGGCCTGCTCCAGGCCCGCCCGGGTGAACAGCATCACGGCCGCGTCGGCGCCGAACTTCGCGGCGGCCCTCCGGCGCAGCTCGACCTGGGTGAGCGCGGCGGCGGCGAGGGCGGGTGCAATACCCTGGGAGCGCAGGCGCTCGGCGGCCCTGAGCGGGTCCGCGGCGTCCGTCGCCCCGGCGGCCGTCAACGCCCGCAGTCCGGCCTCGCTGAGCAGGTCGTCGACGTCCACCCGACGATTATGCGTGGGTGATTTCGTGGCGTGTTTGGCACTCTCCTTGACGGAGTGCTAGACAGCGACATAACCTCCGATTAGCACTCTCGTGTCGAGGGTGCCAGCCACCCCGGCCGGAGCCGGCACCCGCGACGACGGCTTCCCCGGGCACTCGATAGCGCAAGAATCAATACCCCAGGAGGGTATGCCCGTGACTACCGCGACGAAGGTTGCGATCAAGCCGCTCGAGGACCGCATTCTGGTCCAGGCCAACGAGGCTGAGACGACCACCGCCTCGGGCATCGTCATTCCGGACACCGCCAAGGAGAAGCCCCAGGAGGGCACGGTCCTCGCGGTCGGCCCCGGTCGGATCGACGACAAGGGCAACCGGGTTCCGATCGACGTGAAGGTCGGCGACACGGTCATCTACTCGAAGTACGGCGGCACCGAGGTCAAGTACGCGGGCGAGGAGTACCTCGTGCTCTCCGCGCGTGACGTCCTCGCGGTCATCGAGAAGTGACCAAGACCAAATAGAGCAGTGGCCACCGCCCCGGACCGTGCGCAGGCGCGCAGGCAGCCGGGGCGGTGTCGCTTTGAAGGGAATTCACAAGCATGGCGAAGATCCTGAGCTTCTCCGACGAGGCGCGCCACCTGCTGGAGCACGGCGTCAACCGCCTGGCCGACACGGTCAAGGTCACGCTCGGCCCCAAGGGACGCAACGTCGTCCTGGACAAGAAGTTCGGTGCCCCGACCATCACCAACGACGGCGTGACGATCGCCAAGGAGATCGAGCTCGCCAACCCCTACGAGAACCTCGGCGCCCAGCTGGTCAAAGAGGTCGCCACCAAGACCAACGACGTGGCCGGTGACGGCACCACGACGGCCACCGTGCTCGCCCAGGCGCTGGTCCGCGAGGGCCTGCGCAACGTCACCGCCGGCGCCAACCCGGCCGGCCTCAAGCGCGGCATCGACGCGGCCTCGGCCGCCGTCGTGAAGGCGCTGAAGGAGAAGGCGACCCCGGTCGCGAGCCACACCGAGATCGCCCAGGTCGCCACCATCTCGGCCCAGGACGCCGCCATCGGCGACCTGATCGCCTCGGCGATGGAGCGGGTCGGCCGCGACGGCGTCATCACGGTCGAGGAGGGCTCGACCCTCACGACCGAGCTCGAGGTCACCGAGGGCATGCAGTTCGACAAGGGCTTCATCTCCCCGCACTTCGTGACCGACGCGGAGTCGCAGGAGGCGGTCCTCGAGGACGCCTACGTCCTCATCACCACGCAGAAGATCGCCGCGATCGAGGAGCTGCTGCCCCTCCTGGAGAAGATCGTCCAGGAGAACAAGCCGCTGCTGATCATCGCCGAGGACGTCGAGGGCCAGGCCCTGTCGACCCTGGTGGTCAACGCGATCCGCAAGACCTTCAAGATCGTCGCGGTGAAGGCCCCCGGCTTCGGTGACCGCCGCAAGGCGATGCTGCAGGACATCGCGATCCTGACCGGCGCCGAGCTGGTCGCGCCGGAGCTCGGCTACAAGCTGGAGACCGTCGGCCTGGAGCAGCTGGGCTCGACCCGCCGCGTCGTGGTCACCAAGGACCTGACCACGATCGTCGACGGCGGCGGCGAGCAGTCCGAGGTCACCGCCCGCGTGGAGCAGCTCCACAAGGAGATCGAGGCCTCCGACTCCGACTGGGACAAGGAGAAGCTGAACGAGCGCGTCGCGAAGCTCTCCGGCGGCGTCGCCGTCATCAAGGCCGGCGCCGCGACCGAGATCGAGATGAAGGAGCGCAAGCACCGCATCGAGGACGCGATCTCGGCCACCAAGGCCGCGGTCCAGGAGGGCATCGTCCCGGGCGGCGGCGCCGCCCTGACCCAGATCGCCCCGGTCCTCGACGGCGACCTCGGCCTGACCGGCGACGAGAAGGTCGGCGTCGCCATCGTCCGCAAGTCCCTGGTCGAGCCGCTGCGCTGGATCGCCCAGAACGCGGGCTTCGACGGCTACGTCGTGGTCGGCAAGGTGCAGGCCCAGGACTTCGGTCACGGCCTGGACGCCGCCACGGGCGAGTACGTCGACCTGGTCAAGTCGGGCATCGTCGACCCGGTGAAGGTGACCCACAGCGCGGTCGCCAACGCCGCGTCGATCGCGGGCCTGCTCCTGACCACGGAGAGCCTGATCGTCGACAAGCCCGAGGCCCCGGAGCCCGCCGCCGGCGGCCACGGCCACGGCCACGGGCACGGCCACTCCCACGGCCCGGGCTTCTGACCGACGCCGCGGAAGCTACACAGGGGAGCCCTCGCTCGGGGGCTCCCCTTTGCTGTCCCTGGGCGAGGGCGGGCCGCTCGCCTTCCGCTTGCTTTCCGTGCGGCCTCCGTGGCACGACCGCCGGGCCGGCATACGACGGTGGCGCCAGCCTTCGGCGTGGCGCTGCACCGAATTGGGCGTGGTCGCACTCCGGGCGTGGTTGAGGTGGCGTGCGGGCGGCCACGGCCATAGTCTTGCGGGCCGTCGGGGTCGTCGGCCGATGGCCGTCCCCTTGCCATTCGCGCCGTCTCATTCGGCCACCGCTGGGCCGCCGCCGTCGGGGACCCGAGGCCGTGCTCTCCGTGCCGCTTGCGGTCCGTGCGGCCCTGCCGCGCCGCGGTGACAGGAGCCCTGGGCCGCTCTTGCGGTGTGGCCGGCAAGCGACGCTCGGCCCGTGGTGGCGCCAGCATCCGGCGTGGCGGTGTACCGAACGGGCGTGGTCAACCAGCTGGGGTGGCCGTCGTCGCCCACGCCCTCCAGGTCGTCAGGCGGTGGTCGGTCCGGGCCGTCCCGCCGCCGCGAGCATCGTCCCGCCCAGCGCCTGGCGGGCTGTCACTCCATCGGGTGACATGTTCGCGGAAGTCTGCAGGCCGTGATCATGCGGGCCAACCGATGCCGCCCCCGCGTGAAGCCGGCCGCGACCCTTCGGCACCCATCCGCGACCGTCGGGCCATGATCAAGGGAAACGAACGGCAGCCAAAGGTCTCCCTTGATCATGAAGCGCCGCGCCGAATGATTAGGGTTCCATTACCGGGCTTGGTGGCACCCCGCCGGGCGCAGCATGCTTGGCGGCGTGAGAAGTCGTACGTACGGTGCGATCGCCGGGATCACCGCCGCCGCCGCGGCCATCGGCGTGGCCGAGGCCGTCGCCATCCTCACCGGAGCGGCCACCGCGCCCCTCGTCGCCGTCGGTGGCGTGGTGGTCGACGCGGTGCCGGCCGGTGTCAAGAACTTCGCCGTCGACGTCTTCTACACGTACGACAAGCTCGCCCTCCTCGTCGGCACCCTCCTGCTGCTCGCCGCGTTCGCCGCCGTCACCGGTGCGCTCGCCACGAAGCGCCGGCTCTACGGCTACGCGGGCGTCGGGATCTTCGCCGCGGTCGGCATCGCGGCCGCGCTGAGCAGGCACAACGCTCCGTGGTACGCCTTTCTGCCGACCCTCGTCGGTGCGATGGCCGCCGCCGGCGTGCTCTACCTGACCCTGCGGCCGCAGCCGGCCGAGAGCGGCTACACGTACGAGCAGCGCCGCTGGTTCCTGCGCGTCGCCGGCGGCACCCTCGCCGGCGCGGCCGTCGTCGGGTTCGCCAGCCGGTGGTGGGCCACCCGGCGCGGGGTGCAGGCCGAGCGGGCCGCCGTGCAGGTGCCCGCCGCCGGTGACAGTGCCTCCGCCCTCCCGCCGCAGGCCGACGCCCAGCTGCCCGACCTCGCCCCGTTCGTCACGCCGAACAAGGACTTCTACCTCATCGACACCGCCCTGGTCGTCCCGCAGGTCTCCCCGGCCGACTGGACACTGCGCATCCACGGGCGGGTCGAGCGCGAGCTCACCATTTCCTACGACGAGCTGCTCAAGCGCCCGATGATCGAGCGGTACATCACCCTCGCCTGCGTCTCGAACGAGGTCGGTGGCGGCCTGATCGGCAACGCCAGGTGGCAGGGCGTGCGCGTCAAGGACCTGCTGGCGGAGGCGCGGCCCAAGGCGGGCGCCGACCAGGTCGTCAGCCGCTCCGTCGACGGCTTCACCGCCGGCACCCCGACCAGCGTGCTGCTCGACGACCGCGACGCCATGCTGGCCATCGCGATGAACGGCGAGCCGCTGCCGATCGAGCACGGCTTCCCGGTCCGGATGGTGGTCCCGGGGCTCTACGGGTACGTCTCGGCGACGAAGTGGCTCGCCGAGCTGGAGCTCACGTCGTTCGCCGACTTCGACGCCTACTGGATCAAGCGCGGCTGGGCGGCCAAGGCGCCGATCAAGACCCAGTCGCGGATCGACACCCCGCGCGACGGCGGCGAACCGAAGGCGGGGCCGCTCGTCATCGCCGGCGTCGCCTGGGCGCAGCACCGCGGCGTGTCGAAGGTCGAGGTACAGGTGGACGAGGGCGAGTGGCAGCGGGCCGAACTGCTCGCGGTGCCGTCGGTCGACACCTGGCGGCAGTGGCGGCTGAACTGGACGGCGACCCCCGGCAAGCACCGCCTGACGGTGCGGGCCACCGACAACGGCGGGCAGACCCAGACCGACGCGGTGGCGCCACCCGACCCGGATGGCGCCACCGGCTGGCACTCGATTGAGATCGACGTCAGATAAAGCCGGAATGAGTCAACCGAACGGCTCGAATTGCCATCACCGGGCGGCGGCCCGCGAGCGGGAATTGGTGGCCGAGGTCGACGGCCGGCGCTGCGCGGGCACCCCGGGCGCCGGGTGCGTCGGGCCCGGGCGGCCGGCCCGCAGCGGCTGCTGTGTGCCCGCCGTGACGGCCGGCATCGGGCGCAGGCCCAGCTTCGCCTCCAGCCGCGGCACGTCGACCCGCTGCCGGCGGCGGTCGGCCGCGTCCTCCCAGCCGATCGCCAGCAGCCGCAGCCGCTCGCCCTCGGTGAACCCGCCCCAGACGCCGTACGGCTCCCGGGTCGAGAGTGCCTGAGCTGCGCATTCGGCCCGCACAGGGCACGCTCGGCAGACGCTCTTGGCCGCCGCCTCGCGCCGTCCGCGCGAGGCGCCGCGTTCACCGTCGGGGTGGAAGAACTGGGCGCTGTCCCGTCCCCGGCACAGTCCGAGCCGCTGCCAGTCCCAGGCGTCCGCGATCGGTCCGGGCAGGCGAGTCACATTCGTCATTCGCTCCTCCTTCCAGGCGTGCGGCCTGGAATTCGCGCGGGGCACAATCTCTGTGCAACGCGCGAGACCGCCTCAGGTAACGGCATGCCGTCGGTCAATTTCTGTAAGGCCAATCGCGGCGAAACCACGTCTAGATCTCCCCATTTCGTGTTTCTCTCTTTGAGAGAGAGGAGCACGACGGTGCGTACGATTTTGGTGTGTGTGCGAACACAGGTCGCGGCACAGACGGTCGCCGCTGCCGCGGCGAGGCTCGGAGTGGCACACGCGGTGCGGACCGCCGTCACGATGGTCGAGGCACTCGCGCGGCTGAGTGAGCAGCCCGTGGACCTGGTGCTGGCGGACCCGGTCCTGGCCCGCCCGGACAGCGCGGAGTTCTCCCGCCGGGTCCTCGCGGTGGCGCCCGGCGCGACGGTGGTCTTCTTCGGCACCGAGGAGCCGCGGGCGGCGGCCGCCGCGATCGCCGCCGGCGCGCGGGCGGTCATCCGCGTCGACACGGCCGACCCGGTGACCACGCTCGCGAAGGCGGTGCTACTGGTGCTGAGCCAGGTGCGCGGCAACGGCGAACCGGTGCTCCAGGCGCGCGTCGGCACCCCGGCCCAGGCCGGCCACGGCGGCGTGGTGCCGGTGGTCGCGCGCGGGCTGACCCGCACGGCGGCCGCGCCCGCGGCCCGGCTGGTCGGCGCCGGCGTGCCGCAGCAGCGCGGTGACGTGCCCGGCGAGGCCCCGCGGCGCCGCGTCGATCTCACCGAGCGGGAGCTGCAGGTGCTGCGCGGGATGGCCGACGGGAAGAGCAATGCGGAGATCGGCCGCGAGCTGTTCGTCTCCGAGGACACCGTCAAGACGCACGCTCGCCGGCTGTTCCGGAAGCTGGGCGCACGTGACCGCGCACACGCGGTCGCGGCGGCGTTCCGCGCGGGGCTGGTAAGTTAGCGCGCCATGGCATGCCGCGTCGGTACCCCAGACGCGGCAACCCTAAACGATGGCCTGCTCCGGCTCAGCCGTCGTTGTCGTCCGTCGCACTCGCAAGTGCGTCGTGAACTCCGTCAGCGTAACCCCGCGCGTACTCCCATGTGACGTAATGGTCGGGGTCGGGGTCGAACGCGGGCTCGTGCACGCGGGGACGACCCGACGTGAGCAGGTGTTTCAGGTTGCCCCGCAGCAGGTCCCAGTCGAAATAGTGCGGTTCGTGGCAGTCCTCACACTCGATGACGAGCCCACGGACGCCGATCGCCGTGAGCAGCGCCTGGTAGATCTCGAGGTCCGCGAGGTCCTCGAGAACGTCCTGGCGCTCGGCGGCGGTCAACGGGTCTTCGGCACCGCTGTCGTCGAGCTCGGCCGAGGGATCGGCCGGGTCGCCGGCGAACGGGTCGATGGGCTCTTCGTGCACGACTCAACGGTAGCCCCAAACACCCCCGGTGTGGGGCCGGGCACGGCTTCGCTATGGCGGACGGGTGCGCCGCTCCGGCGGAAGTACGATGAGACGCACCCGCCGGACGACCGAGAACTGGGATGCGCCTCATGGACTTGCTGCCTCTGGGTTTGACCTTCGACGACGTGCTGCTGCTGCCGGGCGAATCCAACGTGGTCCCGAGCGCCGTCGACACGTCGAGCCGGGTGACCCGCAACATCACCCTGCGGATACCACTCGTGTCCAGCGCCATGGACACCGTGACCGAGGCGCGGATGGCGATCGCCATGGCCCGGCAGGGCGGCATCGGCACCCTGCACCGCAACCTGTCGATCGACGACCAGGCGCAGCAGGTCGACCTGGTCAAGCGCTCCGAGGCGGGCATGGTCACCAACCCGGTCACCTGTTCGCCCGACGACACGCTCGGCGAGGTCGACGCCCTCTGCGGGCGGTACCGCATCTCCGGCGTCCCGGTCACCGACCCCGACGGCCAGCTCGTGGGCATCGTCACCAACCGTGACATGCGCTTCGTCTCCGACCCCACCACGCGCGTGCGCGAGATCATGACCGTGGCGCCGCTGATCACCGCGCCGGTCGGGGTGAGCAAGGACGAGGCCCTCGCCCTGCTGCGCAAGCACAAGGTCGAGAAGCTGCCCATCGTCGACGGCTCGGGCAAGCTGCGCGGCCTGATCACGGTCAAGGACTTCTCCAAGAGCGAGAAGTTCCCGCACGCCACCAAGGACGAGGCCGGCCGCCTGCGGGTCGCCGCCGCCGTCGGTGTGGGCGAGGACAGCTACAAGCGGGCCCGCACGCTCATCGACGCCGGCCTCGACATCGTCATGGTCGACACCGCGCACGGGCACAACCGGCAGGTCGTCGACATGGTCTCCCGGCTGAAGAAGGAGACCGCGGTCGACGTGGTCGGCGGCAACGTGGCCACCTACGCGGGCGCCAAGGCGCTCTGCGAGGCCGGCGCCGACGCGGTCAAGGTCGGCGTGGGCCCCGGCTCGATCTGCACCACGCGGGTCGTCGCCGGTGTCGGCGTGCCGCAGATCACCGCGATCATGGAGTCCGCCCGCGCCTGCCGCGAGTTCGGCGTGCCGCTGATCGCGGACGGCGGCGTGCAGTACTCAGGCGACATCGCCAAGGGCATCGTGGCCGGCGCCCACACCGTGATGCTGGGCAGCCTGCTGGCCGGTTGCGAGGAGAGCCCCGGCGACCTGATCTTCATCAACGGCAAGCAGTACAAGTCGTACCGCGGCATGGGCTCGCTCGGCGCGATGCAGTCCCGCGGCCAGGCGCGGTCCTACTCGAAGGACCGCTACTTCCAGGACGACGTCCTCTCCGACGACAAGCTGGTCCCGGAAGGCATCGAGGGCCAGGTACCCTACCGGGGCCCGCTGGCCGCGGTCGCCCACCAGCTCGTCGGCGGCCTGCGCTCCGGCATGGGCTTCGTCGGCGCCGAGACGGTCGCCGCCATGCACGAGCGGGGCCAGCTCATCCGGATCACCTCGGCGGGCCTCAAGGAGAGCCACCCGCACGACATCCAGATGACGGTCGAGGCACCCAACTACCACTCCCGGTAGGCACACCAGAGCGGCGAGGAGCCCCAACATGCGTGACGTGGTCGAGATCGGGCTGAGCAAGAGCGCCCGGCGTGGCTACCACCTGGACGACATCGCGATCGTGCCGACGCGGCGGACCCGCGACGTGGACGACGTGTCGACCAACTGGCAGCTCGACGCGTATCCCTTCAAGATCCCCTGCGTCGCGCACCCCTCGGACGCCACGATGAGCCCCGCGACCGCGGTCGCGCTCGGCAAGCTCGGCGGCCTGGGCGTGCTCAACGTCGAGGGCCTCTGGACGCGGTACGCGGACCCGGCCAAGATCCTGGAGGAGCTGGCCGGCCTCGACGACGACGCCCCGGCCACCGCGCGCCTCCAGGAGGTCTACGCGGAGCCGATCAAGCCGGAGCTCATCGTCGAGCGGGTCAAGGAGATCCGCGACGGCGGCGTCACGGTCGCCGTCCGCGTCTCCCCGCAGCACACGCTCGCCCTCGCCCCGGTCATCCTCGACGCGGGCGTCGACATCCTGGTCATCCAGGGCACGCTGGTCTCCGCCGAGCACGTCTCGACGACGGACGAGCCGCTCAACCTCAAGGAGTTCATCGCCGACCTCGACCTGCCGGTCATCGTCGGCGGCTGCACCAACTACCAGACCGCGCTGCACCTCATGCGCACCGGTGCGGCCGGCGTCATCGTGGGCATCGGCGCCGACGAGTGGTCGACCACCGACCGCGTGCTGGGCATCCGCGTCCCGATGGCCACCGCGATCGCCGACGCGGCCGACGCCCGCCGCGACTACCTCGACGAGACCGGCGGCCGCTACGTCCACATCATCGCGGACGGCAACATCCAGACCTCCGGCGACATCGCCAAGGCCCTGGGCTGCGGCGCCGACGCCGTGATGGTGGGCGAGCCGCTCTCCCGCGCCGACAACGCCCCGGCCGGCGGCGCCTGGTGGCACTCGGCGGCGAGCCACCCGAAGCTCCCGCGCGGCTCCTTCGGCTCGGCCGAGGCGACCCTGGGCTCGCTGGAGAAGGTCCTCTACGGCCCCTCCGAGGACCCCGACGGCGCCCTCAACCTGTTCGGCGGCCTGCGCCGGGCGATGGCCAAGTGCGGCTACCGCGACCTGAAGGAGTTCCAGAAGGTCGGCCTGGTCCTCGACAAATAACGGACTCCGGTCCGCGCAACGCGCGACCGTCGCTCCCGTCAGACACCGCGGGTGGGGCCCACCGAGGTGGGCCCGACCCGCTGCCACCGCCGTCGTGCCAAGAACGAAGACCCCAACGGTGTCCGCCGCACACACGGCGTTCACCTGCGCGCCGCCGGCCGCGCTTCTCATGACCACATGCGTCGATCACGGGGACTCGCAGCCGCCGCCACCATCACCACGCTCGTCGTGACCTTCTTCCCGGGGCAGGCCTCGGCCGCCGGCCACGCCCGCATCACCGGCACCGGCTCGTCGTCCGCCGCCAACGCGGTCGCCCAATGGGTCGCCGACGTGCAGTCCAAGGGCATCCAGACCGACTACACCCCCTCCGGCTCGGCGACCGGACGCAGGGACTTCGCCGCCCTGGCCAGCGACTTCGCCGTCTCCGACATCGTCTACCAGGGTGTCGACCCGCAGACCGGGCAGCGCGACGACGCGCAGGGCCGGCCGTTCGCCTACGCGCCCGTGGCCGCGGGCGCGATCTCGTTCCCGTACCAGGTCCGCGTCGACGGCACCCCGGTGACCAACCTGCGCCTGTCCGGCCGCACCCTCGCCCTGATCTTCACCGGCGCCGTCACGAACTGGAACGACCCGGCGATCACCGCCGACAACGGCGGCCACGAGCTGCCCGCGCTGGACATCACCCGCGTCGTGCGCAGCGACCCCAGCGGCGAGAGCTGGATGTTCAGCGACTACCTGAACAGCCGGCACCCCGACCTCTGGCAGCCCTACACCGGTGGCTCGTCCCCGACGGTCAACTTCCCGGTCGCACCCCACACCGGAACCCCCACGGGTCACGTGGTCGCGCCGGTCGGCCCCGACGGCGTCGTCAACGCGGTCGGCGCCGCGAGCGTCAACGGGACGATCGGCTACGTTTTCCACCAGTACGCGCGGGCGGCCACGCTCCCGGTCGCCAGGATCAGCAACGCCGCCGGGTACTACATCGCCCCCGACCCGCTCAACGTCGCGCTCGCCCTGACCACCGCGGCGCACCACCCCGACCGGGCCGCCGACCTCGGCGTCCCGGCCGACCCGCGGGCCTACCCGCTGGCCGTCTACGAGTACGCGATCCTGCCGACCGGCGCCCAGGACGCGCGGATGACCAGCGCGAAGCGCCAGACGCTCGTCGACTTCCTCGCCTACGCCGTCTGCGGTGGGCAGGCGGGTGCGGCCGCCCGCGGTACCGCGCCGCTGCCGCCGAACCTGGTCCGGGCCGCGTTCGAGCAGCTGGCCCGCCTCGGTCAGGCGGATCCGTCGGTCGACCTCGCCGCCCTCGACCTCGCGCACTGCGCCAACCCGACGATCGACCCGGCCGACCCGTCCCGTGACGTGCTCGCCGCGACCGTCCCGATGCCCGGGGCGTGCGACCGGGTCGGCGGCAGGCTGTGCCCGGCCGAGACCGCCGGTATCCCGGCGGAGGCGCTCAACACGACCCTGCCGTACACCGGAAGCCTCAGCCTCCAGGTGCGGCTCGGCACCCGCGTCCAGCTCACCCAGGTCGACCCGTCGATCCTGGTGGGCCACCCGGTGCAGGCCACCGACCCGACCGGCCACCGCCGCGCGTGGGTCTTCGAGGGCCGGCTCGACGGGGTCGCGGTCGTGGACAGCCGGCCGCCGATGCCCGGCTGGTCGGTGACCGGCCGCGCCACGGACCTGGTGAGCGGGGGCACGACGGTGGCGGCGCGCAACGTCGGCTGGTTCCCGGCGCTGGTGAGCGCCGGCAGCGACGCCGAGGGCGCCGTGGTCGCCGGCCCCCTGGTCCGGCCGAATCTCGAGGACGCCGCGAGCACCGGTCTCGAAGGGGCCGCCCTGCTCGCGTCAGCCGCCCAGGACGCCGGCCTGGGCACGCAGCAGCTCGCCGCGACGATGGCGCTGTGGATGCCGGACACGTCGCCGAAGGGCGGCTACACCGGCACCCTGACCCTGACCCTGATCAGCGCCTGAGTCACTCGGGCGGCAGGATCGGCTTCTCCCACACGGACACGTGCTGGGTGCTCTCGCTGGTGAACGGCTCGCGCGCCCAGCCCGCCCACCGGTGGGCGGGCCGCAGGCCGGCCAGCTGGGCCATGAGGTCCAGCTCGGCCGGCCACACGTACCGGAACGGGATCGAGCGGAAGCCGCCCCGCCCGTTGACGACCTCGACGTAGTTCGAGCTCATCGACTGGGTGGCGACGTCGTACTGGTCGTAGGCCCAGCGGGTGTCGCTGACGTGGAACGGCACCACGTCCTGCCCCGGCGGCATCCGCCGCAGGTCGGGCATCATCACCTCGACCACGAACCGCCCGCCCGGCACGAGGTGCGCCGCCACGTTGCGGAAGCACGCGACCTGCGCCTCCTGCGTGGTGAGATTCATGATCGTGTTGAACACGAGATAGGCGAGCGAGAACGCCCCGTCGACCCGCGTCGTCGCGAAGTCGCCGATGGTGACGCTGACGGAGTCGCCGCCGGGCTTCTCCTTGAGCCGCGCGACCATGGCCCGCGAGAGGTCGATCCCGTGGACGGTGACCCCGCGCGCCGCGAGCGGCAGCGCGATCCGCCCGGTCCCGATGCCGAGCTCGAGCACCCGCCCGCCGTCGGCCAGCTCGGCCAGCGCCGCCACCACGGGCCCGACCACGGCCGGCTCGGCCATGTCGGCCGACCGCGCGTCGTACTGCGCCGCGACCCGCTCCCCGAAGTACCCGTCCTCATCGATCATCGCCGGACCTTACCGCGCACCGGTCGGCCGCGCAGCGCCAGGTGTCCGGCGCTCGCTCGCCATTCCCCGCCGGTTCACCGGCCGGCGGTGGGATCGCCGGGTGAGATCGACAAAGCTGCTGCTCCTCACGGCCGTCGCCGTCGTCGCCGCGCTCGCGCCCGGTGCCGCCGAGGCGGCGCCGCCCCCGCACGCGCGCATCTCCGGGACCGGCGACGCCACCGCGGCCGCCGGCTTCGACCGGTGGCGGACGCGGCAGCCGGGTCTCCAGGTGGACTACACCCCGATCGGGTCGACGGCCGGCAAGCGGGACTTCGCGAACCGGGCCAACGACTTCGCCGTGTCCGACCTGCCGTTCCTCGGGCAGGACCCGCGGACCGGCCAGTACGACTGGGACGGGTACCGGCCGTTCACGTACGCCCCGCTGGCGGCCACCGCCGTCGCGGTCTCGTACCAGCTGCGCGAGAACGGCGTGCCGATCGGCAACCTGCGCCTGTCCGGCTCGACCCTGGCGCGGATCTTCTCGGGCGCGATCACGGACTGGAGTGACCCGGCGATCCGGGCCGACAACAACGGCCGCGTGCTGCCCGCCCGGCCGATCATCCCGGTGGCCCCGGCATCGGTGTCCGGCACGACGTACCTGCTCACCGACTTCCTGAGCCGGCGGTTCCCGGCCGACTGGACGACCGGCCGCAGCCAGTACCTCCCGCAGCGGCCCGGCCTGCGCGAGCTCACCGGCACCGACGCGATCACCGCCTTCGTGGCCGATCCTGCCAACGACGGCGCGATCGGCTACACGGACCACACCGCCGCGTTCCGGGCCGGCCTGCCGGTGGCGAAGATCGGCAACGCCGGCGGCTGGTTCGTCGCGCCCGACCCGCTCAACGTCACGCTCACCCTGCACTGGCCGCTCGGCGGCGCGGCGTACGGCGCCCCGGACCCGCGGCTGTACCCGTTGTCGGGCGTCACGTACCTCATCCTGCCGACCGGCGCCGACCCCGACGAGCCGCGGATGACCACCGCCAAACGGCAGACCATCGTCGACTTCTTCGCCGCGGCGGTCTGCGAGCCGCCGGTCGACGGCGTGACGCCCCTGTCGACGACCGCCGTGTTCGGGATGTTCGACGCGCTCGAGCGGCTGCGCGCGGTGGACCCGGCGGTCGATACGAGCATCCTCGACCTGCGCGGGCATCCGTGCCTCAACGCGGCGTTCCAGAACGACTACTTCGAGCTGGTGCCGATGCCGGCCGACTGCGACCAGACCGGCAACGGGCCGTGCGGCCTCGCCGCCGGCGTGCCGGCGGAGGCGCTCAACGCGACCCCGCCGTACCAGGGCAGCCTCGGCCTGCAGGTGGCGCTCGGCTCGCGGGTCGCGCTCACCCAGGTGGACCCGGCGACCGCGGGCGGCCACCCCGCACAGGCCACCGACCCGACCGGCCACCGCCACGCCTGGGTCTTCCGGGGCGAACTGGCCGGGGTGTCGGTCGCCGACTCGCGCCCGGACCAGCCCGGCTGGACGGTGACCGGTCAGGCCACCGACCTGACGAACGGCACGGCGACGGTGCCGGCCCGCGACGCCGGCTGGGCGCCGGCGCTGCTGTCCGCCGGCAGCGATGCCGAGGGCGCCCCGGCCGCCGGCCCGGCGGTGCACCCGAACCTGGCCGCGCCGGCGAGCCCCGGCCTGGCGACGGCCTGCCTGCTGGCCGCCGCCCCGGCCGGGAGCGGCCTGGGCACCCAGCGGCTGAGCGCCGGGATGGAGATGTGGATGCCGGACACGTCCCCGAAAGGCACCTACGCGGGCACGCTGACGCTGACGCTCATCAGCGCCTGACGACTCCTCCTCAGCGGGGAGGAGTCCTCAGCGGGGGAGGGCCTGCTGGAGCTCGGCGCGCAGGGCCGGGGTCAGCATCTCGCCCGTCTGCTTGGCCAGGCGGGCCATCTCGTAGCCCACGACGCCGATGTCGGCCTCGCGGCCGGCCAGCACGGCCAGGATCGAGCCGTCGCGGATCGACATGACGAGGAAGAAGCCCTGGCCCATCTCGACCACGGTCTGCTTGACCTCGTCGCCGTCGAAGATGCGCGCGGCGCCGCTCGTGACGCTGACCAGGCCGGACGTCACGGCGGCGAGCTGGTCGGCGCTGTCGCGCGGGAGGTGGTCGGAGACGGCGACCAGCAGGCCGTCCGACGACACCACCACCGCGTGCGCGATGCCCGGCACCCGCTCGGTGAACGCGTTGATCAGCCAGCTCAGGTCACGTGCTTGTTGGCTCAGGGTCACGCCGTGCTCCCTCGATTTTCGTTGATCGGCACCGTGGGCACCTCGTCCTCGTTCGCGGCCCGGTGCACGCCGCTGTAGAACCGGGTGAGCATGCTGCTGACGCTCGCCGGGTCCGGCTCGCTGGGCTGGCTGACCGTCACCGGCTGGACGACCTCGGCCGCGGGCACCACGCCGTTCGGGTCGCCCGGCAGCTGGGCCAGCGGCACCCGGATGGGCAGGCCGGCGTTGCTCGTGCCGGCCGTGACCGGCTGGCGCTGCGCCGGGATGGCGGGCGCCGCAGGCGCGTCGCCGCCACCGCCCTTCGACCACCAGCGGGTGCCCTTCGCCGCCGGGGCGGCGTTGCCCCGGGCCGCGGCACCGATGATGTCCTCGGCCCGGTTCGGGCCGCGCCGGGCGGGGTTCGCCGGCCCGCCGTTCGCCGACCGCGCCGCGCCGTTCGTCGGCTGGGCGGAGACGGGTGCGGCCGAGACCGGCTGGGACGAGACCGGCTGGGCCGACACGGGAGCCGCGGACACCGGCTGCGCCGACACCGGCGCGGCCGAGACCGGCTGGCCGGACACGGGCTGTGCGGACACCGGGGCGGCCGAGACCGGAGTCGCCGGCACCGGCGCCCCGGAGACCGGGTGCGCGGCCCCGTTGCCCGCCGCGACCTCCAGCGCCGCCGACGACGAGGCCACCGGCCAGGTGGTCGCCGGCACCTCGGCGCCGGGCAGCGGCGGTGCGGCCACCGCCGGTACACCCGAGACCGGACGCGGATCGCCCGCGTCGGCGGGCCGTCCGGGCAGGGCGGGCAGCGCGGGCAGCACCGCCGTCGGCGAGTCCATCGCGTCGCTCGACGGCACCGCCGGCAGCGGCGGGCTGGCCAGCCCCTCCATCGCGATCGGCAGCCGGCCCGGCCCGGCGAGCCGGTTGCCCGACCCGCCGTAGAGCCCGACGCCGTCCGGCGCGGCCGCCAGCAGCTTCTGCGGGAGCGTCACGTACGCCGTGACGCCCTCGTCGGTCGCCGTGAGCCGCACGTGGACCCCGTGCCGGTCGGCGAGGTGACCGACCACGACGAGGCCCATCCGCTCGGAGGCGGCGACGTCGATGGCGATCGGGGTCGAGACGCGGTCGTTGGCGTCGACGAGGCCGGACTCGGTCATGCCGATGCCCTTGTCCTCGATGACGATCGTGGCGTCCTTGCCGCCGTTGGCGGGCCAGCCGGACACGGTGACCACGGTGTCCGGCGGGGAGAACGTGGTGGCGTTCTCCAGCAGCTCGGCGAGCAGGTGCACGATGTCGGCCACGGCGTGCCCGATGACGAAGATGTCGTTGGACACGTCGTGACGGATCCGGGCGTACTGCTCGATCTCGGCCATCGCGGCGAGGGTGACCGCGGACAGCGAGACCGGCTGGGCCCACCTGCGCGTGGCCTCGCTGCCGGCGAGGACGAGCAGGTTCTCGTCGTTGCGGCGCATGCGCGTCGCGAGGTGGTCGAGGCGGAACAGGTTGGCCAGCTGGTCGGGGTCGGTCTCGGCCGACTCCAGCTGGTCGAGCAGCTGGAGCTGGCGCTCGACCAGGGTCTGCGACCGGCGGGCCAGGTTGACGAACATGGAGTTGACGTTGCGCCGCATGACCGCCTGCTCGACGGCCAGGCTGACGGCGCTGCGGTGGACGGCGGTGAACGCGTCCGCCACCTCGCCGATCTCGTCGGACGAGCGCACCCGCGTCGTGGTGTCGACGGTGACCGTCTCGCCGCGGGGGAGTGTTCGCAGCCGCTGGATGGCCTCCGGCAGCCGGTGCTGGGCCACGTCGAGGGCCTGGGCCCGCAGCTGGCGCAGCGAGCGGGCCATCGACCGGCCGATGAGCCAGGACGCCAGCAGCGCGAGCAGCATGACCAGCACGATCACCGAGGTCGCCAGGAACGCCTCGTTGCGCTGGTCGACCGACCGGGTGGCGGCGCCCTCGATGGCGTCCTCGAGCAGCTCCTGCTCGACCGAGCGGATGTAGTCGAGCTCGGCCGTGCTGGCCAGCCACCACTCCTCGGAGGTCACGCCGACCTGGGCGCCCCGGGCCCGGGAGATGACCTCCTGCTGGAGGCGGGCGACCGTGGAGACGGCCGGCTGGCGCAGGTTGCGGTCGTAGAGGGCCAGGTGCCGCGGGCTCGCCGAGGCGCGGAACCGCTCGACCGCGGCGGCGTGGCGGGCCTGGATCTCGGAGAAGACGGCGAAGTCGTCGGGGGCGAACTTGCCCGCGCTCGCGGCGGCGAAGATCCGGCCGCGCAGCTGGTCCTTGAGCTCCTTGGCCTGGGCGAGATCCATCAGCGAGGAGACCTCACCGATGGACTGCGAGTCGCCGCCGATGTCGGGGCGGTCGGGCACCAGGTCGAAGAGGTGCTGGATGGTCTCCGAGTACTGGTCGAAGACGGCCTCCTGGCGCAGCCAGCGCGACTTCACGCCCTCCCGGACCAGGGCCAGGTCCTGGAAGTCGGCGGCGATGCGGTTCTGCGTCTGGTTGAAGATCGGGTTCTGCAGCAGCGGGCGGGCGGCCTTCGAGAAGGCGGCGAGGGCCGCGTCGGTCTGCGCGTAGTCGGCGAACAGCTCCTGGTTGTCGGAAGTCGAGCCGCTCGTCGCCGCGGCGGTGGTCGATTTCGCGAGAAGTCCGGCCGTTCGGTCCCTCTCCAGCTGCAACTGGTGGATGAGATCGGTCAGTTGGCGGCCGACCTTGACCCCTTGGGCGAACTGATCCAACTTCGACGCGTCCTGCACGGAGGCGTTGATCTGGACACCGGCGATGACGAGGAAGGCGACGGCGGGCAGCACGAGGACCGCGGCCAGCTTCGTGGGCACGCGCCAGTCGCGCACCCGGATCAGCGATGCGCTGCGCCGTTGCGGCTCCCCCGGCCGCCGGCGGCGGTGGCTGTTCACCTTCATCACGACGGCGGGCGCCCTCGTGGAAGGCTGCGAAGCGAAGGTCTGCACCCCTCACACCTTTCGCATACGTCATCGCGCTGCCGGAGCAGCGTGCGGCCCTTATCAAACCAGGGTTGCGACCAGTGTCCAACCACGTCATTGTGGTGCAGGTCACATTACTCGAAGCCGGACACCGGGGTTGCCTCCGCATTGACCAGAACGGAAGGATACGGCCGTCCGACCTCCCGCGCCCGCAAGGAGACATTCGCCGTGCTCACCAGGGGCCGCCGGCCCGCAGCGACTGTCCTGCTCCTGGCGTCGGCATTGCTCATCACGGCGTGCACGGGCGGCGGCAACCCGGCGCCCAAGGCGCCCGCCAGCGTCGCCATCGGGCTGCTGGTCCCGACCACCGGCGCCAACGCGCAGCTCGGCCAGCAGGCCACGCTCGGCGCGAAACTTGCGATCGAGCTGGTCAACCAGGACTTCAAGGACCTGCCGCTGCCCCTGCCGCTCGGCGTCGGCGCGGGCCTGCGCAACGGCACCAAGCTGACGCTCATCGCCGGCAACACCGAGAGCGCGCCGGAGAAGGTCGAGAAGGAGGCGTCGCGCCTGGTCGCCGAGGGCGCCGTCGGGCTGGTGCTCGCCGACACCATCGACGTGGCCGCGCCGGCCGGCCGGGAGACCGACCTCATCGGCGTCTCGCTCGTCGACGCGCTGAGCACCTCGGACACGTTCGCCGACCTCAACCGCACCGCGCACTTCCGGATCCAGCCCAGCGACCGGCAGCTCGTCTCCACCGCGCTCGGCCTGCTGTACCGCCAGCGCGACACCCCCGCCCAGTTCAAGCGGATCATCACCGCCGCCGGCACCCCGGCTGGCGCCATCGGCGGCGAGGTCAGCACCCTCAAGGCCACGATCGAGGACCTGAGCCTCGCCGCCGGTTACGAGGTGGGCGGCAAGGACAAGATCGTGCCGCTCAGCGGGGCCGACGCCGGCCAGCCCGACGGCATGGTGGTCAAGGGCGACGCGGTGCTGGCCATCGTCACCAGCGCCGCCGAGGCGAACGCCGCCAGCGAGCTGGCCGTGCGGCTGCGCGGCACCGCGCCGGTCATCGCGATCGGCCCGGGCGTCGGCGCGCTCGACGGGGTCAAGTCCAGCGGCGGCGTGCAGGCGCTGCGGGCCGCCGGCTGGTCGACCGAGTTCGCCGGGCGCAACCCGATCTCGCGGGTCGTCGCCACCATGTACGAGCAGGCGTTCCACACCAAGCTGACCGAGGTCGCGGCGGCCGCGTTCACCGCCACGATGGTGCTCGCGATGGCGATGGACCAGGTCACCGACTTCACGCCGCAGTCGATCCGCAGCGCGGTGCAGCAGATCACGCTGCCGGCGACCCAGACGATCATGCCGTGGAACGGCATCCGCTTCGACGGCAACGGCTACAACCAGCTCGCCGCCGGCGTCGTCGAGCAGCATGTGCCCAACGGCTACCAGGTGGTGCACCCGATCGAGCTGGCGGCGACGCCGACGCTCAGTCTCTGAGGTACCGGCTGAGCTCCTCGGGGCGGCGGACCAGCTCGTTGAGGTCGAGCGCGGCGCCGTCCGGCCCGGTGAGGCGCCGCGGCAGCAGCGGGTGGGCGCGCCGCCAGCCCCGGCGCAGGAGGGTGTACTCCACGACCACAGCCAGCAGCGTCGCCCCCATCCACGGCGGCGCCGAGCGGTCGTCGTCCTCGGTGGCCGGCGGCAGCCCGCGGCGGGCGCGCTCCACGTCGACCGGCCGGCGCAGCAGCGTGCCGGCCAGCTCGTCGCGCCCGTCGGGCGCGCGGCCGAGCACCGCCTGGACCGCCTCCACGTACTCCCGCGCCCGCCGCTCCACCTCGGCCAGGTAGACCGCGACCGGCAGGTCGGCGAAGCGGGTCCAGGGCAGGTCGCCGGTCAGGACGTCGGCGGCGAGCGCCTGTTCGTCCTCGGCCGACAGCTCGTCCAGCGCCACGGTGTCGGCGGCCAGCGCGACCGGCCGGTCGGAGCCGGCGGTCGAGCGCAGCTCGGCCGCGAGCCCCGGGTGCCGGTCGGGCAGGGTCGCCAGTACCTCGGTGAGGTCGTGTGCGGGCGCGCCCCACTCGGCCAGCCGCAGCCGCCAGCCGGCGTGCAGGTCGGCCACCCGCCGGGGCAGGCCGTCGACCTCCGGGGTGCCCTCGGCCGCCGCGAACGCGGTGAACACCGCCTCGATCGCCGCCGCCCGCAGCAGGGCGAGCGCCGCGTCCTCGACCGCGCCCAGGCCGCCGCCGACCGCGTTGACCGCGGCCGCGTCGCGCACCCGCTCGGCCTCGCCGAGCAGCCCCTCGGTCGCGGTGAGCAGGCGGGCCTGCCGGTTGGCCGCGGTGCCCGGCTCCGGCTCGCGCAGCCGGGCGTTGAGCAGGCCGCGGACCAGGTCGGGGTGGCGCGACGGGGGCAGCGCGAGCTCGTGCGCCAGCACGGCGCGCAGCTGGTCGGCGGGCAGGCCCGCGACGAGCGGCAGGCCGATCACCAGCTCGCCGGCGGTGAGGCGGGCCGTGGGTGCGCCGCCCAGCCGTACCGCCGCGGGAAACGCCACATCGGCGTGCTTCACGGCGTCGAGGACGAGCGAGTGCAGCGCGGCGTGCCGGCTGGCCCCCACCAGCGGCAGCCCCGACCGGCGCGGCTCCTGGATGTTGCCCAGCAGCCGACGACCACGCCAGGCGGTCAGCCCGCCGGGAAGTCTCGCCATAGTTCCCTCAGTTTGCCCCAGATCGGGCCCCGGCTGAAGCACCGCCTCTTCCGGATAAGTTACTCGTGAGTCACTATGGGGCGTGCGCTACGACGTGGTGGTGATCGGCTCCGGCTTCGGCGGCAGCGTGGCCGCCCTGCGGCTCGCCGAGAAGGGCTATTCGGTGGCGGTCCTCGAGGCGGGCCGGCGCTTCGCCGACGACGAGTTCCCGAAGACCTCCTGGGACTCGCGGCGCTTCCTCTGGGCGCCGGCGCTCGGCTGCTACGGCATCCAGCGGATCACGATGCTGCGCAACGTCCTCGTGCTGTCGGGCGCGGGCGTCGGCGGGGGCTCCCTGGTGTACGCCAACACCCTCTACCGCCCCCTCCAGCCGTTCTACGACGACCCGCAGTGGAAGGGCATCGCCGACTGGCGGGCCGAGCTCGCCCCCTTCTACGACCAGGCCGAGCGGATGCTCGGGGTCACGACGTACCGCCGGATGACCCGCGCCGACGTGGCGATCCAGGCGGTCGCGGAGCGGATGGGCGTCGCGGCGACGTTCCACCAGACGCCGGTCGGCGTGTACTTCGGCCGGCCGGACGTCGACCCGTACTTCGGCGGCGCCGGCCCCGTGCGCCAGTCCTGCGAGCACTGCGGCTCGTGCATGACCGGCTGCCGGGTCGGGGCCAAGAACACGCTGGTCAAGAACTACCTGTACCTCGCCGAGCGGCTCGGCGCCGTGGTCCACCCGCTGACCACGGTCACCGCCGTGCGCCCCGACGGCGACGGGTACGCGATCGAGACCCGCGGCACCGGCCGCCGCGGGCGCCGCCAGACCTTCACCGCCGGCCAGGTGGTGTTCGCCGCCGGCGCGCTCGGCACCCAGCGGCTGCTGCACCAGTGCCGGGCCGCGGGCCTGCTGCCCGGGCTGTCCGGCCGGCTCGGCGCGCTGACCCGCACCAACTCCGAGTCGATCGTCGGCGCCCGGTCGCTGCGCAAGGACGTCGACTTCACCGACGGCGTGGCGATCACCAGCTCGTTCCACCCGGACGCGAACACCCACATCGAGCCGGTCCGCTACGGCCCCGGCTCCAACGCGATGGGCCTGCTCCAGACCGTGCTCACCGACGGCGGCCCGCTGCGGCCGCTGCGCTGGTTCGGCGCGTTCTTCCGCCACCCGGTCCGGCACGTGCGGGCGCTGTCGGTGCGCCGGTGGTCGCACAAGACGATCATCGCGCTGGTCATGCAGTCGGCCGACAACTCCCTCGACGTGCACTACCGCCGCTCGTGGACCGGCCGCCGGCGGCTCACGACCACGCAGGGCCACGGCCAGCCCAACCCGGCCTGGATTCCGGCCGGCAACCACGCCGTGCGCCTGCTGGCCGAGGAGATCGGCGGCCTGCCCGGCGGCTCCTGGTCCGAGGTGTTCAACATCCCGGTCACGGCCCACATCCTGGGCGGCGCGGCGATCGGCGCGTCAGCCGACGGCGGGGTCGTCGACGCGTACCACCGTGTCTTCGGTCACCCTGGGCTGCACGTCGTCGACGGCGCGGCGGTCTCGGCCAACCTCGGCGTGAACCCGTCGCTGACGATCACCGCCCAGGCCGAGCGGGCCATGTCCATGTGGCCCAACAAGGGCGAACCCGACCCGCGCCCGTCACTCGGGGCCGCCTACACCCCCGTCGCGCCGGTCCGCCCGGCGAACCCCGCCGTGCCCGAGGGCGCGCCCGGAGCCCTCAGGCTCGCCGGATAGGCTTTCTGCCCATGACCACGCCGCCGCCGGTTCTCGTCGTCGACTTCGGCGCTCAGTATGCGCAGCTGATCGCCCGCCGCGTGCGCGAGGCGCACGTCTACTCGGAGATCGTGCCGCACTCGATGCCGGTCGCCGACATGCTCGCCAAGCGGCCTGCCGCGATCATCCTGTCCGGCGGCCCGTCGTCGGTCTACGAGGACGGCGCCCCGCAGGTCGACCCGGCGCTGTTCGGCGCCGGCGTGCCGGTCTTCGGCATCTGCTACGGCTTCCAGGCGATGGCCGTCGCCCTGGCGGGTGAGGCGGCGCACACCGGCAACCGCGAGTTCGGCGGCACCCAGCTGCGGCTGGCCGGCGCCGGCGGCGTGCTGCTGCGCGACCTGCCGGCCGAGCAGTCGGTCTGGATGAGCCACGGCGACTGCGTGACCGCGGCCCCGGCCGGGTTCACGGTCACCGCCGGCTCGCCCGGCGCCCCGGTCGCCGCGTTCGAGGACGTCGAGCGCCGCCTGGCCGGCGTGCAGTTCCACCCCGAGGTGGCGCACACCGCGCACGGCCAGACCATCCTCAAGCGGTTCCTGCACGAGGTGGCCGGCATCGAGCCGACCTGGACGTCGAACAACATCATCGAGGAGCAGGTCGCGGCGGTCCGGGCCCGCGTCGGCAGCAAGCGGGTGCTCTGCGCGCTGTCCGGCGGCGTCGACTCGGCGGTCGCCGCGGCGCTCGTCCACAAGGCCGTCGGCGACCAGCTCACCTGCGTGTTCGTCGACCACGGCCTGCTGCGCGCGGGCGAGGCCGAGCAGGTCGAGAAGGACTACGTGGCGGCCACCGGCATCACGCTCAAGGTCGTCGACGCCTCCGCCCGGTTCCTCGGCGCGCTCGCCGGCGTCACCGACCCCGAGCAGAAGCGCAAGATCGTCGGCCGGGAGTTCATCCGGGTCTTCGAGCAGGCGGCCCGCGAGTTGGAGGCCGAGGAGCACGTCGAGTACCTCGTGCAGGGCACGCTCTACCCGGACGTGGTCGAGTCCGGCGGCGGCACCGGCACGGCCAACATCAAGTCGCACCACAACGTCGGCGGCCTGCCCGAGGACCTCAAGTTCCAGCTCGTCGAGCCGCTGCGCACGCTCTTCAAGGACGAGGTCCGCCAGATCGGCGCGGCGCTCGGCCTGCCCGAGGAGATGGTGATGCGCCACCCGTTCCCGGGCCCCGGCCTGTCGATCCGGATCATCGGCGCCGTCGACGAGGAGCGCCTGGCCATCCTCCGCGCGGCCGACCTGATCGCCCGCGAGGAGCTCACCGCGGCCGGCCTCGACCGCAGCGTGTGGCAGTTCCCGGTCGTGCTGCTGGCCGACGTCCGCAGCGTCGGCGTCCAGGGTGACGGCCGCACCTACGGCCACCCGGTCGTGCTGCGCCCGGTCTCCAGCGACGACGCGATGACCGCCGACTGGTCCCGGCTCCCGCACGAGCTGATCGCCAAGATTTCCACCCGGATAACGAACGAGGTCCGGGAGGTCAACCGCGTGGTCGTCGATGTTACGTCCAAGCCGCCGGGGACAATTGAATGGGAATGAATCACCCCTCAGGTTGAAGTCACCCTTGCGGGTCCGGCAAAAGGCCGGACAATTTACCGACGTGACTCCTGCGCTCCAGCCGCTGCGACGCATCGCGGCGTACTGCGTCTGCGCCGACGGCGACCAGGTCCTCCTGGTCCGGGCCTCGGCGAAGTCCGGCACGCCGGGCGTGTGGTCGCTGCCCGGCGGCGCGGTCGACCACGGCGAGAACCCGGTGGACACGGTCGTGCGCGAGACGGCCGCCGAGACCGGGCTGTCGGTCGCCGTGGCCCGGCTGCGTGACGTGCTCGCCGACATGCGGGCGCTGCCGGACCGTGGCCTGACCATCCACACCGACCGGCTCATCTACGAGGTGACGGTCCGCGGCGGTGCGCTGCGCGACCGGGTGGGCCAGCCCACCGACCTGGCCCGATGGGTCACCCTCGACGAGGCCGAGGAGCTGCCGCTGCGCCGGTTCACCGCCGACGCGCTCGGCCTGCCCGACGCCGCCACCGACATCCGGCCCGACGGGGTGCCCGAGCTGCCCTCGTTCTACGCCGTGCCCGGCCCCGACGGCCTGCACCGCGCGCAGCGCTTCGCGGCCTACGCGGTCTGCACCGACCGGCGCAACCGGGTCCTGCTCACCCGGGTCGCCGACGGCTACCCGGGCGGCGGCTCCTGGCACCTGCCGGGCGGCGGCACCGACTTCGGCGAGCAGCCGGGCGTCGCGCTGATCCGCGAGCTGGTCGAGGAGACCGGCCAGGAGGGGCGCATCGTCGAGCTGCTCGGCGTGGCCAGCCACCGCGACGCGGCCCAGCTCGGCCCGGAGGGCTACCCGATCGACTGGCACGGCGTGCGGGCCTTCTACAAGGTCCAGGTCGCGCGCTCCAGCCGGCCGGTGATCCACGACGTCGGCGGCTCGACCGCCGAGGCCCGCTGGTTCGACCCGGACGAGCTCGACGAGCTGCCATTGACGGAGGTCACCGAGGAGGCGCTTCGCGGGGCGGGCCTACGCTGAGATCATGACGCGCACGCGGACGATCACCGCCTACGGCCGGGTGGCCGGCTCCGACACCGACATCGGCGGCCCGATCCGCCACTTCGAGAACCCGGCGACCGCGATGGTGCGCCTGTTCGCCGAGGCCGGGCAGGCGGTCGCGGTTTCGGCGGTACTGGACGTGCGCGCGCTGGTCACCGCGGACACGCACGAGGACCGGATCCTCTTCGCCGTCGTGCCCGTCCCCGGCGAGCCCGGGCCGGTCGCCGAGGCGGCGCCGCCGGGCCCGGACGCGCTGCCGCGCGGGCAGCGCTTCGCCGCCTACGGCCTCGCCACCGACCCCGACGGGCGGGTGCTGCTCACCGAGATCGCGCCGGGCTACCCCGGGGCGGGCCGCTGGCACCTGCCCGGCGGCGGCACCGACACCGGTGAGCAGCCGGGTGACGCGCTCATCCGCGAGCTGTACGAGGAGACCGGCCAGGTCGGCGAGATCACCGAGCTGCTCGGGGTGACCCACCGGCGCAACCCCGGCGCCGTCGGGCCGGAGGGCTACCCGATCGACTGGCACGGCGTGCGGGCGCTGTACCGCGTGCTGGTGCCCACACCGTCGCAACCCACAGTGACCGAGGACGCCGGCGGATCGACCGCGGCGGCGGCCTGGTTCGCCCCGGCCGAGCTGACCGGGCTGTCCACGACCGAGGTGGTGCAATGGGCCTTGGCCGCTCCGCGACAGGGGAGTGACCGGGGTCGTTAAAATGGACCCGAGGTAAATTCCGGGATACGCTCAGTAGTCGCGGGATTCGCCTTCATTGGCGGTTTCCAACCTCGGGCATCGCCAACCGCGATCTGATGTGCGATGGTGTGTAGATCGCGAGACGGTCTCGCAAAAACGGACACAGGGGGACAACCTCCCCCCGACAGAGCCCGTGGGAACCCCGTTCCTACATGGAGGATCAGTGCCGAGAGCACCTTGGCAGCGACGACGCACCACGGACAGTCCTCGCCCGGGAGGGGGCCGGCAATGGGCCGGGCGGCTGCGGCGCAGCGGTTCCCTGGCCCGGCAGGTGCTCTTCGCCGGACGCGTCGGCCGCCGTGGTGACGGCAACATCGCCGGCTCCACCGCGCTGCTCGTGCCCCCGCCCGCCGAGACCGAGGTCCGCAACGGCCGGGTCCGGCTGCCCCGCCTGCGCATGCGGCGCCGTGACGGTCTGTCACGAGACGTGGTCTCCGTCGCCCCGGTCAGCCCGGCCGTCCCGTCGACCGCGCCTGCCGAGGCGACCCAGTCGCTGAGCATCCCGCTGCTGCCCGGCGAGCGCACGCTCGCCCGCCGCATCCGCTTCGCGATCGTCAACGCGTGCACCATCAGCAGCCTCATGCTCGGCCTGTCGGCCATCTTCATCGCGGTCAACCACGGCGACGTCCACGTCGCCGCGGGCCTGCTGATCGCATGCGTGATCTTCGACGGCCTCGACGGCTTCCTGGCCCGCCGGCTCGGCGTCGCCAGCCCCTTCGGCGCGCAGATGGACTCGCTGGCCGACATGTGCTCGTTCGGCCTGGCGACGCCCGTGGTGGTGTATGCGTGGCTCAACGGCTCGGCGCCGAGCACGATCCTGGTGCCCGCGTGCGCCCTCGTGGCGGCCTGCGCGGCGATCCGCCTGGCCCGCTTCAACGTCTCGCCGAAGGACGGCCGCTTCTTCTGCGGCGTCCCGACCACGATGTGCGCGGCGGTCCTGGCCCTGGGCACCCTGATCGCCCCGGAGATGCCGCCGGTCCTGCGCGTGGCGGGCGTTGCCCTGCTGGGCCTGGCGATGGTCTCCAGCTTCCCGTATGCGAAGCTGGCCCGCCTCCTGCGCCTGCCCCCGTGGCTGCTGGTGCTGCCGGTGATCGGCGCCCTGGTGGACTACCGGGTGACCTTCGTGGTGGTCGTGTTCGCCTACCTGGTGAGCGGCCCGGTCCTCTGGCTCCGCCAGCGCGGCCAGCAGCCCGCCTGACGCTTGTTCTGCTGAAACCGCCCCGGCCACCTCGCTGCGAGGTCGCCGGGGCGGTTTTTTGCTGGCCGGTGTCAGAGCCAGTGGGCGATCACGGTCTGGCCGCCGACCACGCGGTCGCCCGGGGCGACCGCCGGGGTGGCCTTGTCGGCCGGGAGGTACACGTCCGTGCGGGAGCCGAAGCGGATCAGGCCGAAGCGCTCGCCCTTGGCCAGCAGCGAGCCGACCGGGGCGCGCTGCACGATGCGACGGGCGATCAGGCCCGTGCGCTGCACGACCGCCACCGGGCCGTAGGCCGTCTCCAGCAGCGTGTACGCGGCCACGTTGTGCTCGGCCTCCGGCTTCATCGCGGCCGCGTAGCCGCCGTCCTCGACGAAGTAGTCGACGACCTTGCCGGCCACCGGGGCGCGGTTGACGTGCACGTCGAGCACCGACAGGAACACGGCGACGCGGAGGAACTCCATGTCACCGAAGCGCGGGTCGTGCATGCGCTCCACGCCGAGGACCTTGCCGTCGCTCGCGGCCACCACGGCGCTCGCGTCGTCCGGGACGTCGCGCTGCGGGTCGCGGAAGAACGCCGCCACCGGGGCCGCGGCCAGGGCCGGGACCAGCCACAGCTTCGACTTCGGGCGGGCCGCCTTGGCCAGCGCCGCCAGGCCGAGCGCGATGCCGGCGGCGGCGACGCCGTTGGAGTCGATGTTCATGCCGCGGGTGAGCGGGACGCTCGACGGGCGCAGCGCGGGCAGCAGCCGGCTGGCCGTGGCGTGGTGGGCGGGCGTGTGGCGCAGCCGGTGGACGCGGACCGGCGGGACGTTGCGCAGGACCAGGTCGCTGCCCACGCCGTAGAGCGCCGCCTGGCGCTCGACCTCGTCGGCGGCGCCGCTCGGCAGGCGGGTCGCCGGGACCACCACGGTCAGCACGCCGCCGGTGGCGACGAGCTTGGACAGCCCGCCGAGCACCTCGCGGGCCTCGTCGGCGCTGCCGGTGAGGGCCTCCGCCGCGATCACGACGTCGGCCGGCTCGGCGGCGTCGAGGGACTCGACCACGCGGGTGCGCTCGGCCACCCAGCGGCCCTGCCGCTCCACGTGCTCGCGCAGGGCGGCGGCGCCGGTCGCGCCGCCGGCGACGACGGTCAGCCGGTCGTCGGGCAGCAGGGCGTCGATCGCGGCGGCCAGCGCGGCGGAGCCGGCGGCCGCGCCGACCAGCAGGCCGGTCTTGGGGCCGCCGTGGCGGGCGAGCTCGGAGGCAAGGACCCGGGCGGCACGGTCACCGATCTGGACCGGGCGGCCAACGGGAAACTGGGTCATCTCGGGAAGACTCCTCGGGAAAAGGCGAGACCGGCGGGGTGACGTCCCCGCCGGCCCAGCATATTCCGTCGTCAGTCCAGATCGTCCGGGTCGTAGTCGTAGTCGTACTTCGGACCCGAGCTCGTCGGGGCCATCGCCTCGGCCTGGTCGCCCTTGTCTTTGCCCCTCTTGTCCTTCTCGGGCCG
>NZ_JAHYSG010000012.1 GCF_022095675.1 Dactylosporangium sp. AC04546 | reverse complement strand
GTCGGTGACAACGCACCGAGCGACAGCCCGGAGGCGGCATCCGGCAGCGCCGCGCTCGGCGCGCCGGCCAGCGACAGCCCGCCGACGAGGTCGACCCCCTTCTGCACCACCCCGAGCCCGGCGTCGACCAGGTCGACCCCGGCGTCGGCTACGGCGATGAAGTCCTCCGGGGAGTTGCCCTCCGCCGCGGCCACGACCTTGACGGCGGTGGCGGCGTCGGCCACGGCGTTGGTCGCGGCATCGGTCGCGCCGGCCACCAGGTCGTTGGGCAGCTGGCCGACGCTCGAGGCGAACTGGAACATCGCCCGGGTCTGCGTCGCGGTCAGCGCGGTCAGCGCCGCGGTGGCCTCCGCCACGCACTCCGCGGCGATGCCCCAGGTCAGCGGATTCGAGATCGCCGCCAGGTATCTCGGGTAGATGTTCGCCGTGATGGTCGCGTGGGTCGCTCGGATCGCGCCGGCCACCTCGGTCAGCGTCGCGGGCATCTGGGCGCCGTCGAGCCGCTCGCCCCACCCGGTGAGGCTGGCGACGGCCTGCTGGATCTTCACCGTGTGCTCCTGGCCGTTGGTGTCGACCCATTCCGGGTCGAGCTCGCCCTGCCGGGTGCTCCACTGCTGCACGGTGGCCCAGATCCACGCACTGGCCTCCGTGAAGGCGCTCGCCGCACCCTCGGCCCACGCGGCCCTCGGCAGCTCTGCGTTGATGGCCGCCACGATCGCTTCCATGGACATGGGTCCTTTCTTCAGACGGTGGGCTGCGGGTCACCGGCGGACGTGTCGGCTGTTGCGTCGGTGTCGGTGTCGGCCGACTGGCCGAGGGTGCTCGCCTTCTGCGCGAGATCGATCACCTTCCCGACAACGTTGACGGCCTTCGTCGCGACCTTGAGGGCGGCGGCGACGTCGGCGGCGCTGGGGGCGGTGATCGTGACGGTGCTGACCTCGTCGGCGGCGGCGTACTTGGCGGCCGCCGTCTTGACCACCGCGGCGTCGGCCACCATCTCCTCGACGGCCTTCGCCATGCGGGCCACGAACGCCACGGTGACGGCCTGACCCACGGCGCCGAGCGCGATGCCCGTGGGCAGCCCCGGCACCGGCGGGACCCCCGCGAGCGTCACCATCGACGGCGGCACGGCGTCGGGGGAGTACCCGCCGTACGCGGCCATCGCCTCGGGGACGCCTTCGATGTCTGATGCTGGCATGGTCGTTCCTCCTCAGTGTCCGGTGCGGTGTCCCCGTGGGTGCACCTGCCACAGCTCTTCGTCGAGTACCTGCTCGTCGTCGGGCGACGCCGGCGCCCGGATGCCCTTCGCCGGCCCGCTCCGCCCGGGCCCGGTGAGTCCGGGCGTGGCCCGGCCGGACAGCGCCACACCGGGGGTGACTCCGGGCTTGCGCAGCTTCTGGGCGTTGGTCGCTCCGGCTGCTCCCGGCTTGACCCCGCCGCCCGGGTTCGCGCCCTGGCCGTACGGCGGAAACATCATCGGCATCGCCGACGCCGTTCCCCGGGCGGTGGCCCCGCCGGCCGCACCCGTCGTCGTCGACGGCGTGGGGGGCGTCATCGACGCGTCGTACGCTCCGGCGGACACCGGGTTCGCCAGCGGCGAGAGGGTCGACATTCCGCCCCCGCCACCGATGCCGCCGATGTCGCCGCCGGCCAGGCTCGGATAGCCGGTCAGGTCGTCCGGAGCGTTCGCCGGGTCCAGTGCCCACGGGTCGAACTCGCCGGCCTCGATGTCACCGGGCGACGGTACGTCCTGGCTCAGCGCATCCAGCGCGTCGGCCCCCGCGTCCGATCCCGACCCGGCGTCTCCGGACGCCGCCGGCGATCCGACCTCGCCCGGCTCGAACTGATCCGGATCGACCACCTCTCCGGGCGCGGGTGCGTCGACCGCGCCCGGGTCCGCGCCGGCGCTTCCGGCGTCGCCGGCTTCCGGACCCAGCCCGGAGGCCGGGTCCGTCCCGCCGGCTCCACCTGGCGACGTTCCGGCCACCGGCCCGGGCCACGGCCCGCCGACCGCCGCTTTCATCCCGGTCGTGACCGCCGCGTACAGGGGGTCGAGGCCGCGGATCGCGCCGGACATCTCGGTGATGGCGTTCACCAGCCAGACGACGTTGAGATTCCCGCCGTTCCTGACCTGGTTGTCGTAGGTCTTCCAGATGGCTTCGACCCGCGGGTACGCCTCTCTGATGCCCGCCACCAGCGCATCGATGTGCTGGATCACGCCCGATGTCGTGATGGTGCCGAAGAAGCCTCCGGGCTGGTAGTGCACCGACCAGTTCCGGATGGCGGCGATGCTCGGCTGCAGCTTGGCCTTGAAGAGCTCGCCGGCGTCATCGGGCCAGCTGTCGACGAGCTGCAACTCGCCGAGGTTCAGCTGCAGGGCTACGTAGGAGAACCAGTACTGGGCGGCCTTCCAGGCCTCAGCCGCGGCCAGCAGCTCCGGAATGCGCTCGTTGTACTCGGCGGCAAAGGCGTGGTACATGCTGTCGATGTCGGCCATCTGATCCCACCTTCTCCGGCCGCTACCTGGGGTCGAGCCCGGACAGGATGATCGCCCTGGCCTGCTCGTCGGCATCGATGTAGTCGAGCGTGCGGTCGCGGGCGAAGGCGCTGATCGCGTCGAGGCCCTGCTGCACCTGCTTGACGAACGCCAACAGTTCCGCGGCGCTCTGCCGGTCCGCCTGGGTCAGCTCCGGGTGCTCGTCGAGGGCAGGCCCCTTCGGGTTGGTCCGTTCGAGGACCTCCGGAGCGGGGTCCGCGCGGCCCTCGATCAGGGCCACGAACCGCGACACCCCCGCCACGACCATGTCAAGCTTGTCGACCATCGGTTCCTCCGCTCCGGTGCGTTGCCATCGAAAACTCGCCACTTCCGCCGCGGCTACCGCCGGGGCGGAAGCCAGGCGATCTGGACGAGGTCCTTCTGGCCGCGGCGGTCGACCAGCCAGCCGCGACCGGGCGGCAGCACCTGGGCGCGCATCCCGCCGAGCAGCGGACCCTCGTCCCGGTCGCCGGACATCATCAGACCGGGCGAGCCGACCTCCCGCACCCGCGCGAGGAACGGCTCGAACAACCCCCGGCCGGCCCCGCCGCTGCGCCGGGCCAGCACCACGTGCAGGCCGATGTCGCCGCCCTGCGCGACCAGGGGCAGCAACGCCATCAACGGATGCTCCTTGTGCGTCGCCACCATGTCGTAGTCGTCCACCAGCACGAAGATCTCGGGCCCCTTCCACCAGCTCCGGTCGCGCAGCTGTTCGGGGGTGACGTCCGCACCGGGCAGCCGCTTACGCAGCGCCTCGGCCACCTCGGCCAGCAGGCCGGCGCTGTGGTCGTCGTTGGTGCCGTAGCCGAGCAGGTACTCCTCGCCGACCTCTCCGAGCAGCCCCCGGCGGTGGTCGATCAGGATGATCCGCGCCTCGCTCGGCTGGTAGGCCTCCTCGATCCGTCTGGCCAGCGCCCGCAGGAACGAGGTCTTGCCGCTCTGGGTGTCGGCCAGCAGGAAGAAGTGCGGGTCGGCGGCGAAGTCCAGCCGCATCGGGGCCAGGTCCCGCTCGCGGATGCCGACCGCGAGCCCACCGTCGGTACCGGTCTCTTCCTCATAGGGAAGCTGCCCGGGCAGCAGCCGCACCGAGGGTGCGGGCTCGCCCGGCCATGCGGTCCGGACCGCCTCGACGAGTGTGCCGATGCCGTCGCTCAGGTCCGCGGAGGCCGAGACCCCGTCGATCCTGGGCAGCGCCACCAGCAGCTGGTGCCCGCTCATCGCGATCCCTCGCCCGGGGGCGTCGGTCGGCACCCGCGCCGCGGCCTTCCGGTCGATCATGGAGTCCATCGGGTCGCCGATCCGCAGCTCCAGCCGGCTCGCGAACAGGTCCCTGACGTTCATCCGCAGGTCGAACGAGCGCGCGCAGGCGGCCACCACGTGCACGCCGTACGACAGTCCGCGGGCGGCGACGTCGCCGACCACTTCCTCGAGGTCGGGAAAGTCGTTGCGCAGCGTCAGCCAGCCGTCGACCACGAGGAACACGTCGCCATGGGGATCCTCGGAGAACCGCCCCTGGGCGCGCAGCCTGCGGTAGGTGGCGATGCCGTCGATACCCTGCTCGGCGAAGCGCCGCTCCCGCTGCGCGAGCAGCGCGGCCACCTCGGCGACGGTGCGCCGGACGACCCCGGTGTCCAACCGGCCGGCCACACCGGCGACGTGAGGCAGTCCGGCGATCGAGGCGAGCGTGCCGCCGCCGAAGTCCAGGCAGTAGAACTGCGCCTCCCGCGGCGTGTGGGTGAGCGCGAGGCTGGTGATCAGCGTCCGCAGGGTGGTACTCCTGCCGGTCCGCGGAGCGCCCATGACCAGCACGTGCCCCGCCGCGCCGGACAGGTCCAGCTGCAGCACGAGGCGTTGCTGCTCGAACGGGCGGTCGACGATGCCCAGCACCGCCTGCAGGGCCCCGGCCACGGCCGTGGAGTCGACGGTCAGGCCCCGTTCGGGATGGACGCTCAGGGTGGGCAGCAGCTCGTCCAGCGTCGGTGCGTCGGCCAGCGGCGGCAGCCAGACCTGGTGCGCGGGCGTGCCCTGGCCCTCCAGCCGGTCGGCCAGGATCTCCAGGAGCGTCTCGCCGATGACGGTGTCGTCGGCTTCGGAGGGCTCCGTCGCCGCGTCGTCGGCGTCGAGCTCCGCCGCCTCGAACGTGGTCGTATAGTCCCGCAACACCAGCGTCTTCCCGGCGGCGGTCAGCACCCTGGCGCCGGTGTGGCGCTGGTACACGCCGGAGACGTAGGCCGAGCGGAAGCGGTCCATCGGATCGGTGCCGACCTTGAGGAAGCCGTGGCCGGGCGCTCTGGGCAGCCGGAACGCTTCGGTCACACCGAGGACGGCCCGGCTCTCCTGCTCCGAGAACGTGCGCAGGCTGATCCGGTAGGACAGGTGCCCCTCCAGGCCCCGCAGCCGGCCCTCGTCGAGTCGCTGCGAGGCCAGCAGCAGATGTACCCCGAGGGACCGGCCGAGCCGGCCGATCTGGACGAAGATGTCGATGAAGTCGGGCCGGGCCGACAGCAGCTCGGAGAACTCGTCGCAGATCACCAGCAGCGTCGGCACCTCGGGCAGCGGCGCGCCCGCCACCCGGGCCCTCTCGTAGTCGCGCAGCGACGAGAAGTGCCCGGCCGCCCGCAGCAGCTCCTGGCGGCGGATGAGCTCGCCGTTGATCGCGTCGGTCATCCGGTCGACCAGGTGCAGCTCCTCGGCCAGGTTGGTGATGACCACGCTGGTGTGCGGCAACGCGTCGAGCCGGGTGAACGTGGCCCCGCCCTTGAAGTCGACGAGCGCGAAGTTCAGCGAGTTCGGCGGGTGGGTGACCGCGAGGGCCAGCACCAGCGTGCGCAGCAGCTCCGACTTGCCCGAGCCGGTGGCGCCGATGAGCAGGCCGTGCGGGCCCATGCCGTCCTGCGCCGACTCCTTCAGGTCCAGCTCGATCGGGGCCCCGTCGGGCCGGATGCCGAACCTGACCCGCAGCCGGTCCCGGTCGGGCCGCGGCACCCAGGTCATGGCCGGGTCGAACGCGTACGGGTCGCCCAGCTCCAGCAGCTCGGCGAGGCCCAGCTCGGCGGACATGGGCGCTTCGCCGCGCGAGCCGCCCGCGGTCAGCCGCAACGGGGCCAGCTGGCGGGCCAGTCCCTCGGCCGCGACCGCGCCGAGCGCGTCCGCCCGGCCGAGGTGGGCCTCACCGTCGATGGTCTCGCTGACCATGTTCACCACGTCGCCGTCCGGGTCCAGATGCAGCACCACCGACGTGCGATCCAGCGCCCTCGGCGGCACGGTGGTCAGGTCCACGATGGTCACGCCCTCGACGCCACCGCCGGTCATCAGGTGCTCGGATGCGGCGACCGAACCGCCGTCGAGCACCACCACCAGGTGCGGGCCGGGCAGGCGGACGTCGGACTCCGGGTCGAACCGCGGCCGTTTGACCAGCTCCTCCTCCAGCATCGCCTCCAGCTCCAGGACCGTCGGCGCCACCAGGCGCAGCGGGCCGAGCGCGTCGGTGCGCTCCGGGTGCAGCGCGTGCGGCAGCCACTTCACCCACTCCCAGTCGGCGCGCTGCCCGTCACCCGCGCACACCGCGACCCGCAGGTCGTCCGGTGCCTGCAGCGTGGCCAGCTGCGCCAGCATCGCGCGCAGCAGGCCGAGCACCGGGCCGCGGTCGCCGCGCAGGTGGACCCGGCTGAACCCGTTGACCGCCATCGCGATCGGCAGCCCGTCGACGGTGGCGTAGGTGGTGATGAACCGGCGCAGCGCGAGCGCGGACAGCGGCTCGAGCTCGTCGAGGGGCTTGGTGTCGGGCGGGACCAGCACGGTCGCCGGGCTCTGCGCACCGCGGCCGATGCGGGCGAGGCCGAAGTCCGGGTCGTTCTTGCGCCGTTCCCACAGCCGGTGGCTCGCCGCCAGGGACCACAGGGTGGCCGGGTCCGGGTGCAGGTACTCCATCGCCTCGCGCTGCCGGCGCACCGAGCGTCGCAGCCGCAGCCGGTGCTGGGCCAGGTGACGCAGGTACCGGCGCCGGGCGTACGCCATCTCCCGCCGGCTCGGGCCCCCGCCCTGGAGCATCCCCATGCCGATCATCGCGAGCATGCCGACGCCCATGAGCCCGTACGTGGCGTACCGCATCGATCCGCTGATCGACCCGGAGTACATCAGCATCATCGACCCCGTCATGGCCACCATCGGCAGCACCATGAGCAGCTGCGTCCACTGCCGGCCCGGTGGCGGGGGGATCTCCGGCGGAGGCTGCAGGATCAGCTCACCGGCCAGCATCTCCGGCGCCGGCCGGCGGGCCGGTCTGCGTACCACGACTGTCGCCACGAGGGTGATCGTCCGCGAGCAGCGCCGCCGGTTGGGCCCGATGGCAGGAAAGTGCCGCCCGGCCGGCGACGCGACGGTGGCCCAATATCGTTGGCGCACAGTCCTATCTGAGCGAATCGGGAGGGGTAGATGACTGATTCGATCAACGTTCAGACCGCGTTCCTGCAGCGCCTCAACTCGTTCACCGACAGCACCGCCGAAGACCAGCTCGGTGTCAGCAGGGTCCACAGCCGGGGCACCCTTGACCTGACGCACAGCGGTCTGGGCGGGACGGCCCAGAACGCCGGCTTCGCCCTCGGCGATCACCGCGACGCCGACTTCAGCCACCGGGTCTACCAAGGGGTGACGCGGCTTGCCGAGGGCGGCGGTCTGGCCCTGCGCAGGTACGTCCACGGCGATGACTCAGCGAGCGCCAAGCTCACGTCGCACGGCTACGGCACCGACGGCGTCATCAACCCCGCCGTCTGAAAGGAGCGTTGCAATGCACGTCAAGATCGTTGGTGAGGCGATGGACGCCGCGGCGGCCTCCGCCCAAGGCGCCGCGAAGCAGCTCGAGGACCAGGCCAATGACCTGTTCCGCCTGATGGCCGGTGCCGGCGGCGACTGGGACGACGACGGCGCTCTGCAGCACCTCGAGAACCACCAGTACCAGATGAAGCAGACCGGCTACCACGTCCACGGGTTGCACACGGAGACCAGCAAGTGGAGCGGCGTCGGCTACGTCGGCCGGGAGACGAAGGCCGGAGTCCTCAGGGATCTCGGATCCATCTGAGCTCCCGCAGATCTGCCCGGTGCGCTGCCAGTGCACCGGGCCTTTGCGTTGGTCACCGCTCGACGAGAAAGATCTGCTCCGGTGGGTCGGCCATGGCCCGCTCGGCCGGCGCCGCGGGGGCCCGTCCCGCTCGCCACCGGCGCCGCCAGCCCCGCGGCACGATGACCGCCACCAGCGCGGTCAGCGCGATCCCGCCGGCCACCGCCGCGGCCAGCCACTTCGCCGCGGTCGCCGTGCCCAGCTCCCACGCGGCCCGGTCGAGCCGTGCCTGGTCCGGCGGCCGCGGGACGTACGGGGACAGCTCCGCCGGCTGGTCGAGGTCGAGCCCGTCGGTCACCGCACGGTAGGGGTTGACCAGGCCCGCTCCGTACCGGTCGCTGCCCAGACCGCCGCGTGCCGGGCTGGCCGTGGCCATCAGCCGACGCGCGACCTCGGCCGCGGTGAGCTTCGGCCAGGCGGCGCGCACCAGTGCCGCCGTCCCGGCCACGAACGGCGCGGCGAAGCTGGTGCCGTCGTCGTAGGCGTGGCCGTCGACCCGCGTCGCGGCCACCACCTTGACCCCGGGAGCGACGAGGTCCACGTACGGGCCGATCTGCGAGCCGGGCGGCCGGGCACCGTCGATGTCGACCGCGCCGACACCCAGCACGCCGTCGTAGGCGGCTGGGTAGGACGGCAGCTCGGTGTGATCGTCCTGCTGCGCGTTGCCGGCCGCGGCCACCACCAGCGCGTCCCGGGCCACCGCGTAGGCGACGGCCTGCCGGATGACGGGGAAGTCGTCGTGGCCGGCCAGCGACAGGTTGATCACCTTCGCGCCCTGGTCGGCCGCGTAGCGGATGCCGTTGGCAACAACCTGGGGGTCGATCCGCAGGGACTGGCCCTGGTCGCCGACGTCCCGGTCGTTGATCCGCACCGGCAGGATCTGCGCGTCCGGGGCGATGCCGTGGAAGCCGACGCCGGGAATCGGGTCGGCGGCGATGATGCTGGCGATCCCGGTGCCGTGGGACACGCAGTCGAACGCGCCCGGCAACGCACCGGCGAGGTAGAAGTCGCGGCCCCGCAGCACCTTTCCCGGCCGGCGCAGTTGCGGATGGTCGGCGTCGACGCCCGAGTCGACCACCGCGACCAGCACGCCCGCGCCCCGGCTGTGCGGCCAGGCCCGCTCCGGATCGAGGACCTGCTGGGCCCACGGCTGCGCCTGGATCTGGTTGCGGGCCGGCTCCGGACTGTGGCAGGCACCCGCCGGCGGCGCCGCCTGCGCGTGGCCTGCGCCGCCGGCTACCTGCAGCGCTGCCGCGACCACTGCGGCGGCGACCATGTGCACTCGGCGTCGTCTCACCCCCGGATCGTCCCAGCAGGCCGTCTGCCGGCATTCGCGCATGGCCGCAACAGGCCAGGCGGCCGCAGCGTGCCGACGCCCACGTGACACTGGCCCGGAAGCGATCTCGGGAGGCGCCGTGGACACGTCACTGCACCTGGAGTTGTATGCCCAGCACAAGAAGATGGCCGAGGACATCCGGGCCATGCGGGACCACATGGCCCGGATCCGGGCCACCGCCGAGTCCGACGACGGGCTGATCACCGCGACGGTCGGCGCCGCCCATGAGCTGATCGAGCTGCAGCTGGACCCGCGCATCTACCGCACCCCCGACTCGACCGCGCTGGCGAAGGCCATCGTCGCGACCGTCCACCGGGCCATGGAGCTCGCCCAGGAAGAGGGCTTCGCCATCGTCCGCCGCTACCTGCCCGAGGAGGCCACCTCCGAGTCCGCCGACCTGCGGTTCGATCCGCTGCTCAACAAGCTCGACGAGGAGACCGCGCGAGGTGAGCAGCGGTGAGCGAGGTCGACCGCGACGGCGACGGGTACATCGACATGTGGACCGACCCGACCGGGGCCGTACTGGAACGGCTGGGGACGGCGAGCACGGACTTCGCCACCGCGCTGAGGGGCGCACCCGTCACCAATGCCGGGGTCGGCTCCGGCCCGCTGGGCGATGCGTTCAAGGCCGTGGTCGGCAAGGCGGTGGACGAGGTCAAGGCCGCCGCCGGCGAGGTTCCCCCCGTCTACTTCGAGCTCGCGGGCAAGGGCCGCGAGGCCGTGCGGACCTACCTGAGCGGCGACGCCGCCGCCGCGAGCACCCTCGCCGCCGACGGCGGCGAGAGCTGACGTGAGGGTTGCGGCATGACCGTTGCGGAGCCGGACTGCGAGCTGTGGCAACACATGCTCGAACGCAGAGGCAGCCGCAAGGACCACTTCTGGCCGCCGGACAACGTGGAGGTCATCAATCGCGCGGGAGACGACTGGGACAAGGTCGCCAGCGCTGCGCGCGACGCCCTGAACCTCGCCGGCAGCGCCGCGAACGACCTCACTCAGCCCGGTGTCTGGCCGGACGCCGCCGGCCATGCCTGGCAGTTCCATATCACCGTCCTGAACACCTCGGTCAGCGACTTCGTCCCGGCGTTCCAGGGCCTGGCCACGGCCCACCACAGGTACGCGAAGTTCATCGACGAAATCAAAACCAAGATCAGTGAGTTCGTCCATTCGGAGGACGGCACCTTCCGCAGGATCGACTATTTCGGCAGCGTGGCGACGCCATGGCTGCGGGACCGGTTCGCGGAGACCGTGGTCAGCAAGATCGAGACGATGGTGGCGGACGCGGCGGCCAGCATCCGCAATCCGGTCGAAGCGCCGACCGTCGAGCCCGAGAAGGACGGGGACGGGGACAGCATCTGGGACCGGTTCCCGCTCAGCATCTTCCACGGCATCTACGACTCGTACGCGAACCTCGTCAAGTCGCTCATCGGCCTCGTCGGTTTCGGCGAGGGCGGCTGGAGCTGGTACAACGCCGTGAAGGCCTGGGACGGGCTGTACTCGCTGATCGCCGCCGCGGGAACGTACTCGACGGTGGTCGGGGCGATCGTCGACCAGACCGTCGGCCTGCCGACCTTCCAGCGGGGCGAGTTGGGCAGTGTCGGGCTTGCCGCGCTCAAGACGATGACCGGCGGGGACGAGCCAGGCGCGGACCTGGGCTACCGGTTGGGCTACACCGGTGCCACGATCAGCGCCCTCTTGGGCACCAGGGGCGGCGGAGCGCTCCTGAAGACCGCCGGGTTGCGCTTGTTGCGAGCGGAACGCTTCGGGCTCGGGAGCCGGGTGTACCTCGCCGGTTCCCGTCTGTACGACATTCCCGTCGTGTCGGACGGCCTCGCCCGCGGCCTCGACAGGATGCTCCCCACCCGTTTCCGTGCCAGCACCCCCGACCACCTGGCCTACGCCGGTCGTCTGGAAGGCCCGGATGCGAGCAGCCCGCCCAGGGCGCCCGCGTCCCAGGGCGGCCAACCGCCGCACCAGGTCGCCAGGCCGCCGGAGCCGGGGCCGCCGGCGGGCCGTCCAGGCGCGTCACCGGGCGAACTCCCGCACCTCGACCGCAACGCTGTGCACCCGGGTCCGTCGGCGGAACCGCCGCCGCCTTCGTCGGGGTCGCACGGCAGTCCGCGCTCGGGGTCGTCCGGCGACGCCGGCCCGCTTCCCGGCCGGACCGCACATCCGGCCAATCCGGGCGGCGGGCTCGACCGAGGTGGCACACCGCCTTCGACAGGACTGCATCCGTCGTCGGGCGGGGGGCTCGACCGTGGTGGCGCACCGCCTTCGACGGGGCCGCATCCGTCGTCGGGCGGCGGCTCGCCCACGGCCCGGCAGGCTCAGTTTCCGGGCGAGGGAGGATCTGCTCCGGCGACGATGTCGGTCGGTCAGCCTGGTGTCCACACGCGACCGCCCGGGCATTTGGGCGGAGAGGTGACCCGCGCGCCGGTCGAGACTGTCGGCCGGCCGCACGTCGGTGATGTGCTGACGCAGCCGCAGGTCGTGCGGCCCGATCCTGGCGTGGGCCCCGGGTCGGTCCGGCCGTCGCACGCGAGTGATCCCGGGCACGCGGGTCCGGGCCGCACTTCACCCGGCAGCGCGACGGAAGGCCCGCGGATCAACCGGCACCGCGACGGCGTCACTGCACCAACTCCGGCCGATGCCGTGTTCGAATCGAACAATCTCGGGCGCGTGGTGAGCGGGGACAAACCGGCTCCTGCGGACGCCGCTTCGAGGGCGGCGATGGCCGACGCGAGACTGAACGGCCGTACCTGGGGAAAGCCGGCGGAGGCGGACCGTCCGGTGCCGACCGCGCAGCCGACCCGGATCGATCTCGACGGGATCGAGCCGAGGCAGCGGCCGGAGACGCTGGTCGAGCCGGAGCCGATCCGCCAGCCGGAGCCGGTGCGCCAGCCGGAGCCGGTGCGCCAGCCGGAGCCGGTGCGCCAGCCCGGTCGTGTCGTCGATCCGAAGCCGCCACAGCCGGGGTGGCCCGCGCGAGCGGTGCCGACGTGGCCCGCGGCGCCGGAGGTGGAGTGGCCCGCACCGGTGGTGCCGACGTCGCCCCGGGTCCCGGAGGTGGGGTGGCCCGCGCCCCCGGCGCCGGGGTTGCCCGACTCGACCGCACCGGCCCAAGCTGAGCCGGCCGAGCTCTCGCCCGCGGAGGTGTTCCCGGCCTTCATCGACACCGACCCGGCGCCGCAGGAGCTGTTCCCGCCCCAACCGGGCGCGGTCTTCCCGCGTGTTGAGCCGGCTGTGATCACTGCGCCCGTTCCGGCGGAGATCCCGACGCCGAGCCTGCGACCGGACACGCCACCGGAGACTGGCTCGCCCACGCCCGGGGCGGATTCACCGGCTCCCGGGCAACCGGGTTCGGGCCGGCCCGCAGCGCCGGGTCAGATCACGACTCCCGCACCGCTGGAACTTGAGATGCCGGACGCCGGTCGGCCCGCCCCCGGGCAGATCCATGCGAGCGCCGGCGGGGCGCTGGCGGACCCGATGGTCTGGCCCGTCCTCGGAACCGCCCGCCGGGTCCGGACCGATCCGGACGCCGCCCGGCCCAAGCCGGATGTCCGGCCCAAGTCGCGCCGGCCGCGCCGGACGAGCGAGGCCCGGACGGTGGCGGCGAGCCGTGACGCGAAGTCGTCCGGCAGTGCGGTGGAGCGCTTGCGGGCCGACCGGCACCGCGACACTGCACGGCCCGGCGGTGCCGTGCTCGAGCCGTACAGCCCGGAGGCCGGGCACGTGCTGGGCGGACGTCACCAGACCCGTCGCGAGCTCGCCGCGAGGAAGCAGCACGCCGAAGCGGTCCGGCGCGGCCGTACTCAGATCCGTCGGCCGACTCCGGCGGACGCTCGCCATCAGGCGCCGACCGCGCAGCCCACCCGGGCCGGTCTCGGCAGCACGGCAACGAAGCGATCGCCGCACCCCGGCCGCAAGCCGCAGTCATCCGGAACCGTGGCGGACGGCGTTCGGTCCAGCCGCCATCGCGACGCGGTCGCCGATCATCCGACAAGCGATGCCCGGGGGCGCGGGCGCGACGTCGTCCCTGGGGGCACCACCCCGAAGGGGAGGATCGCCGATGCGATCCTGAACGGCGGCATCCACACCGGGGGTCCGGCCACGGCGGAGGCGACCCGCCAGCGGTCCTCCCGAGTTGATCCCGACAGCACCGGGACGAAGCCGCCCGCGCCCCCGGGGGCTCCGGCCGCGCCCGAGCCTACGAGTCAGCCCGGTCATCCGGCGCTCCCGCAGCCTGGGTGGCCCGCGCCGTCGATTCCGGGGTGGTCCGCACCCGCGGAGTTGGAATCCCCGATGTCTCCGGCGCCGGGATGGTCCGTGCCTCCCGCGCCAGGCCGCCCCGTTCCCACACAGCCGGGGTGGCCCGATCCGACCGCGCCGGCCGAAACCCCACCCGCGGAGGCTTTCCCGGCCCGGATCGACACCACTGCGCCGCAGGAGCTGTTCCCGGCCCAACCGGGAGCTTTCATCCCGCACGTCGAGCCGGCCGCCCTACCCACCCCGGTCCCGGCCCAGCTCCCGGCGACGGCGCCACAGCCGCACCCGCCCGTCGAACCGGTTCGGCCCACGCCGGCCCCGGGGACACCGGAGAAGCCCGGAAAGCCGGAGAAGCCCGGGAAACCGCGGAAGCCGGGAGCACCGGCGCCCGCGCAACCAGCGGAGCCGGTGGAGCGCCCCGGCGGGCCGCTGCCCGTGCGGCATACACCGATCGAGCTGCCGGCCCCGGACGAGCCCGGCGCCGGTCGGCTCGCCCCCGGGCAGATCCGCGCCTCGGCCGACCCGAACCCGGAACCCGCCCCGGCTCCCGCCGCTGTGCCGACCGGCAACCCCGGCCCGAGCCGGCCCGCCGCCGGCGCGCCCGCCACACCGAAGGATGCGGCCGCCGCTCGGGTGCGCAGCGCAGCGGAGCAGGTCTTCGAGCAGTTGGATGCGTTGGGTGTCCAGGTGCGGTGGGATGAGACCCGCCCCGGGCACGTGTGGGTCTCGTTCGCCGGTGAGCCGGGTGTGTCCCATGGGGATGACCTCAGTGCGTTGCTGGCCGGGTTGACCGGCCCGAACCTGCTCAGGGACCTGGTGTGGGCGCTGGCCACGTGGATCGCGCAGAGGTACGGGCTTCGGCTGGCGATCAAGAACGGTACGCCGGACTCGGTTCAGGACCCGGCCGCGGTGGCGGAGGTGCTGTTCGGGGCTCTGCACGATCAGGCCCGGCGTGCGGTGGCGAGTGCGGCCGGGTCGGAGGAGGCGGCTGCCGCGCGGGCCGACCTTGCCGCTGCTCGCGCCGGGCTTGACGAGGTGGCGGCGTCGGCGGACCCTGGCGTGCCGCGTTCGGGCGGGACGTCGTGGGACGGTGCGGTGGATCGGGCCACCGAGCTGGTTGGCCGGGCAGCGCTGCTCGACGCGGCCGGGCAGGCCGATCGGGCGACGCCGTTGTGGAAGCGGGCCGCGACGCTGTTCGAGCAGGCTCGCCGGCAGATGCGCGAGGCCGGCGTGGGGCCGATGTCGGCCGAGCCGACGGCCGAGCACACGAAACTGACTCCCGAGCAGCTGGCCGACCTCATGCGGGTGCGCCCCATGGCGGAGCGGGTCTTCCAACAGCTCGCCGCGCTGGGTATCTACGTCAGGTGGGACGAGACCCGCCCCGGACACGTGTGGGTCTCGTTCGCCGGTGAGCCGGGTGTGTCCCACGGGGGCGATCTGGGTGCGTTGCTGGCCGGGTTGACCGGCCCGGACCCGCTCAAGGACCTGGTGTGGGCGCTGGCCACGTGGATCGCGCAGACGTTCGGGAAACGGCTGTCGATCAAGAACGGTTGGCCGGACTCGGTGCAGGACCCGGCGGTGATCGCCGAGGTGCTGTTCGCCGGCCTGTACAACCAGGCCGAGGAGGCGGTGGGCAACGCGGCCGGTGCCGACGAGCGGGCCGCCGCACGGGCTGATCTTGAAGCGGCCCGCGCCGGGCTTGCGGAGGCTTCGGGGGCGGTGGACCAAGGCACCGCACGTTCGGGCGGGACGTCGTGGGACGCGGCGTTGGACCGGGCCAGGGAACTCGTCAGCCGCGCTTCGCTGCTGCAGCGGACCGGTCAGGGTGATCGGGCGTGGCCGCTGTGGAAGGAAGCCGCGGCGCTGTTCAAGCGGGCCCGCGAGGAGATGCGAGACGCGGGCGTCGGGCCGATGTCGGCGGATCCCGCGGTTGGGCACGCCGAGCTGACTGCCGAGCAGCTGGCCAACCTCATGCGGGTTCGGAGCATGGCGGAGCGGGTCTTCGAACAGCTCGCCGCGCTGGGCATCCGGATCACGTGGGACGAGGCGGCCGGCCCCGGGCATGTGTTGGTCCGGTTCGATGGTGAACAGGGCTTGTCGCACGGGGACGACCTCGGTGCGTTGCTGGCCGGGTTGACCGGTTCGGACCTGCTCGCCGACGTGGTCTGGGCGGTGGCGACGTGGATCGCGCAGACGCACGGGCTTCGGCTGGCGATCAAGAACGGTACGCCGGACTCGGTTCAGGACCCGGCCGCGGTGGCGGAGGTGCTGTTCGGGGCTCTGCACGATCAGGCCCGGCGTGCGGTGGCGAGTGCGGCCGGGTCGGAGGAGGCGGCTGCCGCGCGGGCCGACCTTGCCGCTGCTCGCGCCGGGCTTGACGAGGTGGCGGCGTCGGCGGACCCTGGCGTGCCGCGTTCGGGCGGGACGTCGTGGGACGGTGCGGTGGATCGGGCCACCGAGCTGGTTGGCCGGGCAGCGCTGCTCGACGCGGCCGGGCAGGCCGATCGGGCGACGCCGTTGTGGAAGCGGGCCGCGACGCTGTTCGAGCAGGCTCGCCGGCAGATGCGCGAGGCCGGCGTGGGGCCGATGTCGGCCGAGCCGACGGCCGAGCACACGAAACTGACTCCCGAGCAGCTGGCCGACCTCATGCGGGTGCGCCCCATGGCGGAGCGGGTCTTCCAACAGCTCGCCGCGCTGGGCATCCGAATCACGTGGGACGAGACCCGCCAAGGGTGGGTCCTGGTCAGCTTCCCCGCAGACCCGAACTTCCGCATCCGCCATGATCTGCACGCGGTGCTGGCCGGGCTGACCGGCCCGAACCTGCTCACCGACCTGGTGTGGGCGCTGGCCACATGGGTGACCCGGGAGTTCGGGCGAATCCTGCGGCGGCACCGCCTGCCCGACTGGATCCAGGACCCGGCCGCCGTCGCCGCGGCGCTGTTCGGTGCCCTGCACCGCCAGGCCCAGGACGCGGTGGGCAACGCCGCCGGGCCGGATGAGACGCGTGCCGCACAGGCCGACCTGGCCGAGGTCAGTGCCGGTTTCGAGCAGGCCCTGGCCGCCGCGGCGCCCGGGCTGGTCGACCTGCTCGGCCAGGTCGAGGCCGGGTCTGCGCTGCGGGCTCGGCTGCTGCCGTACGTGGTGCGGGAGGTGCTGACCGCGGTCGTGTCCGCGTTGGCGGCCGGCGGCGCGGACCAGGTCGCCGACGTCGTGGTCAGCGACGACGGAGGGCTGGTCGTGCGGACCCGGGACGGGGGCACCCGCACGATCCCCGCCGCACGGGTCCAGGAGGTCGTCGACGAGATCGTCGCGACCGCCGACGGCCGGGACGTCCACGGCATCCGGGTCGCGGTGGCCGAGGCCCTGGGCGCGTTGATCGGACCGGCGCTGCTCGATGGCGGGCACGCGGCGGACGTCGGCGCGATGGTGGTGCTGGCCGCGGTGTACTTCGACGCGGCCACGCCCGACCAGGCCCGCCTCGCGGTGGAGCGTGCCTTCGCCGAGCGGATGGTCCGCGCCGGCCACGACCTGCGGCCGGCCGTGGCGGACGCCTCCGCGACCGCGGGATGGCTGTATCGGGAGCTGACCAGGGTCGGTCCCGAAAACGCCGCTTCGGAGACCGCCATCCCGCTCGCCGACCGCGAGTTCGCGCGACGGGCACGTGAGGACCGCTCGGCGCTGGACGAGCCCGCGCAACGGGCGCGGCTCGACCTGCGGGCCGACCCGCAGGCCGCCGAGGCCGTGGCCCAGGCCTACGAACGCTGGCGGGAAGCGGTCGCTCACCCGGGCGCCTCGGCCCACGTCGCCGCCGAGGCGCAGCGGGACTTCGAACGCGCGCTGCGGAACCTGCGGACCGGTCACGAGCTGCGTGCGGCCGCCCTGCGCAAGGCCGGAGGCGATCCGACGGTGCTCGACGAGCACCGACGGGCCGCGGTGGCGCTGCGCCAGGTCGCGCGGGCGCATCACCTTGCCGTGGCGGTGACCGGCCGGGGCGAAGCGCAACCCGGCCCGGCAGTCGCTCGGCGGATGCACGACGCGGTCGGCCGGCTCGTGCACGCCATCGGCGACGAACTCCTGGACGTGCTCGACCGGGAACTGTTCGCGTTCGCCCACGCCCTGCTGACCGCTACTCCGGGCGGGTTCACCGCCGGCGAACGCAACCTGGTGCAGACCCTCGTCCGGGCCGAACCGACGCTGGGCTGGCACACCGACTCCGGCCGGCCCGACGTCGCCGGCCTCTCCCCGATCACCCCGGCCGACCTCCTGGACGCCGTCGACACCGTCACCTTCGCCGAGCTGCTGGCCATCGCCGCCCTCCTCGACGCCGCCACCGACTGGCACCACGACCAGGACAGCCGGCTCACGACGCTCACCCACGCGTTCGGTCTCGTCGACCCAGTGCGCCGGGAATGGCTGGGCCGCCGGCTGCGCGACCTCCACGTCAGCGACGAGCGGACCGCCCGGCTCGACGAGGCGCTGCGCCACTTCGCCGCCACCGAACCGCCGTCGCTGACCGAGGACGAGCCGGGCCGGTACCACGACGCGCTCCTGCCCGCCATCGCCCAGCTGCTGCTCACCACCGGCGCGCTTAACGGCTACCGCGAGGTCGTCCCGCTCGGCGGCGGCCGGTTCCTGCTCACCACCGACCTCGGCGAGACGCTGCTGGTCGTCGTCGAGGTCGCCGGGCCCGCCACCGGCCGCCACGAGCACTACGAACAACCCCTCCAGGTGCCTGGCGACACCGATCGGCAGGGCCGCGTCCTGTACGACACCCGTTTCCCTGCGGCCCGCGTCATCCTCGCCCCCAACCAGACCCCCGCTCAACAAGCCACCGCCCTGAGGAACCTCCTGCGCCACCTCGCCGGCCACGTCGACCAGCCGTTGCGATCGCACTTGCGCGATCAGGCGGAGGAGATCAGCCGAGCCGCGGACCGTGCACGGGTGCACGGCCATGCAGAGCTCGCCGATACGCTGCAGAAACAGATACAGCGGCAGCGCGTGAGTGACCCGATCGCCGCGTCCTGGGTACTCGGCACCCGCGCGACCGCGGGGATGCTGCCGTTGCCGAACGCCGCCGGGGTTGCCGACGCGCTCCGGCAGCGGCTCCAGCAACTCGACGGCGACGAGTACCGCGACTCGGCGATTCGTGAGGTGCGGCTCGTCCACGCCGGCGATCACCCCGACGCGGACGAGAGCCACCTCGCGACCGGCGATGTCGTCGTCGGTGTGGTCGAGACGCAACCGTGGTCGCCGTACGCGTGGCACACCGAACGACTGCGGGTGACGGTGGCGGTCGGCTACGTCGGTGGGCACCGGCGGGCCCGCTCGTACGCCACCGGAGCGTCCGTCTCAGGGCAGCCCGCCGATGTGACGGTCGTGCTCTCCGAGCAGCACGCCGACAGCGACGATCTGATCGGCACCTTCGTCCACGAACTGTGGGAGATCGACGGGCGCCTGCGCCGCCGCACGTGGTGGCGACCGTCCAGTGCCGAGCCGCAGCGAGACGTGCTCACGCGGCGCGCTTCGGCTCCGGAGCCCGGGGTGCGGTTGTCCGACCACGACCGGGGTGGCGTCGGTGACGTGCAGGAGCTTGTCGCTCGCATCGTCACGTCAGCGGCCGGCAGTGCGGAGCGGGCCGAGCTGATCGAGGACCTGTCCGCGCACCTCGAACACCTGGGCCTGGGTGTCACGAACCCGGCTGCGGCGGCGCTGTGGGAGCTGGTCGATGCCGAGGTGCGCGCCGAGCGGCTGACGCCGGCGCAGCAGGAGCTGTACCGGAGCCTGCGTGAGCCCGGCTGGCGGTATGCCGCGACCGTGGCCCCGCCGGCCCCGCCCGCGCTCGCGGCCGGTCCGGGGGCCCGGGCCGATCGGGCCGCCCCGCTGCCGTACAAGCGATCGCGAGCCACCAATCTGGTCTCCGACCGGGATGCCGCCGACCGGCTCATCGAGGAGCTGCACCCGTACCGGACTCCTGACGACCAGGGCGACCGATGGCTGGCCGCGGTCGGTGAGCGGCAGGGGTTCGGCGACACCCCGACGGTGGTGTCCCGGTGGGAGATCGACCGTTTGCTCTCCACCGACGACTACATCGAGGTGTGGCGTGGTGTGGAGGGCACCACCGGCAAGACGGCCGCCGCATACAACGAGGAGCTTCGCAGCGGGCCGGCGCTCTACGGCGAGCTCCCGATCAACGGCGCGCCGTACGCCTTCACCGAGGCTCGTTCGGCCGCGGAGACGGCCTCCGACGGTACCCCGGGCGGCGTGGTCCGGGCGCTCCTGCCGAAATCGGCGAGCATCGCAACGTATGACGACCTCAAACAGCGGGCCGAAGCGCTACCCGTCCGCTTCAACTGGCATGTGGCCTTCACCGATGTGGCGAGGTACGCGGCGGCTGCCGGGATCGACGCGGTGGTCTTTCCTGGCGATGGCTTTCTGGTCGTCAACCGGTCGGTCCTGGTGGTGGAGGAGGCACGCGGGGCGGGCGGTCCGACGGGTTACGACGGCGGTGGTCCGGATCGTGGTGTACCGGCGACGGATCGCGACCGCTGGGCGGTCGTGCGGCGGCTGGAGGGGCTCGTCGGCGCGGGACGGCACACGCTGGAGGAGTTCGAGGGGCTGGCCCGCGTCGTGTTCGCCGCCCGGACACTCGGCGACCTCGACGCCGTGGTCCGGGACTCCGATCGCGACGTGCCGGCGACCGACCAGGACCGCGAGGCGGCGGTGGAACGGCTCGAACAGCAGGTCGGTGCGGGGCGGCTCACGCTGGCCGAGTTCCAGGATCGGGTGGCGGCGGTCCACGCCACCGGCACCCTCGCCGAACTCGACACCCTGCTCGCGGACCTTCCGGCGACCCCGGCCCAGCTCGAAGCGAGCCCGCCCACCGAGGTGCTGCCGTACAAGCCGTCGCGGGCCAGGAACCTGATCCCTGACGCCCTTGCCATCTACCGGCTCGACCGGCGGATCGCGCAGGACTGGCCCTGGCACAGCGGCTCGGACCGGTACTTCGCCGCGATCTGTGCCATCCAGGGGTACGACGACACCCCGACGGTCGTCGACCGGCAGACGCTGAAACAGCTGCGCCGCACCGGCGACTACATCACGTTGTGGCACGGCGCCACGGGTACCGGCGGGCAGACGGCCGCCCAGGTCCACGAGGACTTCAGGAACGGACCGGCGGTCTACGAGTCCTCGTCCGTCAACTACCACGGCTGGTACCCGATCGACGGCTTCGTGTGCGGCGAGCGTCGGTCCCTGACCAACGCCGACGGCACCGCGGACAGCAAGGTCATGGTGCTCCTCCCGAGGACCGCGAAGATCGGCGAGTACCGGATGGTCGCGGTGGAGTCCGACGCCATCGATGCCGGCCTGTGCTATCGCAACATCGGCCGGTACGCCGCGGCCGTCGGGCTCGACGCCGTCCGGATCCAGGGCGGCGGCGACCCGGCGGCGGTCTACCTCGTCGTCAACCGGTCGATCCTGATCGTGGAGGAGGCCCGCGCCGGGCGGGGCGCCGCGCTCCCTCCCGCCGGTCCACCGGTGACCGCGTTCCTGGTGCCCGGCACGCGCACCGCCGCGGCGATGCTGCCGGCGCCGGACCCCGCCGGGATCGCCGGGGTGCTCCGGGAACGGCTCCAGCTGCTGAGCGAAACAGGCTACCGAGACTCCGCCATCCGCGAGATCCGGCTCGTCGAGACCGGCGATCACACCGGCGGTCTCATCGCCGGTGTGATCGAGGTGCACCCGTGGTCGCCATACGCGTGGAACACCGAGCAGTTGCGGGTCACGGTGGTGGTCGGCGACGTCGGGCAAAGCCTGCGGGGCCGCTCGTACGTCACCAGATCGTCGGCCTCAGGGCAGCGCTCGAAGGTCACGGTCGTGATCTCCCAGCGGCATCCTGACAGCGATCTGACCGGCACGCTCCTGCACGAGCTGTGGGAGATCGACGGGCGACTGCGTCGCCCACCGTGGTGGGGCACGTCCGGCGGCCGGCCGCAGCGGGACCTGCTCACCCGGGGTGCGTCGACCCCGGACCCCGAGGCGCGGTTGTCCGATCACGACCGCGGCGGTGTCGGCGACGTGCAGGAGCTGGTCACCCGCATCGTGGCCGCGTCGGGTGACGCGGAGGAACAGGCTGCGCTGATCGGGGAACTGTCCGCGCACCTCGAACACCTGGGACTCGGCGTCACGAACCCGGATGCGGCCGTGTTGTGGGCGCTGGTCGACGCCCAGGTGCGCGCCGACCGGCTGCCGCCGAGGCAACGGGAGATCTTCCGAAGCCTGCGTGAGCCCTACTGGCAGCGTGTCGCCGTCCTGCCGGCGCCGTCCTCCCGCGCGCTCCCCGAAGGCCCGGCCGTCGGAGACGACCGGGAGTCGTTGCCGTACCGCCCGTCGCAGGCAAGGGACCTGCTCGCCGACGGGCCTGCCGTCGAGCTCCTGCGTGGGGAGCTGGAGCCGTTCCTGGCTGACGGCCGGGGCGACCGGTTGCTGGCCGAGATCAGTGAGCGGCAAGGGTTCGCGGGCACCCCGACGGTGGCGTCCCGGTGGGAGATGGACCGCCTGCTGTTCGGCGACTACATCGAGGTCTGGCGCGGCGTGCAGGGCACCGGCGACACGTCGGCCGCGGAGTTCAACGAGGACCTCCGCAACGGGCCGGCCGCATACGGCGAGTTCCCCGTCAACGGCGTTCCCTACGCCTTCGTCGGCACCCGCGTGGCGGCCGAGACGGACTCCGACGGCACGCCCGGCAGCGTCGTCCGGGCGTTCCTGCCGAAAGCGGCGAAGATCGCAGCGTATGACGACGTCAGACAGCGCGCCCAGACGGCCCTTGCCGACTACCGGCAGTATCTCCGGGACAACGAGCTGCCCGACCACGTCGAATGGCGTGACGCCTTCGCCGATGTGGCGAGATACGCGGCCGCCGCCGGGATCGACGCGGTCGTGTTTCCCGGCGGGGTGCGCCGAGGGGGGCCCGCGGCGGATGGCTTCCTGATCGTCAACCCGGCCGTCCTGGTCGTGGAGGCGCCGGACCCGAGCGGCCCGGTGGGCTACGACAGCGGCGGACCCGACCGCGGCGCGCCGGCGACCGATGAGGACCGCAGGACGGTCGCGCATCAGCTCGAGGTCGTCGTCGGCGCTGGCCGGCTCCCCCTGGACGCGTTCGAGCGGCTGAGCCGCGACGCGTTCGCCGCCCGGACGCTCGCCGGCCTCGACGCCGTGATCCGGGATCTCTACCGCGACATCAGGGTGACGGACCGCGACCGCGAGGCGGCGGGCGAGCGGCTCGGCCAGCACGTCGGCGCGGGCCAGCTCACGCTGCCCGAGTTCCAGGACTGGCTGGCGGCCGTCCTCGCCGCCCGCACCCCCGCCGAGCTCGACGCCGTGCTCGCCAACCTTCCGGCGCTGCCGGAGCAGGCCGAACCAGGCTCACCGCCGGACGAGCCGGCGCTGCCGTACAAGCCGTCCCGGGCCAAGAACCTGATCCCGGACGCGCTGGCCGTTGACCGGCTCGACCGGCGGATCGCGCAGCAGCCGCCCGACCTGGGGGTGGACCCGTACCTGGCCGAGATCTGCGCCATCCAGGGCTTCGACGACACGCCGACGGTCGTCTCCCGGTCGATGATGCACCAACTACGCCTCCGCACCGACCTGTACATCGTGGCGTGGCACGGTGCTGTGGGCACAGCCGACAGGACGGCCGCGCAGATCCAGGAGGACTTCCGCACCGGACCGGCCGTCTACGAGCGTTGGACGACCTACTACGGCGCGGCTGGGCCCACGGGCTTTGTATGCGCCGGCAAGCACGTTGCCCGCGCCGACGGTACCCCGGACAGCAAGATTCGGGTCCTCATTCCGAGGACGGCGAGGATCGGTGACTACACGGAGGTCGCGGCGAAGAGCGCCGACCTGCCGGCCGGCGTCCTCCATCGGGAGGTGAGCCGATACGCGGCGGCCGCCGGACTCGACCTGGTCCGGGTTCAGGGAGCTGGTGGCGCCTCGACGACCTACATCGTCGTGAACAGGTCGATCCTGATCGTCGAGGAGGCACCGTCCCGGCGAGGCGCCGCCGCGCTTCCGACCGCCGGTCCGCCGGTGACCGCGTTCGTGGTCGACGGCACCCGCGCCGCCGACGGGATGCCGCCGGAGGGGGATGCGGCCGGGATCGCCCGCTCGTTCCGGGAACGGTTGCGGCAGCGAGGCGTGAGCGACTCGGTCATCCGCGAGGTGCGGCCGGTCGCCGATGCGGGCGTCCGCGTCGGTGCGGATGGCCGGGTCGTTGCCGGTGTGGCCGAGGTACACCGGTGGGACGGGCCTCCGGTGACGGTCACGGTGACGGTCGGCCGGATTCGCGAGGACCTGCGGGCCAGATCCGAGTTCCCCGAAGGGGGACAGGCCACGGATGTGACGGTCGTGCTCTCCGAGCGGCACGCCGACAGCGACGACCTGATCGGCACGTTCGTCCACGAGCTGTGGGAGGTCGACGCGCGGCTGCGTCGTCGGCGTCAGTGGTGGCGGCCGACGGGCGCCGCTGCGCAGCAGCACCTGCTCACGCCGGCCGCCTCGGCTCCGGGCCGCCGGGCGCGGTTGTCCGATCACGACCTGGGCGGTGTGGGCGACGTGCAGGATCTGGTCGCCCGCGTCGTGGCGTCGGCCGACCCGCGGGAGCGGGCCGCGCTGATCGATGACCTGACCGCGCACCTCGACCACCTTGGACTCGGCGCCGCTGCGCCGAACGCGGCCAGGCTGTGGCGGATGATCGATGCCGAGGTACCGGAGGATCGGCTGTCGGAGGCGCAGCGGGAGCTCTACCAGAGCCTGCGCGATCCCGGCTGGCAGCACGCCGCCAACGTGCGGACCGTCTCGGCCGAAGCGGCGCAACGCGTGGGGCGGGACGTCCCGGCACAGCGGGCAGCGCGCCGGGAGCTGGCGATCGAGGTGCTGCGCGATGCCGCCGACGCCGCCAACCTCCACGGCAACACCGGTATCACACTGCGGCGCGACGGGAACCTCACGATCCCTCACCGGGCCGGCGGGCCGGCCCGGGTCGTCGACGCCGGAACAGTGATCGACGAGCTCGCCGACAGTGCCGGGCGGATCGACAACCATCAGCTGCGCGTCGCGGCCGCCCGCCGGCTCGCGGCGCTGCTCGTGGAGCCCCGCACCGGCTGGCTCGGGCGGCTGCGCCGCGACAAGGCGGAAGCCCGTGCGCGCCGGCAGGACACCCTCGTCGCGGTGGCCGAGCTGGCCGCGGACACTGCCGTGCCGCCGGAGACCCGCGCGGCAGCCCGCAAGACACTGACCGGCCTGCTGCGCCGCGGTTCCGACCCCGTCGACCAGGCGGCCGTGGTGGCGGCGCTGTCGCAGCGGGCCCGCCCGGTGTACGAGCTGGTCGTCGCGAGCTTGCGGAACGCGACCGCGGTGTCGCCGACCGGGTCCCGGCTGCGCGTGGACGAGGTGCGCGCCGCGCACGACCAGCTCTGGCAGGCGCTGTCCGACCCGTCGGCGGAACCTGCCGTGGTCGACGCTCGCCGGGACGAGCTCGCCGAAGCCGTCGACTGGCTCATCCGGCGCCATCAGGAATCTCGTGAGCGGAACCTCGGCATCCGGGACGATGTGGCCGCCGACCACGCCGGGATGCTCGAACACCTGCGCTCGCTGCGAGCCGCGGTCGCCGGCCTCGGGCAACAGCCCGACATCGAGCAGGTCACCGTGCCGCTCTACCGGGCCGGGCAACACTGGCAGGCGGCCGAGCAGCGCCGCGCCGACCTGGGTGCGGCCGCCCAGCGGGCCGACGAGTTCATCACGGCGATCGAGCCGCTGCTGGCCCGCCACGGGGCCGGGCACGCGCGACACGAGCTGCGGGACGTGCTGTTCGGCTGGCTGACCGCCGGCATCGAGCCCGAGCAGGCCAACGCCCGGGTGGCCGTGCTCATCGGTGCCGCGTTCCCCGGCGAGCGCGGTCCCGCGGTCACCGCGCTCGACGTGCTCGCCGAGCTGCGGGAGCTGCTCGTCGAGATGCGGCGCTCGCCCGGAGCGCCGGCGGTAGCGGCCATCTTCCAGGCGGTCGGCGAGGTGCTGGCGCTGGAGCCGGCGGCCGGCGTCGCTGTGCGCTCGGAGCGGACCCGGGAGCTGTTGGCCGACGCGGAGCGGGCCGCCGTCGAGAAGGACCCGTACGGCGCGCTGCGGATGCGCCCGATGACCGAGACCTTCGCGGCCGTCAGGGAGGCGCTGGACGAGCTCACCGGCGCATCGCGGCGCGGCGATGCCGCGGCGGCCGCGCGCGTGCTCGCCGCGCTGGACGGCAAGCTCCAGCAGCTCGACGGTCGGCTGGAATCGGCGGCGGAGGCGCTGCGGAAGCTGCGGGACGCCTACCGGAAGCTGGCGTTGCCGTCCGGCACCGAGACGCCGGTGGAACCGCCGGAGGAGCCGGCGGACCCGGAGGAGGCAAGGGAGAAGGCCGAGGAGGCGGAGCAGGAGGAGCTGCAACGCGGCCGGTACCGGCGCCTCGCCAACCTGGTCGACGAGGCGGCGCAGGAGGCCGACCGGGTCGCGGCACGGCTGCAGTGGGTGCGTGAGCTGCGCGACGGTGCGGCGACCGGCCTGGCCAACCCGGCCACCGCGCGGCTCGGGCTGCCCACCGTGCTCAAGGGCCTGCTCGCCGGCGCCGGGAGCGCGTTGCCGCTGTACGAGCGGTTGACGGATGCGGTGGACCGGACCCGCCCGGCGGTGGCCGTGCTGAGTACGGCGGTGCCGACGGGCCGGCTGGCGCAGATGGCCGACCTGGCCGCGGTCGTCGACGGCTACCTCACGGACGGGGAGCACCTGGCGCCTCACGACCTGGAGTGGGTGCTGCGCTCGGAGTGGCGGGGTGTGGCCAGCCCGGGTGGTCAGCTGTTCGCCGTCAGCGACGGCGCATCCGGCATCATCGAGTTCAAGATCGCGTTCGTGCACGACGACCTGGCCGAGGTCACCGACGCGCCGACCACGATCAGCAACGTCATGCTCGGCCAGGTCCCGACGTACATGCAGAACAGCCGCGTCCTCGCCGACGCGCTGACCCGCAACGCCGGCTGGTCGGTCACCGCCAAGCCGATCAAGATCGCCGAACGGATCGCGAATTTCGTGACCGGCGGCCTCATCGGCAAGCACCTCGTCGCCGAGGCCGGCTTCGGCGCCTCGCGGAACGTGTCGATCAAGGTGCTCGGCGCCGACTACACCATGCCCGGCGCGGTCATCGACAACCGGGGCAACTCCTCGCAGTACGACACGACTGGACGCTGGGTGGTCCAGGTCCGCACGGCCGAGTCGCTGCGGCGGGCGGGGAACAACGCCGGCGCGTGGGAGCAGGTGCCGTTCGCGCCGGCGGAGCCGGCTCGTGTGCGACTCGCGGTCTCGCACCCGTACGTCGAGCCGGTCCTCGGCGCGGAGCTGCCCAGGCACTCGAACCCCGACCCGTGGTTCCCCGAGCACGGGGTGATCCCGGTGAGCGGCGTCCCCGAACTGTACGACGCGGCGCTCGACCTGCTCGGTGACCGGGCCCCGCTGAACAGCATCGAGCGGGAACACGTGCGCGCGCTGGTGCTCGAGCTGTACCCGGCCCGGATGCATCGGACGATCAACGGACCCGGCGAGCTGACGACCGTCATCACCGACGACTGGGGCAGGCGGGCGACGATCGGGATCCGCACGGAGGCGGACCGGGAGAACGCCAAGCGGGTGGGCAACCGCACCCGCAAGATGCACCTGGAGTTTCTCCGGGTGACGTTCTCGCAGGCCCTGGCCGAGATGTCGTTCGGCCGCTCGCGGCAGGCCGGTGGCACCGGCGGAGCCAACGGGCTCCAACCGGGGTGGCTCACCGAGCGGTTCCGGGGAATGGGCCTCAAGATCATTGGCTCGCTGTCGCGCACCTCGGGCCGGCAGGTGACGTCTGCCGCCGACGCCAGCGTGATCCGCCCCAGCGTGCAGCGCTACTCGGGGCACACCGTCACCTTTGACGTGCCGCTCAAGCACGTCGTCACCGTCGACCTGCACGACGGGCGAGGTCCGCAGGAACGCGCCGTCGACGGCAACGGCCTCTTCGTCATCCCCGAGCCGCTCGCGTACAAGGCCGGGCTGCCGGTCTCCGTGGACGCGGTGCGCGAGTTCAAGGACGGCGAGGCGGTGCTCGTCGACGACCTCGACGAGGGCTCGCCGCCCGGGCACACGAAGGAGCCTCCGCTCGGGGTGCTGGACGCCGAGGGGAAGCTGACCGGCGCGGGCCAGGCGTTGGTGCAGGGCTTCACGGGCATCGAAGGCCTCGGCGGACTGCACGGCGTGGTACGCATGATCCTGCAGAACACGGGGTACCTGCCGTCCGACGACACGGCGGCGTCGGCCTACCTGCAGGAGTTCTCGGCCGTCCGCCTGGAGGGCGCGTTCGACCAGGCGGTCCAGGACGGGGTGTTCCTGGTGCTGGTCAACGAGCGCGACCAGCGCAAGGCGCTCCGGGTGTGGATCGAGCCGGGACAGCTCAGGTACCTCGGGTACTCGCGCGCCTGGACCGTGGTCAACCTCGAGATCGACTCTGAGACGGCCAGCCGCAGCCACGGCCGCACCCGGAAGCGGCGCCGGGGGTTCGGCCTCGGCCTCGGCTCGGCGTACGACAAGGCCCACCGACTCTTCGACTTCAACGGCGCCGGCCTCGGGTACGGCCACTCGAACAGCGTCGGCATCAGCGTCGGCCGCGGCCGGACGGGCAACCAGCTGCCGCTGATCGAGAGCGGACGGAAGGGCACCGCCCGCTTCAGCGCGACCGTCAACGCCGTCGTGCAGGAGCAGGACGCGGCCGGGCAGTGGAGCGACATCACTCGCAGCGACGGTCTGGAGGTCGAGATCGTGTGGCCGGCCGACATGCTGCCGGAGGAGACCGTCCCGGTCCTGCCGCCCGACGCGCCCACGACCACGTCGCAGGCCGTGCTGGGCCGGGCCGAGATCATGCACGTCCAGGCGAAGGGGATGCTGCCGGCCGCCGAACAGGCGCTCGGTACGGCACCGCGCGCCGGCACCGGCGCCTTCGCCAACCTGGCCGCCGCGATGAACGTGCGCACCCTGGTCGCCGTCGGTCGCACGCTCTACGTGCCGGCGTTCGGTGCGGGCGTCGGCCACCGCACCGACCTGGTGGACTACGACCCGGCGGAGATCCTGGGCAGCGTGCGCGACATGACCGCGGACACGCACCGCACCGTCATCGTGGAGGGGGTCCCCGGCGCCTCCACGTGGAACGGTGCCTTCAGAGGGGTCGTCGGCGCGGTGCACCTGGCGCTGGACAGCAACAGCATCACCAAGTCCTACACCCGGGAGCACGCCGCGGACCTGGCTCGCGCGTTCGGGGTGCACACCGGCGTCGACCGCGACCACGGCAGCGTCGGGGGCGGCCTGAGCGGAACGTACTCGCACGGCGCCTCCGAGACGCTCGTCGAGATCGTCGGCGACGAGGCACTGATCATCTATCTGGGCCTGCATTACACGTACAGCATGCCGGTCAAGTTCCGGGTCGAGGCGAGACGCCGGCAGGGGCACCGCGACGAACGGATCGCCGAGCCACAGGAGCTGGACGGGACGGTGGTGTACACGCTGCCCGAGCGTGACGCCCTCGACCTGTACGGCCTCGGCGAGCTGCCGGTGCCGCTGCACCGGCTGACCGACGCGCTGCGCCGGTACTCCGCGGGCAAGCTGGACCTCGACCTGGACCGGGCCTCGATGGCGCGGATCGTCAACCGGTACGTGCAGGACCTGCGCGCGGCCACCCGGGCCATGAGCGCCGAGGACTACCCGAGCTACCTGCCCGACGACCGGGAACTGCGCGGCACCGACCCGTTCGCCGCGGCGCTGCTCGGGCGGCTCGCCGAGGACTTCCCGGACGTGCTGGCCGAACTGGTGGCGGCGAAGGACCTCCCGGCGTACGCGAAGGAGCTGGAAGCCAAGGTCGCCGGGGACCCCGAGCTGCAGGAGCTGGCGCAGGACGCGACGCTGCCCGAGCCGCTGCTGTCCGGCGTCGGGCAGAGCCGCTTCGCCCACGTCGACCTGGGCGGGGTGGACATCTTCCAGGAGGCGTTGCGCGGCCTCGGCAAGCTCGCGCCGCAGGCCGAACGGCGCACGGTCGGGCTGTGGCGCAACCTCTACGGCCGGCTCGCCGGGCCGCGCTGGGTGCCCAAGATCGAAGATGGTCAGGTCTCGGGCGGCTGGGTGACGTCGGTGCCGGTCGCCGTCGACCACCGGACCGACGCGGAACTCGTCATCCGCCTGAAGATAGGGCTCAACCGTGGCCGCGCCGTCGGCCTGAGCAAGATCATCGGGCTCATCGTGCAGAAGTACCGGTACGAGCAGCGGGACCGCGGCAGGTTCCGCGGCTGGTCGGCCGGTGCCGCCCCGCTGAACGGCTCGGCCGCCCCGCCGGCCGGCCACCTGCCCGAGGGCGAGTCGGCCGAGCTGAGGGGCGGCTGGTCGCGGACCGTCCGCGCTTCCGTCAGCGAACAGCTGACCCGGTTGCAGCGGGCGGCCTCGTTCGGGCAGACCGTGCGGTTCCGCCGCGACATCGCCGTGACCCTCGACATGACGCTCGTCTACCCGAAGCTCACCGACCGGGTCACCAGGCGCGTCTGGGACGCGCTCAGGCGGCGGCAGACGAACAGGTACCGCGTGACGTTCGGCGGGCACGCCGAGCAGCTGGTCCCGGCGGAGCTCTCCCTCGGCAAACCGGAACAGCCGGCCCCCAGCGCGCTGGAGCTCGCCAACCCACTGGACCCACGGCCGGTGCCGCTGCCGTACGAGTTCCTGCCCGACGGCGGCGAGAACGGTGGCCTCGCCGGGACGGTCCTGGACCGGATGGTCCGCGGCGGCGTGGTCGGCCCGAAGGCGAAGCAGCTGCAGGTCCCGGTCGAGCAGGCGTTCCTGCCGACGATGTACAACGGGAAGCTGGAGGCGATGCACGCCCCCGGCGGCGCGCAGATGCTGTGGGAGCTGCTGCCGGGCAGCGCGGACACCTACGTCGAGGTCGTGGTCGAGGCGAGGTCCTTCGAGCCCAGAGTGGTCGGTGAGGGCGAGGAGGTCGAGCTCGGCGACATCAACCGGGCGCAGCACACCGCCGGCCTGAGCGTCAACGAGAGCCACAATGTCGGCGCGAAGGTCGGCTTCTCGATCCCGGAAGGGGGCCTCGACGTCACCCGTGGCCGCAGCGGCTCCAGCGAGCACACGTTGGCCATGGGTGACCGCGACGAGACGACCATCTCCGGGAAGGCGGAGCGGCGCGTCCTGGCGTTCCGGGTGGATCACGTCGTGACGATCCGGACGGTGCGGGTCCATCCCGGGCCCCGCGGGGTGCGGCACACGACGCTGCGCGAAGCGGTGTTCCAGCCGGCCGGCACCGGCCGCGCCTACGTCACGATGCACCGCCATGACGCCGAGGAACTGCTGGCGCGCTGGGAGCAGAGCCCGGGGAGCCCGTGGCGTTGGTGGCTGCGGGAGCAGCCGCCGGCGGCCGGCCGGGTCGATCGCGTGCGCGCCTGGCTGCGCCGTCCCGGCGCCGTCCCCGCCGTGTTCGACCTGCACGAGCTCAACGTCGACGCGGCCGGCCGCCCCGACTACGAGCCCCGCAGCCCGTACGTCGCCATCGCGGAGCTGATGCGCTCGCGGATCGGCAAGCACGACAAGGTGGTGCACCTGCAGGCCACGCAGGCGGCCGGCGCACCCGACGTGGTCGAGGTCGCGTCCACGCTCGCCCGGCGCCTGGGCGTCGACGTCGTCCTCGAGGCGCGGCGCCCCCACGGCGTCGTGCGCCGCTACCGGGCGACCCCCAGCGGTGCCGTCCGGCCCCAGCTGCCGAACTCGGCCATGGATGCGCTGCCGGCCGCGGTACCGCTGAGCACACTGCCGCCCGCCGACCCGCTGGGGGTGGCCGGTGACCTGGTCCGTGACCTGACCGACCGGTTGCCGGGCCGGCGCCGGGCGATCGTCGGCTACCCGGACCTCGTGACCGAGCTGCGGTTCCGGGCACCGGACAGTGACCGGCGCATCGGGCAGCTCCTGGACCGGATCGGCGCCGAAGGCTTCCTGCGGGTCCTCGACCGGCTGGTCGAGGACGGGCACTCTGCCGAGGTGATCGACCTCGTCCGCGCGCTGGCATCGCCCGACGCGCCCTGGCGGGCCGACCTGGCGCGGGAGCACCGGGCCGCGGCCGAGGCCGCCATGGCCGACGCGCTACCCGAGCTGACCGGGGCCGGCCTGATGGACCGGGCCCAGCTGGACGCCGACGCGACGCTGGTGCTGCGCACCGCCGCCGGCGAGACCGTGGATCTGCCCGTGTCCGGCGAGCTGGCCGACCTGGCCGAGTTCGCCGCGACCGGGGTGGCGGGGGAGCGGCTGCGGATCACGGCGCTGACGATGCTGACCACGTCGATCGTCGCCGGGCTCGACGGCGAGGCCGGTGCGCCGTGGGGCGACGATCCGTACCTGGCGGTGGCCCGCGTGCTCGTCCGCCGGTTCGACGCGGTGGCGGACGAGGCGCGTGAGGAGTGGCTGGCGGCCCTGCTGGAGCTGGTGCCGGCGTTCGCCTACAGCGACTTCGCCGAGCTGTGGCAGGAAACGCTCCCGCCCGCGGTGGCCGGGGCGCTGCGCCGTCCGGCGGCCGAGGCGGTCGTCGTCGACACCCTCGCCCTGCTGACCGGCCCGGACGGGGTGCTCGCCGCCGAGGTCGCGCCGGGGCCGGCCGGTGCGATGCGGCTGACCGGCCGCGACGGCCGGGTCCGCGAGATTTCCGCCGAGTCACTGGCCGGCCTGCACGACCGGCTGTCCGACCGGTTGCGGCGCGGCGCCGGCGTCGACGAGATCCGGGCCGAAGCCGAGGCGATCCTCCGCGCCGACGCCTACCTCTTCGGCGGGTCCGTCGACGCGCTGCCGGCCTCCGTACCCGCGGACCCGCGCCACGTGGTCCGTGACCTGGCCGACCGAGTGCCGGGCCGCGGGCGAGTCGCCGCCGGCGAGAAGTTCGGCTACGTCGACCTGGTGGCCGAGCTGCGGTTCCGGGACCCGGATGGGCTGGGAGCGCAGCCGGACAGTGACCGGCGGATCGGGCAGGTCCTGGACCGGTTCGACTCCCGGGGCTTCCTGCGGGTCCTCGACCGGCTGGCCGAGGACGGGCACCCGGTCGAGGTCATCGACCTCGTCCGCGCGCTGGCGGCGCCCGGCGCGCCCTGGCGGGCGGAGCTGGCCGGGGAGCATCGGGCGGTCGCCGAGGTCGCCGTTGCGGGTGCGTTGCCGGAGCTGGTGGAGGCCGGTCTGGTGGACCGGGCCGAGCTGCGTGGTGGTGACGCGGCGGCGCTGGTGGTGCGGACGGCCGCGGGTGAGACGGTGGGGCTGTCGGTCTCCGACGAGCTTGCCGCGCTCGCTGCGGCGGAGGTCGTGGGGGAGCGGCTGCGGGTTCTCGCGGTGACGATGCTGACCACGGCGATCGTCGCCGAGCTGGGCGAGCGGGTCGGTGAGCCGTGGGCGGGCGATCCGTACCTGGCGGTGGCCCGGGTGCTCGTCCGCCGGTACGCGGAGGAGGCGCGTGACGAGTGGCTGGCGGGGCTGCTGGAGCTGGTGCCGGCGTTCACCTACGGCGACTTCGCCGAGCTGTGGCAGGAGCCGCTCCCGCCCGCGGTGGCCGAGGCGCTGCGCCTGCCGGCGGTCGAGGCGGTGGTCGACGACACCCTCGCGTTGCTGACGGGCCCGGACGGGGTGCTGGCCGCTGAGATTGGGCCGGGGCGAGCGGGTGGGGTGCGGTTGACCGGCCACGACGGCCGGGTCCGGGAGCTGTCGGAGGAGCACCTGGCGGAGCTGTACAACCGGCTGTACGACCGGCTGGCCCGCGGGGTCGGCGTCGCCCGGATCCGGGCCGACGCGGCGGCGATCCTCGGCGCCGACGCCGACCTGTACGGCGGGTCGAGCCTGTCGCGGGTGGAGGGTGCACTGGCCGCGCAGGCGCTGGTGGACCAGGTGACCGCGGCGCGGGTGCCGTCGACGGCGGCGCGTCGGTTCTACCGGCCGGGTAACCCGGCCGGCCGGGAGCAGACACGGCCGTCGATGGTCACGGCAGGCGACGACTGGTCGGCCGCGCTGGCGAGCGAGGACGCGTTGCGGGCGCTGATCCGTGCGTCGGGGCGGTCGTGGTACGACGTGCGGCTGATGCTGCTCGACGAGGGTCTGCTGCCGGCGGACGCGCGTCCGGTCGAGATCCGCGACGTGGCGAGGATCGTCGAGGCCGACGCGGTTCGCCACGACATCGCCAGCACGCTGCAGGAGGTGCTCGACGACGCGGTCCGGGAGTTCGAAGGGCTTGCGCAGGGGATGTGGCCATCGGCCACCGACGCGCGGAGCCGGCGGCGGGCCCGGGCGATCGCCAGGCACATCGCCGACGGCACGATGACGCCGGCCCTGCGGGAGACGTTCATCGAGCAGATCTTCGCGGACGAGGTTCGCGCGCGGCAGTGGCAGATCCTGCGCGGGCACTACGGGCGGTACCAGCTGCGGGCGCTGCCCTCGTACGGCCTGAACGGGCAGGGGCCCCGGTCGGCGTGGACGGGTCCGACCCTCACGCTCGATCTCATGGTCGGCGGGCAGCCGGTCGTCGTGCACAGCTACCGGCTGGACACCGGGCCCGACCGGCAGTGGGCCCACCGGAACAACACGTTCACGCGGGGGCTGTTCGAGACCGAGACGCTCCGCCCGTCCAGCCCGCCGCCCGCCGCCGGGCCACCACCGACGCCACCGATCCCACCGTGGCCGCCGCGTCCGCCGCGTCCGGCCGACCCGCTCACAGCGCGGCAGCGGGCCGGGCTGGCCGAGGCGGCCGAGGCCCTGTCGCGGGAGCGTGGGTGGCGGGCCAGCCTGATGGTGGGCGACGGCCCGTCGCGGCTGGAGCTGGAGATCTGGGGCCGGCCGCTGCACGTGGTGGTCACGCCGGACGACGCCGTGCAGGGGTACCGGATCGAGCGGACCGGCCCGGCGGCGGTGGAGGTGCGGATCCCGCGGGCGGTGCTCGACGATCCGGCGCGGGTGGCGGGGGCGGTGGTCCCGGCGGTCCGGGCCGCGGTGGCGATGCGCTCCTTCGACCGGTCGGTCAAGGTCTGGCGGGACCCGGAGCGCACCGGCCTCTACGCCGGCACGGACGTCGACGAGGGCACCCCGCGCCTGACCGCGGGCGCCCGGGCCGGCTGGGCCGCGGCGACGCTCACCGCCGAGCGGGTGCTGGACCTGCGCCGGCAGGAGGCCGCGGGCGACCTCGCGCTGCGGGCGCAGGTGGTGGCGGAGCAGGCATGGCTGGAGGAGCAACTGACCGCCCTCGGCGTTCGCGAGGGGCAGCCGGGCTTCGTCGAGCGGCTGGAGGCCGTCGGGCGCAGCCGCGGCACGCTGCCCGCCGACCCCGAGGTCGCGGAGCTGCTGTCGCCGTGGCGGCGCGTCGACGCCAGCGCCGCGGCGGTCGGCGCGTCGGTGCGGGAGATGGCACCGGTGGCGGCGCGGCAGGCCGGCGTGAAGGCCGCGACGTTCGACCCGGAGACCGGCAAGCTCAATGTGCTGGTCGACACCCGGCACCGCGGCTCGCGGGCGCGCTCGCAGGTGCTGCACGCCATCCCGGTGACGTTCGACCGGACGGGCGGGGACGCCACCCGGGGTGAGCTGGTGGCGACCGACGACGGGTACCGGCTGCGGCTGGCGCCCGACGCGGGCCGGCTCGCCGTCGGCCTCGCGGTGACCGAGGCGCTGGCCACCATCGGCCTGATCGCCCGCCCGCCGGTCTGGCAGCAGGGCCGGGCGTCGATCCTGGCCGCCCAGTTCCGCTACCTGGAGCTGCAGCTGCGCAGTGCGACACCGTTGGAGCGGCTGGCGATCGCGGCGCTGGGCGCGCGGCTGCTGGAGGAGCTCAAGGCGCAGTACCGCCCCGAAGAGGTCGACGCCCCGCTCGTCGAGAGCGCCGAGCACCTCGTGCGGCGGGCGGCCGGCGACCTGCCGCGCACGGAGCGGCTGGGCGGCAGAGCCGGGCTGCTGGTCCTCGGTCCCCGGCCCGACAACCCGCGCGAGCGCGAGGTGGAGTCGATCCGTGAGCCGTCGAAGCGGCCGGCGTCGTCCGACTTCCGCCGCGGCCGGATCGTCAGCAGCGCGGTCGGCTCGGCCAGCACCCTGGTCGGCGGGGCGATCGCCCACCGGGACATGGTGATGCTCGTCGCCAACGCCGTGGGCAACGGCATCCGCGACTTCCTGCAGGGCGGCAGCGACTCGGCGCTGAAGGTGAAGCAGGAGGGCAAGAAGGCGGAGGACGCGGCCCGAAAGGCCCGGCGGAACACGGTCCAGGGTCCGGCGCCGGCGGCGCCGGAAGCACCGCGGGCAACGGCGGCGTTCGCGATCCCGTCGACGCCGGAGAGCTCCACAGCGGCGCCGAGCACCCCGCGGATAGCGGAGGAGGACGGGACGACCGACGGGGAACAGGCGCCCCAGGAACCGAGGTCGATCTTCAAGGAACACCTCGCCAGGCGCGGCTTCGCGGTCACTGTGGCCTCAACCATCGCCACCGGCGTGTACGCCTGGCTCAAACACGCACCGGTGACGGACGGGGCGATCAACTCCTCCTCCAGCTTGCTCGGCGCGGGAGCCTCGGCCACGGCCGACCACCGGTACGAACAGGCCGAGCAGCAGGCGAAGACGGACCGGGAGTTCGAGCTGCGCAACGACCCGGCGAAGGCCCGCAACCGTGCGCTGCACGACGCCCACTACGGCGCGGCCGAGCTGCACGAGCGCATCGAGGCGAGCGTGCGGGCCGACGCGGCGGGGCTCACCCCGCAGCAGCGCACAGCGCTGGCAGAACTCTTGCGGACCAGCGCCGAGCTGCTCGAACGCGGCATCCAGTCGCTGCAGCCGGTCGTCGCCGATGACCGGGCCGAGCTGCTCGCCCATCGCGACGCCCGCCGCCTGATCGTCGAGGCCCTGCGGATGGCGGCGACCTGGCGCCTGCCCCGCTCGCCGGAGCACCCGGGTGTACCGCCGATGCGCGACTTCATCCACCGCACCGGCTGGCCCGGCGTGGTCTCGGGGGTGGCGGCGCTGGCCGCGACGTGGCACCTCGCTCCCCAGACCGTGGCGGTCACCTCGATCGGCTCGGCGGCCAGCGCGGCGGGCGGGTTCTACCTGGGCGTCGGCTGGGCGCGGCACCGGGCGATGGAGATCGCCGAGGAGCGGGCGATCGCCTCGATCGAGGCGCTGCGCGACGCCGGCCTCGCGCTGCGGCACACGCAGGCCGCGATCGACCTGCTCGGCGGCCGGCCGGCACGGCAGGTACCGGAGACGTTGCAACCCGAGGGGCCGCTGCAAGCGTGGAAGGACCTCTGGGGCGAGCCGTGGCAGGGGGACCCCCCGATCGCCGACGCCCGTTCGGTCATCCTGCTCAAGCACGGCCTCCCGACGATCGCGCGACTGACCGCCGGCACCGTCACCGGCGCCGCCTGGAAGGTCGCGGAAGCCGCCGGACACGTCCCGCCGGAGGTTGCCGCAAAGCTCGGTGTTCTCCCGATCGCGGTCGTCGTGGCGCTGTCGGGCGCCACCGAACTCTTCGCCTACGGCATCGGTGAGTCGCTGTACCGCAAACGCGCCGGTGCGCTCGCCACGCGGGCCGCCGACCGCAAGGGCCGGATGCAGGCGAGCGAGCTGCCGGTCACGCTGGATGCCCTCGCGCAGCTGCTGCTCGACCACGCCCGCACCGGCGCCGACCTCGCCGCCGACCCGCCGGCAGCGCCCGGGCCGGACGAGCCGGAGGCGACGCCGTGACCGCCCGCGTCGCCCGCAGCGTGCAGGAGTGCCTGCACGCCGTCGCGCTCCGACCGTGTCCGGCGTGCGGTGGCGGGGACACCGCGGTGGTGGACGCGGTCGGCGGCGCCGGCCCGGACGGGCTCGTCGTCGAGTCGCACTGCGAGCGGTGCGGCGCGGCACACCGGCACGACTTCACCCTCGACGAGCGCACCGCCGGCCCGTCACGGCTCATCGACGTCGACGGGTACCTGCTGCTGTACGGGCGCAGCGTCGCGGCCCTGCCCGACGACCCGGCCCGCCTCGACCCGGCGGCCCTCGCCGACGCGGCCGAGCTCGCCGAGACCGCCCTGACCCTGCTCGACGAGGCGATCGCCGTCGCCCCGGCGTCCACATCGGACCGGCTGCGGTGGCTGCGCGCGCGGCAGCTGCGCGTCACGGAGGCATATCGGGACGAGGCCCGTGGCACGATGCTGCTGCCGCTCGGGCGAGCCCTCGGGGTGCTCGGTGGTACCCCGACCGTGCAGGTCGGCGCCCGCCGGCACGCGCTCACGACCGAGGAGGACGCGGTGTGGTCGGCGGCGCACCACCTGCCGGGGCCCCGCTCCGCGTCCGGGGTGGTGGATGGGCTCCTCGCCGCCGGGCTGCTCGCGGAGGTGGACGAGGACGGCTTCGCCGCGTTCGCCGCCACGGTGCGGCTCGTGCCGCTCACCACCGGTGCCGTCAGCGGTCCGCAGGTGCCGGTGACCCCGGCTGCGGCCCTGGACGAGGCGGTGTTCGCGGTCTGGTCGGCGGGCGGGCTCGACGACCTCGCCACCACCTGCCGCGCGCTCGCCGGCGACCGTTCCGCGGACCTGCTGGCCGCCGTGTTCGCGCAGCTGCACCGGCTGCTCGCCGGCGGCGCCGCATACCTGCGCCCGGTCGGTGCCTGATGCGCGCCCTGCTGCCCGTCGGCCGCTACCTCGGCGAACTCGAACGCGACGGCGTTCCGGCCGACGTGGTGCGGATCGGCGAGGCCGACGTGCCGCTCGCCGACCCGGTCCGGGCCGCCGTGTGGCTGGCCGCGTACGGCACGGCCGAGGAGCCCCTCGTCGACCGCGGGACGCTCGTTGCCGCGCTCGACACGGGGTTCCCGGCGGACGCCGTCACGGCCGAGGTCGACGCGCTGCTGCGCCTCGGGCTGCTCGTCGAGACCGACGGCGGCGAGGCCTTCGCCCGCCGGTACCGGCTGTGGCCGCTCGGCCTCACCCTCGGCGAGGTGCCGGGCGAGGACGGCTGCTTCGCCATCAGCGGCGTCGGTGGCGGGGTCGTCGTCGACGCGGAGCGGTTCGCGTTGTGGGAGCTCGCCCCGGAGTACCCGGACCTGTGGCGGTTGTGCGAAGCGGTCGCCGAGCGGATCGGCGGTGACCCGCGGACGGTGCTCGCCGGTGCGCTGGGGGCACTGCCGACCCTGCTCGCCGGCGGCGTCGCCTGCCTGGACACGGCGGAGGCCGCCGAGGACTACGAGCGGCTCTACTCTGCGGCCGCACGGATGGTCGCCGCGCAGGGCCCCGCCACCACCCGCGACGACTGGCCGCAGGCACGCCGGGAACGGTGGCGCGAACTGGAGCTGCTGCTGACCGCGCCGCCGGTGGACGACGCTGCGGGCGTCGCGGACCCGGCCTGGCAGCTCGCCGCGCGGCTCGACCCGGCGGGACAGCCGATCGGCATCGCCGAGGCGGCCCGCGACTGGGACCGCCGGCTCGCCACCGCCGGGGGTGCGGCGGTGGCGCTGCCCGGCCCGCTGTACACCGTCGTCACGGACCTGCTGGAAGAGCTCGTCCAGCGGCTCGCACCCGGCCGGCCCGCCGTCACCGTCGGCGACGGCGGCACGGACCTGAGCGAGCTCGCGCACGAGCTGGCCGGCCGGCTCCGGCCCGAGCGGCCGGACGACCACCCACCGCTGCGGGAGCCGCGGCCGCTGAGTGCCGGGCTGCCGCTGCCGGCCGCCGCCGAACGGCTCGCCGCGGTGGCCCGGTCGGCGGCGGAGGCGACACCGACCCCGCAGGAGCTGGCCGCGACCGCGGACTTCGGGGTACACCGTGACGCGGCCGTGGCGGCCGCCGACCTGCTCGCGGGGACGGGCTGGCGGGAGCGCCACGACGGCATCCGGCCCGGCACCCATCTGGTGTCCATCCAGCGCTGGGAGGGCGCCGGCTGGCGGCCGGTCGGCCTCGCCGAACGGGCGGCCGAACTCCGGACGGCCCTGCGTGACCTGCCCCCGCCGCGGCCGCCCGCCCCGGCTGAGGAGGCCGGCTGGGTCGTCCTGCCGCACCAGGCCGCGCTCGTCACCGCGGAGCTCCTGGACGAGCTCGGCGTCCGGTTGCGGCCAGGCCGCCGCGTCGGCACCGTCCGGCTCGGCACACTTGCCCTGCAGGAGTTCGTGCGGACGCGCCTGCGCCGCGCGACGATCGAGCCGTGAGCGAAACGGAGGCGACGATGCTGGTCGCGCGTTCGACGACCGAGTGCCACCTGTACATGGTGCTGCACCCGTGCGAGCGGTGCGGCGAGGCGGACTTCCCCTGGTCCCGGCACGACCGCGGACGGGATGACACCTCGGTGTACGAGGGGGAGTGCCCGTCCTGCCGGGCGCCGCGCCGCTTCGCGTTCGCGCTGGCACCGGACCCCGTGCCGCCGCCGGCGTACGGCGGCCCCGAGCCGTCCCAGATCATCGACCCCGGCGAGTTCCTGGCGATGGGTGAACGGGCGGCGCAGCACGCCGCCGTCCCGCCGGACGCGTCGCCGTACCGCCGGGCCGGCGCGCGTGAGGCGGCCGCCGACGCGGTCGCCGCCGTCGAGGAGGTGCTCAAGTTCCTGCCCCCGTCTGCCGAGACGGTGCCGGAGGCCGCGTTCACCTCGGCGGCGGGCCGGGAGCTCTACGCCGCCGATCCGGCCCGCTTCCACCGGGACCGGCTGGAGGCGGAGCTCCAGGCGCACCGGCAGGCGCTGCTCGCCCTGAGCCGCGGCTGACCGCGGGCAGTACGATGCTCGCTGTGATGCCGGAGCGGGCGAACGTGACCTTGAACGTCGGTGGCGACGACCTCGGGATACCGTTCCTCACCAGGTCGATGCTGGACCTGTGGGTGCACGCGCTGCACGGGTCGAACCCGTTCCTGATCGTCGGCCGGACCGACGACGACCGGCGGTTCATCCAGACCTACCGCAACGCGCCGGCCGCCTTCACCCTGCAGTACCGCGACGGAGCCGAGGCCGACGTCATGTCGACCGAGGTGGACGCACCCGGCGCGGTGGCCGACCTGATCTGGGACTGGGTCCACGACGATCGGACCCGGCTGGACCGTCTCGCATGGGAGAACGCGTTTTGAGCTACGCGATCATGCCCTACAAGGTCCGTCTGGACGCGCTGAACGACGTGCTGGCGCTGCGCGACGAAGTGCTCTTCGCCTGGGTCAGCGACCACTGCCGGGCCGACCTCACTGAGCACGACAAGTGGTTCGAGACGGCGCGGCCGGCGGCCGACTACCTGGCCGACCTCATGCTCGGACGTCCCGATGTAGATGAAGATGTTCATCTGTACGGGTACTGCGTGAAGACGCTGTGCGAGCTCTGGGGCGTGCCGCTGGAGAACGAGGGGTGGTGGGGGATGCGGTACGGCTGGTTCAGCACCGTCTCCAGCACCGTCGCCCAGGCGGGCGTCACCTACGACTTCACCAGCCTCATCTTCGGCGGCCCCGGCGTCGACGTCCCCGACCCGGGCGACTTCCCCGCCATGGGCCACATCACCCGCGACACCGTCCAGTCACACCTCGACCGACTGAACGGCGTCGACCGTGCCGCGATCGGCGATCGGCAGGTCGTGGAGGCCGTCGACCAGGTCCGCTCCTGGCTGCAGCAGTGCCGCCAGGAGGACATGGACCTGGTCTGCTTCTACCACTGACCGTCGCTACCTCGCGCTGAGCGGCAGCGAGGCGGGGGTGACCGGGGCGGGCAGCCGTCCGCCGCCGCCCAGGTACTCGTGGACGGCCGCGGCGGCCGAGCGGCCCTCCGCGATCGCCCAGACGATCAGCGACGGGCCCCGGCGGGCGTCGCCGGCCACGAAGACGCCCGGCGCCTCGGTCTGCCAGTCGGCGCCGGCGTCGATCGTGCCGCGCGCGTTGCGGGTGAGCTTCGCCTGGGCCAGGTGCGGTCCGGGCAGCGTGCCGCCGAATCCGATCGCCAGCAGCGCCAGGTCGGCCGGTACCTCGCGGACCGTGCCCTCGACCTCGCTCAGCGTGAAGCCGGGGCCGACGAGGACGTCCACCAGCTCGACCGCGCGCAGCCGCCCCTCGTCGTCGCCGATGAAGCGGCGCACCGCGCAGCCGAAGTTGCGCGCGCCGCCCTCCTCGTGCGCGGAGCCGCTGCGCAGCATGGTCGGCCAGGTCGGCCAGGGGTCGCGGCCGCCGTCGCGCTGCGGCGGGGGCAGCGGCGCCACCTCCACCAGCTGCACGCTCGCCGCGCCCTGCCGGTGTGCGGTGCCGAGGCAGTCCGCGGCCGTGTCGCCGCCGCCGACCACGATGACGTTCAGGCCGGCCGCGTCGATCGGCGGCTCGTCGAGCGAGCCCGCGACGACCCGGTTCGCGCCCTCCAGGTACACCATCGCCTGGTGGATGCCGCTGAGCTCACGGCCGGGCGTGGTCGGCACGTCGCGCGGGTCGAGGGCGCCGCAGGCCAGGACGACGGCGTCGTGGCGCTCCCGCAGCTCGGCCAGCGAGACGTCGACGCCGACCTCGCAGCTGGTGACGAACTGCACACCCTCGGCGGCGAGCTGGGCGGCCCGCCGGTCGATGTGGCGCTTCTCCAGCTTGAAGTCCGGGATGCCGTAGCGCAGCAGGCCGCCGACGGCGTCGCTGCGCTCGTACACGGTCGTCGCGTGCCCGGCGCGCGCCAGCTGCTGTGCCGCGGCCAGGCCGGCCGGACCGGAGCCGATCACGGCCACGCTGCGGCCGGACGGCGTCGCGACCGTGAAGGGCCGCAGCGGCCCGTCGTCGGTGAGCCGGTTGATGATCTCGACCTCGACCTGCTTGATCGTGACCGGGTCGTCACCGATGCCGAGGACGCAGGCCGCCTCGCACGGTGCCGGGCACAGCCGCCCCGTGAACTCGGGGAAGTTGTTCGTCGCGTGCAGCGTGTCCGCGGCGCGCTCCCAGTCGCCGACGCGGACCAGGTCGTTCCAGTCCGGGATCAGGTTGCCCAGCGGGCAGCCGTTGTGGCAGTACGGCACGCCGCAGTTCATGCACCGGCTGGACTGCTCGTGGATCATCTGCTCGTCGACCCGCTGGTAGACGTCGCGCCAGTCGGCGACCCGCTCCGGCACCGGCCGGAGCAGCGGCAGCTGCCGGCGGTACTTCATGAATCCATTCGGATCGGGCATGACTGGCCTCCGTTGCGTGGCGGTGCATCCGGAACGCGACGGGACAACGCTGGCCCGAAATGTGAGAAAATCGTCCCACTACCGTGGATGGCCACCCTAACCGAACAGCCCCGGTGTCTCACAAGACCCGAAAAAGCCAAGTGCGCCACAGTTACGGTGCCGCGACGTCGAACAGGGCCATCCGGCGCCCGCAGACGAGCAGGCGGCGCCCGTCGGGGCTGAACGTCGCGGGCGCCGACGCGCCCTTGCGCCCGGGCCGGAGGCGACGCACGACGGCGCCCGCCTGCGGGTCGATGAGCCAGATCTCGCCGTCGACCCAGCTCACCGCGACCAGCGAGCCGGTCGGAGCGACCTCCACCCGCTGCGGCGTCCCCGGATGCGTGAAGGTCGCCAGCACGCGGCCGGTCACCGGGTCGGTGATCCGCACCGAGCCTTCCCCGTCGACGCCGCCGACCAGGGCGAACAGGCGGTGGTCGAGATCGAACGCGACCGCGTTGCCCAGCTCGACGTCCTCGACGCGGGTGCTGTACAGCATGGTGTCGGTGTGCACGTCCCACAGCTGGCCCTCGTTGCCGGCCACCACGGCGACGAGGGTTCCAGACGGGTCCAGGTGCATGCCGCGGAGCTGTCGGGTGAGCCCGAAGAGCTTCCGGGGTACCGGGTCGCCGTCCAGGTCCAGGACGTCGACGCCCACCGAGCCGGCGATGACCCCGAGAATGCGGCCGTCCGCGGCGAACGGCGCGCCGGTCACCTTGCTGTACCAGTAGTCGTGGCTCAGTACCGGCTGCCGCCCGATGACCGACCCGCTGTCGGCGCGGCAGGTGACGACCTCGGCGACGCCGGTGAACCGGAGCCGCCCGTCGGCGCCGAAGTGCACCGAACGGATGTGCTGGGCCGGGCGGAGCGTCGAGACGCACCGCCCGCTCGACACGTCCCAGACCTGGACCACGTCGTCGGAGGTGACGGTCACGAACTGCTGCCCGTCGGGCCGGAACGCGACCCGCGACACGTGCGCGCCCTGGCCGTGGTCGAACTCGGCGAACGGGGCGGCGTCCTCGACGTCCGGCAGCTCGGCCACGGGCTCGGCCGCCGGCACGGGCGCCGAGGTGGTCGCGAGCCACGCGCCGGACGCCACGGTGTCGCCGGGGGACGCGTAGCGGGCGGTGACGGCCGTCCCGGCCAGGTCCAGCAGCGCGCCGGACGCCAGCCGCACCCGGGCCACGGCGCCGGGCCGGGAGTGCCAGCGCAGCAGTGTCGCCGAGCCACCGGGGAAGTCCCAGGCCAGCGGAGCATCGTCGAGCAGCAGCCCCGGAAGGCGGCGGTCGACCGCCGCCGCCCAGGCCGCCGCGCCCTGCACGACGGCGAGACCAGGATCGGCCGTCCGGATCAGCGGCCGGTCGAACGCTCGCCGCAGGGCCGTGGCGACGACCGGCATCCGCGACCCGCCCCCGGCGAGCAGGATCCCGTCGAGCCGGGAGCGGTCCAGGTCGAGGCGGCGCAGCAGGTGCATGCAGCAGTCCACGGTCCGCTCGACGAGGTCCGCCACGGCCGCGTCGAACGCCGCACGGTCCAGGCGGAACGCCGGCGCGGTCGGCATGAGGAACTCCTCCGCCTCCGGCGCGTCGGTGAGCTGGTGCTTGATGGTCCGGGCCAGCTCGCTCGTGGCCAGCGCCACCCGCAGCGCGGAGCCGGAGGCGGCGGTGACCATCGGGGCCAGCCACTCCTCGCTCTCGGCCCGGATGCGGGCGGAGAGGATCGCGTCGATGTCCCGGCCGCCGAGGTCGTCGAGTGAGGCGTGCCCGAGCACGGTGTGCGCGGGTGTGCCGCCGCGGACGACCGCCGCGTCGAACGTGCCGCCGCCCAGGTCGTACACGAGCAGCGTCTGCCCGTCACGGAGCGGCTCCTGCGGCAGCGGCGCCCACGCGGCCGCCACGGGCTCGGGCACCAGTTCGACGGTCGTGAACCCGGCCGCCTCGGCCGCGGCGATCATGAGCGCGCCGCGCGGGTCGCCGCCGACGAACGCGGCCGGGACGGTGAGGACCACGTGGCCGGAGCGGTCCCCGGCCTGTACCCGCAGCGCCGACAGCAGCGCCGTGACGAGCTCGACCGGCCGGAACGCGCGGTCGCCGAGCAGCACCGGGTCGTCCTCGCCGAGGAGGCGCTTGAACTCGTCGCGGTACGCGGCCGGGTCGGACCGGCGGCGGCGCTGCGCGGCGCCGCCGACGAGCAGCGCCGCACCGTCCCAGAAGACGGCCGACGGCCAGGCGAAGGAGCCGTCGGCCGGGTCCTCGACGAACGCCCCGGCGGCGACGCCCGAACTGGTCGAGGTACCGAAGTCGATCGCGAGCATCAGACCTCCCACGCGTCGAGGAACCAGCGGTCGGCGGCGAACGTCTGCACGAGCAGCCGCGCCCCGTCGGGCGAACAGGCGACCGTCCGCCGCCCGCGCAGCCCGCCGTCGCGCAGCGCCGCTTCGTGTGGTGGGTCCGCCGCGAACCCGAGCCGCTGCGGTGCCGGAAACTTGGGCTTGACCTGTGTCGTGCTCAGCGGGCGGCCGGTGGCGAGGTCCCAGACCGTGTACGTGCGGGTGCCCGTGCCGCGCCGGCCGAACAGCCGCGACGGCGCCTCGAACCGGCTCGTCACCAGTCGCCAGCCGGGGCCGTCGAGGGCGAACGTCTTGTCTCCCGCCGGGTCGGTGACGTCCGCCAGGACCTTGCCGGCGGCGATGTCGAACACGAGGTGCCGCATCCCCGGCAGCTGCACCGCGAGCACCGCGCGGCCGTCCGGCCCGGCGGTCACGACGGTCGCCGCCGGCGCGGCGTGCAGGTCGGGCCGGAACCGGTGCAGGGCCCCGGTGCTGAGGTCGAAGGTCCAGGCGTCGGTGCCGCGGGTGCCGGCCAGCACGGACGCGGCCAGGACCGGTTCGCGGTCGCAGACGAGCCCGGCGACGTGGCGCATCCGCTCCGCCGGCGGGGCCAGCCGCAGCGTCGCGGCCGGCCGGTCACCGGCGATGACGGCGCCGACCGGGGCGCGCGGCTCGGTGAGCACCCCGGCCTCGGGCACGGTGAGCGTGAGCAAGCTGCCTTCGGCGGTGCGGACGGTCGCCACCGCGGCCCCGGCCGCGACGGAGTCCCCGGCGCCGGCCAGCCACCGGGTGAGGATGCCGCTGCCGCCCGGAACCGCCCAGGCGACCGGCCGGGTGTGCCGCGGCACGGCCCGGGCCGGCAGCACCCGGTCCGCGGCGGTTGCGGCCCAGGCGGCGGTACCCCGGGAGGCCGCCCCCTCGGGCCGCGCCGTCACCTGCGGAGACGGCAGGCCCAGCGCCGCAGCGGTGCGGCGGACGAGGTCGGCGACGACGGGCGACAGTGCCGCGCCCCCGGCGAGCACGACGCTGTCCGGCCTGGTGGCGGCCTGCTCCAGCGCGGCCCGCAACGCCGCCGCGAGCCGGTCGCCGAACGGCGCGGCGACCGCCGCCAGGTCGGCCCGGGTGAACCGGTACGGCGGGGCGAGCGGCGTGAGGTACTCCTCGATCTCCTCGGCGCCGCTGAGCCCGTGCACGATGCGGGCGGCGAAGTCGGCGACCTCGGCGCGGCCGCGCGGCACGGCCAGCAGCGGCGCCGCCCAGTCCGGCCCGTCGGCGACGATCCGCGCGACGAGCAGCTCCTCCAGCGCGGCCCCACCGGCCCCGGCCGTGGCCCGCCCGAGGACCGCGCCGTCACGCACGACCGACACGGTCGCACCCCGGCCGACGTCGCAGACGAGCGTCGTGCCGGCCGGCGGCAGCAGCGGGTCGAGGGCCACGGCGACGGCGGCGTCGAGGACCTCGGCGTCGGCAGGCCCGGCGGGCACCGCGGCGACCAGCGTCTGCGCCGGCAGGTCACGGGCGGTCAGGACGATCCGGTCGAAGGTGCCGCCGCTCAATCCGCTCAGCCGGCCGGCCTCGGCGGTGATCGCGGCGAGCAGCGGCGCGAGCGCCGACGGGTCACCCGACAGCGGGTCGAGGCCCGGATCGGTCCGGCGGCGTCGCTGCGCCGCGGTGCCGACCAGCCACCCGTCGCCGTCGGGCAGCACGGCCGAGGGCCACCGCCGCGCACCGGTCCCGGCCTCGGGCACGGCCCGCGCCTCCCCGTCCACGACGAGCGTGGCGGTGCACGCGAACGCCCCGACATCGACGGCCAGCGCCGGCCCTGAGCTGCTCATCACCGTGTGATCTTCCCTGACGACGATCCGGATGGTCATCGTCCGACCGTTCCGCGGCCGGAAAAGTTCCCGGCCGCGACGGTCCGGCACCGGCCCGGCGGCCGCTCAGCCGAGGTACTGGGCGATCAGGTGGAGCAGGTGGTTCGGGTCGACCGGCTTGGTGATGTAGTCCGTGGCGCCGCAGGCCAGGGAGCTCTCCCGGTCGCCCTTCATGGCCTTGGCCGTGACGGCGACGATCGGCAGGTCGCGGTAGCCTCCGTCGGCGTCTCCTCCACCGGTTCCGCCCGCGGCTCGTCCTCCGCGCCGGCGGGCGGCATGACGTCGCCGGCGTCGTGTACTACCGCCGTGGCGAGATCGACCCGTCAGCGCCACCCCCGGCGTTCGCGGCGCGGGCGATCAACCGCGTCACGCCGCTCGACCGCGGCGCACACCGCACGACGCTGCGGCGGCTCGCCGGGCTGCTCCGCGAGCACCCGGAGGTGACGGTGTTCTCGGCACACGACGCCGCCGAGTTCACGGCGATCGCCAGTCCGTCAGCGAAACTTTAAGGGAACCTTACTAATTCATGGGAATCCATTGACAGTCACCCATTCCTTGCGAGACTCGAAAGAGAGGTCCGCCAACCCCCTGAGGAGTGCGACCATGCCCCGTGCCCGGCGTGCCGGTCTCGCCACCATCGCCCTCGTCGGTGCGCTCGCGCTCGTGCCGGCATTGACCACCGCCGGTACCGCCAACGCCGGCGCCACCACCCTCGGGGGTGCCGACCCCAGCGTCATCAAGGTCGGCGGCCTCTACGTCGCGGCCAAGTCGGTCGACGGCGGCGTCGCCGTGCGGACCGCGGCCACCCTCGCCGGCATCGCCGCCGCGCCCAAGCGCCAGGTCTGGAACGACACCGGCAACCTCGGCGAGGTCTGGGCGCCCGAGATCGTGTACCACGAGGGCCGCTACCACATCTACTTCTCCGCGGGCCGCAGCGCCGCTCACCGGATGTACCACATCAGCTCGACCAGCCCCGACGCCGGCTACGGCACCGCCACCAAGGTCGCCCTGCCCGGCGACAAGTGGGCCATCGACGGCGTACCGTTCACGTACCAGGGGCAGCGCTGGTTCGTGTGGTCCGGCTGGTCCGGCGACACCAACGTCGAGCAGAATCTGTACATCGCCCGGATGAGCAGCCCGACCACGACCACCGGCGGGCGGTATGTCATCTCGCAGCCGCGCGAGCCGTGGGAGCGCGTGGTCGGCAACCCGTATATCAACGAGGCCCCCGAGCCGCTCCTCGACCCCCAGGGCCGGCTGCACCTGGTGTACTCCGCGAACGGCAGCTGGAGCAGCAAGTACTGCCTGGCCGAGCTGCGCCTGCGGGCCGGCGGCGACCCGACGTACGTGTGGGACTGGTACAAGAGCAACGGCTGCCTGTTCGGCTCGGACGCGCCGAACATGATGTCCGGCTGGGACCCGACCCTGTACGTCGACGGCCCCGGCCACAACACGTTCGTCCTGGAGCGCGGCGACATCGCCACCAGCCCGCCGTCGGGCAACCGCTTCCCGACCATGTACCACGCGGTCGCCAAGGGCACGCCGTACTCGTGGTCGGCCCGCTACTGGTACATCGGCTCGGCCGTCTGGTGGGGCAACGTCACCTACAGTCGCGCCAACGTGCCCGGCGCCACGACTGATACCGGCTTCGGCCTCACGTTCTTCGAGTGACAGCAGCGGCGGACGCCCCGGCTGCCCCGTGATCAGCCGGCGGCGGTCCGCCCCTCGCAGAGGTGCGGTTCGATCATCACGGGCGCCGCTTTCCGTGACCTTGCGATGCGCCGCCCGTACTCCACCCGTACTACGGTGAGGCGTGGCGACGGACCAGGGCGGCGAGTTCGGGGCGGTGCTGCGCGGGCACCGGCTGGCCGCCGGGCTCAGCCAGCGGGACCTCGCCGCGCGGGTCGGTGCCAGCGTGGCCGCGATCCGCGACCTCGAGCAGGGGCGCAGCCGCCGGCCGCAGCCGCGCTCGGTGGACGCCCTGGTCACCGCCCTGCAGCTGAGCGGCGACGGCGAGGCCGCGTTCCGGCGTGCCGCCCTCGGCGCCGCGCCGGCCGAACACAGCAGCGCGGCCGGCCCCGAAGGACCGGTGCGGCTGGGCATCCTCGGGCCGCTCACCGTGCACCGCGGCGCCCAACCGGTGGCGGTCGGGCGCAGCGCCCGGCGGGCACTGCTCGGCCGGCTCGCCCTCTCGGCGAACACCGCGGTACCGGTGGCGGAGCTCGTCGACGTCCTGTGGGACGGGCGGCCGCCGGTGAACGCGGCCCACGCACTGCACACGCACCTCTCGCGGCTGCGGTCGGCGCTGCCGCCGGCCGGGCCGCACCGGACGGCGGGCGGGTACCAGCTCGACCTCGCCGACGACCAGCTCGACCTCGGTGAGTTCCGCCGGGCCGTGCGGGGCGCCGCCGCGGTACCGCCGCACCGGGCCCTGGACCTGCTCGGCTGGGCCGCCGGGCGCTGGCGCGGCCGGCCCCTCGAGGACATCCCGCAGCTGCGCGACCATCCGCTCGTCACCGCCGTGATCGAGGAGCGCATCGGGATGACGCTGCGGTACGCCGACCTCGCCCTTGCCGCCGGGCAGGCTCTCCGCTGCCTGCCGACGCTGCGGGACCTCGCCGCCGACCACCCGCTCCACGAGCTGCTCCACGCCCGCCTGGTCACGGTGCTGGCCGCGGAGGGGCGCCAGGCCGACGCGCTCAGCGCGTACGCCCGCATCCGGCAGCGGCTCGTCGACGACCTCGGCGTCGAACCCGGCCCCGAGCTGACCGCCGCCCACCGCCGGGTCCTGCGCCAGGAGACGGTGGTCCCGGCCCAGCCGCATCCGGAGCGAGCCGAGCCGGCGCCGGCGCAGCTGCCCGCCGACCTGCGGGCGTTCGCCGGGCGCGCCGACGCCGTCGCGGCGCTCGACCGGCTCGCCGCCGACCCCGACGCGCAGGCCTCGGCCGTGCTCGTCGTCTCGGGGACCGCCGGCGTCGGCAAGACCACCCTCGCCGTGCACTGGGCCCACCGGGTCCGCGCGCGCTTCCCGGACGGGCAGCTGTACGTCAACCTGCGCGGCTTCCACCCCACCGGCGCCGCCGTCAGCGGACCGGAGGCGCTGCACGGGTTCCTGACCGCGCTGGGGCTGCCGCCCGCCGGCATCCCGGCCGACGCCGACGCGCGGTCCGCGCTGTACCGCACCCTCCTCACCGGCCGCCGGATGCTGGTCCTGCTCGACAACGCGCGCGACGCCGAGCAGGTCCGCGCGCTGCTGCCCGCCGCCCCCGGCTGCCTGGCCCTGGTCACCAGCCGGCACCGGCTGACCGGGCTCGTGGCCGCCGAGGGTGCCCTGCCGGTACCCCTCGACCTGCTCACCCACGACGAGGCCCGGGCCCTGCTGACCCGCCGGCTCGGCGCGGAGCGCACCGCGGCCGAGCCCGGCGCGGTCGACACGATCGTCGAGCGATGCGCCCGGCTGCCCCTGGCGCTGGCGATCGCCGCCGCCCGGGCGGCCACCCGGCCCGGGCTGCCGCTCGCGCACCTCGCCGCCGACCTCGCCGCCGACCCGCTGAGCGGCGGCGAACCCGGCACGGACGTGCGGGCCGTCTTCGACAGCTCGTACCGGCAGCTGACCCCCGCCGCCGCCCGGCTGTTCCGGCTCCTCGGCCTGCACCCCGGGCCCGATCTCGGCACGGCCGCCCTGGCCCGGCTCGCCGGCCTCGGCCCGTCCCGGGTCGCGCCGCTGCTGGCCGAGCTCACCGGCGCCCACCTGCTCGCCGAGCCCGCGGCCGGCCGCTACGCGATGCACGACCTGCTCCAGGCGTACGCCGCCGAGCGCGGCCGCGAGAAGGACAGCCGGCCCACCCGGGCCGCGGCCCTCGGCCGGCTCTTCGAGCACTTCGTCAGCACGGCCACGGGCGCCGTCGGGACCGCGCTGCCGGGGGAGACGGCCGGTGACGGCTTCGACGACCCGGCCGCCGCCCGTGCCTGGCTGGACCGGGAACGCGCGAACATGGTCGCGCTCGCCGGTCACGGCCGGCCCGGCGACACGATCTCCCTGGCCGGGGCGATGCATCGGTACCTCGACAGCGGCCACTACGCCGACGCGCTGATCGTCCACACCCGCGCCCTCGACGCCGCCCGCCAGCAGGGCATCCCCGCCGCCGAGGCCCAGGCGCTGAACCACCTCGGCATCGCCTACCGGCGCGTCGGCCGCTTCGCCGACGCCGCCGGACTGCACCAGCGGGCCCTGGAGCTCTGCCGCGCCGAGGGCGACACCGCCGCCGAGGGGCGCACCCTGGAGCTGCTCGGCGTGGCCGCCTGGCGCCTCGGCGACTACGACAGCGCCCGCACGCACCACCACGCCGCCCTCGACCTGTTCCGCGCCATCGGCGACCGGCTCGGCGAGGCGACCCAGCTCAACAACGTCAGCATCGGCAACCGTCAGTTCGGCGACGTGCGAGCCGCCATCGACGGCCATCGACGGGCCCTCGCGCTGCTGCGCGACCTCGGCCACCGGCTCGGCGAGTCCCACTCGCTGGACAATCTGGGCCTGGCCCACCAGCACGCCGGCGAGTACCGGGAGGCGGTCGGCTGCCACGAGCAGGCCCTCGCCATCTGCGCCGACATCGGTTTCCACGCCGGGCAGGCGGCCGCGCTCAACAGCCTCGGCCACGCCCTCGTCGCGCTCGGCCGGCCCGTGGAAGCGATCGGCCACCACCGGCGGGCCCTGGCCATGTTCCGCGAGATCGGGGAGCGCGCCAACGAGGTCGAGGCCGTGAACGGGCTGGCCGCCGCGCTGCTCGCCGCGGGCGACCCGGCCGCCGCCCGCGACTGGTACACGGTGGCCGTGACGCTCGCGGAGCGCACCGGAAACCGCCTCGAGCAGGCGGCCGCCCACGACGGCCTCGCCCGCGCCCACCACACCGCCGGCGACCTGGCCGCCGCCGGCCGGCACTGGCGGCAGTCCCTGGAGCTCTACGCCGGCCTGGGCGTGCCCGACACCGAGCGGATCACCGAGCACCTGCGCTGCCTGGCCGGTCATCCGGCCTGAGCGCCAACCGGGCCGCCGGTCGCTGACCCTAACCGGCCCCTTCGCCGGAGCTCCCGGCGGAGGGGCCGGACTGCCGCCGCCGATACTCGTGGACCGGCGGGCCGCCGACGCCCCAGTCCTCCATCTCGACCTCGTCGATGACCACGAAGGTCGCGGCGGGGTCCTTGTCGAGCACCCGGACCAGCAGCGAACAACGTCAGCTTATGGGTCCGATCAGCTGGTCACCCTCTCCACGTTCGCGCCCTGGTAGAAGCACTCCGAGTCGAGGATGCGGGCCGGCGCGAGGCTGTCCGGGGCGAACGCCGTCTGCCAGGTGCGGTCGTCCAGGGTCACCTCGACCTCGTGGTCGGAGACGAACCGCGCGCCCTCGACCCGGATCTTCGGGTGGTTGTTCCAGATCGCCTCCACGCACAGCAGCGGCGAGCGGGACTGGCGGGTGCGCCAGCCCGCCGGCCGGACGATCCGCAGCTCCTCGCGGAAGGTGAGGCTGTTGTCGGTGAGACGGACCACCTGGAACTGGCCGTTCGGAGAGGTTGCCAGCACCGTGCGCTTCCAGGCCGGGTCGGTCCACAGTGCCAGGCCGCCGGCGCCGCAGGCGACGACCGGGACCGCCACCCAGGACACCACGGCGAGCGTGATCCTCACGGATCGCTGGGGGACCAGCAGCAGCACCAGCCCGCCGGCCGCCATGGGCAGGGTGGTGACCGCGGCCGCCAGGCCGTACGGGCCGAATTCGAGGCGGAGGTACCCCCAGGGATTCCATGCGGCGAGCAGGACGAGGACCCAGGCCGCGGCCGTGACCACGACGATCACGACGGCGGAGCGCTTGCGGGCCGGTGGCAGCGGCGAAGTCATGCCGCCGATCTTGACCAGGAGACGGCGCCCTGCCACGGCCGGCGACGAGATCACGACACGAGATCCGGACCCGGACCGGGGTGCGCTACACTCGTCGCATGCAGTTCAGGCGCACCATCGCCGCGGCCGCGCGAGCTTCCCGCTCGCCGGGCGCCGCTGCCTGATCTGAAGCCCTCCTTCAGCCGGCGACCGGAACACGGTTCGCCGGCTGTTCTGTGTCCTGTGCGTGCCGTGGTCCGGTCTCTTCCCGAGAGGACCACCCCCGATGACCAGCACCTCGCGCATCGTCGACACCTTCCTCGACTTCTACCGCGAGCGTGGCCACGCGCTGCTCACGGACGCCACGCTCATCACGCCCGACGGCGATCCGGTGCTGTTCACCAGCGCGGGCATGCATCCGCTCACGCCGTACCTCGAAGGGCGCCCGCATCCGCTCGGGCGGCGGCTCGCGGGCCTGCAACGCTGCCTGCGCACCACCGACCTCGACGAGGTCGGCGACGACACGCATCTCACCGTGTTCCAGATGCTCGGGTCCTGGTCGCTCGGTGACTATCCGGGCGAGGTGAGTCTGCGCTGGGGGTACGAACTCCTCCGCGACGGCTTCGGCGTGCCGACCGAGCGCCTGCACGTCACCGTGTTCGACGGCGACGAGCGTTCGCTTTCGACCTGGGAGCGGTTGGGGGTACCGGCGGAGGTCCTCGGCGAGGCGGACAACTGGTGGTCGAACGGGCCGACCGGGCCGTGCGGGCCGGACTCGGAGATCTTCGTGTGGACCGGCGAGGGACCGCCGACCGGGACGCCGTCGAGCGACCGCCGGTGGGTCGAGGTCTGGAACCACGTCATGATGCGGTACCGCCGGAACGAGAACGGCGACACCGAGCCCCTGGGGCAGTCCGGTGTGGACACCGGGATGGGGCTCGAGCGGATGGCCATGGTCCTGCAGGGCTGCCGGTCGGTGTTCGACATCGACGTGTTCGAACCGTGGACACGGGCGGTCACGGACCGGGTCGTCGCCGACCACCTGCGCTCGTCCGTCGTGGTCGTCGGCGACGGCGTGCACCCGTCGAACACCGGGCGCGGCTACGTGCTGCGCCGCCTCGTCCGGCGGGTGCTGACCCGGCTGTGGCGCGACGACCCGAAGCGCTCGCTCGGCGACCTGCCGATCGAGCCGATCGTGGCGACGGTCGAGCAGTTCCGCCTGCGCGTCGACCCGGAGTACGTCCGGGATGTCCTGGTGTACGAGGAGCGCCGCTTCGGCGCGCTGCTGCGCCGCGGCCGCCCGCTGGTCGAGCGGCTGCTGGCCCGGGGCCCGCTCACCGACGACGACCTGCACTACCTGCACGACACCCACGGGATCCCCCGCGACCTCGTCGAGGAGGTGTTCGCGGGGAATCCCGTATGAGGCCGGCCATGTGCGGGCAACCTGGATGTACCCGACCTCCCAGGGTTCTCTGAGGTTCGGGCGAGGCTGGGACGAGTTTGGTTGGGCAGACTCACCACGGCATCAATCGGGCATATGTCGTGGAGTGGTGATTGTGCGTGCTTTTCGCCTGCCGGGCCGGCTCGCGTTCTGGCGTTCGCCCGAGGGTCAGCCGCGCTGGGCCCGCCCGGCGCTGCTGGCGATCGCCGCCGCCTGCGCCGTGCTGTACGCCTGGCGCATCCGCGACAGCGGCTTCGCCCTGTTCTACTCCGTCGCGGCCAAGAGCATGTCGGTGAGCTGGAAGGCGTTCTTCTACGGCGCGCTCGACCCCGGGGCCACTGTCACCGTCGACAAGCTGGCCGGCTCGTTCGCGCCACAGGCGATCTCGGCGCGGATCTTCGGCTACCACGCCTGGTCGCTGACCCTGCCGCAGGTCCTCGAGGGGATCGTCGCGGTGCTCGTGATGTACCGCATCGGCCGCCGCTTCGCCGGTCCGGCGGCCGGGCTGCTGGCGGCCGGGCTGTTCGGGCTCACCCCCGTGGTCGCCTCCATGTTCGGGCACCCGATGGAGGACGGCCTGCTCACGATGTGTCTCGTGCTCGCCGCCGACGCGTTCCAGCGGGCGGTCCTGGAGGGCCGGCTCGTCTCGCTGGTGCTGGCCGGGGTGTGGGTAGGCATCGGGTTCCAGGCCAAGATGATGCAGGCGTGGATGGTCCTGCCGGCGATGGCGATCACCTACCTCGCCGCCGCGCCCGGGTCGTGGCGGCGCCGGCTCGGGCACCTCGGCGCGGCGGGCGCGGTGATGCTGGCCGTGTCGGTGTCCTGGGTCGCGCTGTACGAGCTCACCCCGGACGCGAGCCGCCCGTACGTCGACGGCAGCACGAACAACAGCGCCATCGCCATGGTGTTCGGCTACAACGGCTTCGACCGGTTCGGCCTGCACGTGCCCGGCGCCGTCGAGTCGATGTTCACCGGTGCGCGGCCCGGGCCGGCGGGGCCGGCCGGTGGGGGGCCGAGCGGCGAGGGCCTCGCGAAGCTGGTCGGCGAGCGCTACGGCGCGCAGATCGGCTGGCTCTACCCGCTCGCACTGCTCGGCCTGGTGCTTGGCGTGGCCGCGCGGGGCCGCGCGCCGCGCACCGATCCGGTCCGGGCCAACTACCTCTTCTGGGGCCTGTGGCTGGTCACCGTGGCTGCCGTGTTCAGCGCGATCATGATCCCGCACACGGCGTACATGGCCTCGCTCGCCCCGCCGCTGGCGGCGCTGTCCGCCGCCGCCGTGGTGCAGGGCTGGCGTGGGCTGCACGACGGGACAGCGCCCTGGCTGCTGCCGGTGCTGCTCGTGCCGGAGGTGGCCTGGACGGTGTACCTCAGCGGCCGCTTCGACGGCTTCCTGCCCTGGCTGCCGTGGACCGTCCTGGCCGCCGCCGTCCTGGCGCTGCCGGTGCTCGTCGCTGCCGCGCTGCCCCGCGGGCCGTCGCCGCGCCGGAGCGTCCTGGTCGCGGCGATGGTGCTGGCGGTCGCGGCCATGGTGGCGGTCCCGAGCGTGTGGGCCGGCTCGGTGCTCGACGCCCGCTATGGTGGCAGCGCCTTCGACGCCTCGGCCGGCCCGGCGGCGCCGATGGGCCGCGGGGACCGGGCTCCGGACGGCCGGTCCGGCCCGCCGGCCAGCCGCGCCGACCTCCCGGGCGGCGGCCCCGGCGGCGGTTTCCCGGTCGGTCCCGGCGGCATTCCCGGCGGTTTCCCGGGCGGCGGTTCCGGTGGCATCCCGGGTGGCGGTCCCGGTGGGGGGTTTGCGGGCGGCCCGGGTGGCGGCTTCGCAGGCGGTCCCGGCGGCGAGACGACCGCCACGCTCACCGCCGAGCGGCGCCGGATCGACGACTACCTGGTCGCGCACCGCGGCGATGCCCGGTATCTGGCCGCGACCACGTCGTGGAGCACCGCCGGACCGTACATCATGGCGACCGGCCGGCCGTACCTGCCGATGGGCGGCTTCAGCGGCAGCGTGTCGCACCCCACCCTCGCCGCCGTCCGGGGCATGGTGGCGCGCGGCGAGCTGCGGTACTTCCTGCTGGCGGAGACCGGCGGCCCCGGCTTCGGCCGCACGGGCGCCACAACGACGGCCGTCACCGACTGGGTCCGCTCCGCCTGCACCGAGGTCGAGGACCTGCCCGGGCTGTACCACTGCGCCGCCTGAACCGGCGGCGCTACCAGCGGTTGTAGGCCTCCTCGGCCGTCCTGCCCGGGCTGCCGGGTGCCCCCGTCAGCCAGCCGGTCATTGTCTACCGGGCGGGCGGGTCAGCGAGCCGGTGCGGGGCGGTGCCGGGCCAGCCACTCGGTGACGCGGGCCAGCAGGCCGGGGTCGACGGGGTGGCGGATCTCCTTGCGGTAGGCGCGCAGGGAGGCCGGCCCGGGCTGGGCGCGGAGCAGGTGGGACAGGTCCGGGGCGAGCCAGGTCTCGACCGGGCCCGCGACGAGCGCCGCGATGCGGCCGAGGTCGTCGGGGTTCGTCTGCAGGTCCTTGCTCCCGGTGATCGCCAGCGTCGGGACGGTGAGCCGGGCCAGGTCGGTCGCCGGGTCGTGGTCGAGGAACTCGCGGACCCAGCGGGCGTTGACGCGGGTCAGACCGAGGCGGGCCGTGTCGGTGGTCGTCCGGCGGATCCGCTCGTGGTTCTTGCGGACGCTCTTGACCAGGTCGACCCGCAGCAGCCGGAGCAGGATGCGGACCGGGGCGGGGATCGAGGCGGGGAGCATGGTCGCCTGCCAGCGCAGAGTGACGTCGCCCGGGGTGGCCGGGCACGACAGCAGGACCACGCCCGCCGGGTCGACCGGTCCGGGGTCGGCGGCGACCTCGGCGGCCAGGATGGCGCCCTCGCTGTGACCGATGAGGAACACGGCGTCGCGGTCGACCTCCGGGCCGCCGGCCAGCCAGGCCAGCGCGGCCGCCGCGTCCTCGGCGTTGTCGTGCAGGCCGGGGCGCTTCCAGGCGTCGGCGGGCTCCGTGCTGCCGTCGCGGAGCAGGCGGGAGGCGGCCACGCCGCGCTTGTCGTAGCGGAGGCTGGCGTACCCGGCCGCGGTGAGCGCGTCCGCCAGCTGGGCCGTGACGCCGAGGCCCATCTTGCCGTGGTTGCTGTCGCGGTCGACCGGGCCGGAGCCGGGGATCAGCAGGGCGGCCGGGAACGGGCCGGGGCCGTCGGGGACGGTGAGCGTGCCGGCCAGGTCCCGGTCGGGGCCCGGGAACCGGACCTCGGTGCTCACGCCTGGTCCCGCGGCGCGCCGCCGGGCAGGCGGGTGGTCAGATCGGCGGCCAGTTCGGCGGCCTGCGGGGTGGAGACGAGCACGGACGCCCAGGGCTGGTTGCGCAGCGTGACCCGTACGGCCGGCTCGCCGCTGCGGACGTCGGCGAACTCGCGGCCGGTCCTGGACCACATCGTGCCGATCAGGCGCCGGCCGGGGATCCGCATGCCGGGAGCGCGCAGGCCGTGCGCGGCCCGGTAGCCGTCGGGCAGCAGCTCGACGCCCGTGACGTCGGCCAGGGGGATCCGGAGGTCGCCGTGGAGGGCGAGCGCATGCTCGGCGGTGGTCAGCTCGACGGTGAGGAACTCGCTGTTCACTGTGGTGGTGCTCATGACTCCAGCGTTACCGTTTCTGGTAATGTTGTCAATGTTGGAAACAGTGGAGTGCGGAGGGACACATGGCGGCTTCGGCGGACCGGCTGCTGCACCCGGTGCGGTTCCGGATCGTGCAGGCCCTGCTCGGCGAGCGCGAGCTCACCACCGCGCAGCTCGGTGAGGCGCTGCCCGACGTCGCGACCACCACGCTCTACCGTCACGTGGCGCTCCTCGTCGAAGTGGGCATCCTGCACGTGGTGAACGAGCGGCGTGTGCGCGGCAGCGTCGAGCGCACCTACCGGCTCAAGGTCGACGCCGCCTCGATCGACGGCGCGGAGGCCCGCACGATGAGCGCCGAGGAGCACCGGCAGGCGTTCACCACGTTCATGGCGGCGGTCCTCGGGGACTTCGACCGCTACCTGGGCCGCGAGACGGTCGACCTGGAGGCCGACCTGGTCGGCTACCGGCAGGCGGCCCTGCACCTCACGGACGACGAGATGCGCCAGTTCCTGGGGGAGTACCGTGAGCTGCTGACCCGCTGGCTCGCCGTGCCCGCCGGCCCGGACCGGATCCGGCGCCTGTTCACGACCGTGGTGATGCCCGCCGACTGAGCGCTACCAGCGGTTGTAGGCCTCCTCGGCCCAGCCGGTCAGGCCGTCCAGGTCGACCCGTGCACCGTCGTCCAGCGACGCCCAGCCGGTGAAGTGGCCGAAGCACTGGTGGGTCTCGTTCGCCACCACCAGCAGGTTGGTGCGGGCGACCCGCTCGTGGAACGGGTGGAACGTGACGTCCACGCCGTCGCCGGTGATGCGCCAGGGGCGCAGCCAGTCGCGGCGGTCGTAGGTCCAGGTCAGCTCGGCGCCCAGCTTGTGCAGGCGGCCGTCGGCGAAGACGCCGTTCTCCGTCGAGCCGGTGCCGTCGGTCCACCGGCCGCCCAGCTGGATCGCGCGACCGGGGCCGCAGCCTGCCGCCCAGTTCCAGCGGATCGCGTACGGCCACTTGCCGCGGCCGTGGTCCAGGACGGCGAAGCCGTCGACGGTGTGCTCCGAGGAGCCGAGGCGGAGGGTGCCCCGGGCCGGGCGGCCCAGGTCCTTGACCGTGTACTGGAAGCGCCGCGTGCTCCACGGCACGACCACACCCAGCGACTCGTGGCCGGGCGGCAGCGGTACCGTCACATCCACCTCGACCCCGGGCGCCACTGCTCGGATCGACTCGGCCTCGATGTCGAGCGACAGGCCGCCGCCGCGGACGTGCGCGGAGCCGAAGGTGCCCAGGGCGGCGTCGCGGGCGAACGGGACTACCGCGTCGCGGACCGTCTCCTGGCCGGTCGCCCGGTCCAGGACGTAGATGCCGTGGACGCCCGCGTAGTCCAGGGACGACGCGACCAGGCCGATGATGTGGCCGGGCGTGACGATGCCCCAGTACTCCCAGCGCTTGGCCCGGCCCCAGCCGCGCAGGTTGGCCCGGTGCAGCGGGCGGCGGGTCCAGCCGACGGCGGCCGGGTTGAGGCGGCCGCCGGGGAGGCACAGGTCGACCGGCTCGGTGATCTCGCGCTCGTGGGTCGTCATGGCACCAGGTGGATCCGCACCTTGCGGGCGGTGACCGCCGCCTCCTCCAGCACGGCGAGGCGGGGCTCGGCGACCTCCAGCAGGTGCGGGTGCCGCTTCGCGGCGAGCGGGGCGAGGCGGCGGTCGGCGAGCACGGCGTCGACCATACCCCGGTCGCCGCCGCACACCAGCGCGGCCAGCTCGTCCGCGTGGGGGAGCAGCACCCGCGCCGCGATGTCGGCGGTCTTGCCGGCGACGGCGTCGCTCTGGTTGTCCCGGCGGCGGGCATATCGCTGCTGCGACCATCCGCCCGCCGCCGTCCGCCCGTGCACGTGGAAGCGTTCCACCTTGGACAGCCGGACGGTCGTCCCGTCGACGACCGCCACGCCGGCCGCCCCCTTGCGGGCGAGCAGCAGCCCGATGGCCGGCGGCGTCGGCAGCCCGGCCAGCAGCCCGTCGAGGTCGGTGACCGCCTCCAGGCCGGGCGGCGGGTGGACGGCGGCCGTGTCGCCGTTGCTCGCGCCGGTGAGCGTGAGCCCGTCCTCCTCGGCCCCGTCATGCCGCCCGTAGAAGCCGTCGAGCCACCCGCGCAGCCGCTCGGGCGAGATCTCCACCCACCGGCCGCCCCCGGCCGCCGGCCGCGCCGTCACCATCCGCACAGCCTAGTAGCGTGATCGGGATGAAGGCGGCGCGGTTGTTCGGGATCGGGGACGTCCGGATCGTCGAGGAGGAGGCGCCGGTCGCCGGGCCGGGGGAGTGCCTCGTGCGCGTGACCGCGGTCGGGCTGTGCGGGTCGGACCTGCACTGGTTCGGCGAGGGCGGCATCGGCGACGCCGTGCTCGACCGGCCGCTGGCCCTGGGCCACGAGATGGCCGGGGTCGTGCTCGACGGGCCACGGGACGGGCCAATGGCCGGGCAGCGGGTGGCGATCGACCCGGCCGTCGCCTGCCGGGCCTGCGAGTTCTGCCTGGGCGGCAACCCCAACCTCTGCACGAACCTGCGCTTCGCCGGGCACGGGAGCACCGACGGCGGGCTGCGCGAGGTCATCGCCTGGCCGGAGCACCTGCTGCACCCGCTGCCGGACACGGTCAGCGACGCCGGGGGAGCGGTGCTCGAACCGCTCGGCGTCGCCCTGCACGGGCTCGACCTCGCGCACCTGCGGGTCGGTGCCACCGTCGCCGTGGTCGGGTGCGGGCCGATCGGGCTGCTCACCATCCAGCTCGCGAGGGTCGCCGGCGCCGCCCGGGTGGTCGCCGTGGAGCCCCGCGCGCACCGCCGAGCGGCCGCCCTCGCCGCGGGCGCGGACGCCGTCTACGCGCCCTCGGCGTCCGCGGCGTTCCCGGCCTCGGCGGCGCCCGACACCGAGATCGACAGTGTCGCCGACGTCGCCTTCGAGATCGCCGGCACCGACGCCGCCGTGGAGAGCGCGATGCGCGCCTGCCGGCCCGGCGGCAAGGTCGTGCTGGCCGGCATCCCCGACGACGACCGCACCTCGTTCCCGGCCTCCCTGGCCCGCCGCAAGGGCCTCACGCTCCTGCTCGTGCGCCGGATGCGGGAGATGTACCCCAGGACGACCGCCCTCGCCGCCAGCGGCGCGATCGACGTCGAGTCCCTGGTCACGGCCCGCTACCCGCTCGAGCGCACGGCCGAGGCGTTCGCCGCCGCGACCGCCCGCGAGGGCCTGAAGACCGTGGTGGAAGTTTCATAGACATCGAGCGCCGTCATCATGTGGAGATTGACAACCGTCACGATGTTAGCGCTCACTTTCCGGCATGAGACGCAGGTTGGTGATGGCTGCCGCGGCGGCCCTGACCCTTGTGGCGGCCACCGCGATCGACGCCGAGGCCGCAACATACCCGAACCCGGGCACGGTCACCGGGAGCACCCGGGTCCACGACCCCAGCATGATCAGGACGCCGGGCGGGAGCTACCTGCTCGTCCACACCGGCGACAACCTGGCGATCAAGACGTCCACCGACCGGGTCGCGTTCCGCAGCGCCGGCACGGTGTTCCCGAGCGGCGCGCCGTGGACGACCGCGTACACCGGCGGCAGCCGCAACCTGTGGGCGCCCCACATCTCGTACCGCGACGGGCGGTACGTCCTCTACTACTCGGCCTCGACGTTCGGCTCGAACCGCTCGGCCATCTTCCTCGCCACCAGCCCGACCGGCGCGTCCGGCAGCTGGACCAACCAGGGTCTCGTGATCGAGTCACGCACGAGCGACACCTTCAACGCCATCGACCCCGACCTCGTCGTCGACGACCAGGGTCGCTGGTGGCTCACGTTCGGCTCGTTCTGGTCCGGTATCAAGCTGGTCCAGCTCGACCCCGCCACCGGCAAGCGGGCCGACACCACGATCCGGTCGGTCGCCGGCCGGGGCGGCGGCCCGATCGAGGCGCCGGTGATCGTCAAGCGCGGCGCCTGGTACTACCTCTACGTCTCCTTCGACTACTGCTGCCGCGGCGCCGCCAGCACGTACCGCGTCATGGTCGGCCGCTCGTCCAGCGTCACCGGCCCCTACACCGACCGCAACGGCGTGGCCATGACCGCCGGCGGCGGGACCGAGATCCTGGCCGGCCACGGCTCGATCCACGGGCCCGGCCACCAGGCGCTCCTGGCGGACACCGACGGTGACCTGCTCGTGTACCACTACTACGCCGACAACGGCACCGCACTGCTCGGGATCAACCGGCTCACGTACGACGCCGCCGGCTGGCCCGTCGTGACCTGAACGGCCACGGCCACCGGCGGCCGCGCCGCCCTTCCGCGGCCGCCGTGATGTCGGCGATGTTCTCCTCGACCGTCATCGTCTCGTGGTGTGACGCCCCGAACTCCCGCCGGTAGCCGGGCACGATCCCGGCGAGCATCTCCAGCGCCACCGCGTGGTGGCCGGCGCCGGCGTGAGCGACGGCGAGGTTGTTGCCGGCCTTCAGCCGCGCCCGCTCGTCGGGCGCGGCGGCCAGCGCCCGTTCGTACCAGGGGATGGACTCGGCGGCCAGCCGCTCGGCCTCGAACGCCTCGCCCACCTCGGTCGGGTAGTCCGCCGCCCCCCGGTCGCCGGTGCTCACCCGCAGCTCGGCGGAGCGCTCGAAGGCGGCCTGCGCGGCGGCGGTGTCCCGCGCGGCCGCGTACGCCCGCCCGAGCTCGTGGAGGGCGCCGGCCAGCTCCGGGCCGTCGCCGGCGTCCTCGACGAGGCGCTCGAACAGCGGTACCGCCCGCTCCGGCTGCTGGGACTCGAGGTGGGCCCGCGCGAGGTTCCGGCGCGCCGACCGGGTCTCGTCGGCGTCGGGGCCGTGCCGCTCCTGCGCCGCGTCGTACAGGACGGCGAAGTTCTGCGCGGCCAGGCCCGCCACGCCGATCGTCAGCTGGAACCAGGCGAGCTCGCTGACGATCGCCAGTGCCGCCGGGTCGGCCGGTCCCGACTGCCGCCGCAGGCTCTCGATCAGCTTGCCGTACTGCGACAGCGCGGAGTACGTCGTGCGCGCGAACCGCAGCGGGCGCGGGCCGTAGCGCTGCTGGCGGCGCACGGAGTCGGTGAGCAGCTCGATGAGGGCGTAGCGCAGGCTGAGGGTGTACCGGTGGTCCCGGCCGACCGACCGCTCCGCGTCCCGGAGGGTCTGTTCCAGCAGATACCAGGAGCGGCCGAAGCCACCGTTGCGGGCGGACGCGAACGCCAGCCGGTACCGGGCCAGCACGGTCGCCGGGTGCCGCCGCCCGAACGCCCGCAACCCGTCGGCCACGACCTCCTCCAGCAGCGCCACCGCGGTCCCGGCGTCCCCCGCCTCGACGTGGGCCACGGCCAGCGCGCCGCGCGTGTCGACCAGGTCGGGATGGCCGGGGCCGAGCAGCCGCCGCTGCCGCTCGGCCAGCCGTTCCAGGTGGGTCGTCGCCCGCTCGGACCAGCCGCGGACCTCGGCGAGCCGCCCGGCCGCCTCGACCAGCCCGGCGAGCAGATCCGCGTCGCCGGGCAGCTGCGCGGCGTGCTCGAGGAGCGCGTCGAGGTGCGGGGCGAGGCGGTCGAAGACCGCGTGTGTCGGCGCGCCCTCCCACGCGGCGCGCAGCGCCTCCACCGCCCGGACACAGCGCTCGGCCGGGGAGCCGGCCCGGTTGACCGCCTGCACCAGGCGGTGCACGGAGATCGCGTCGCCGTCGCGGGTGACGAGCCCGTAGGCGGCCAGCCGCCCGACCGCCTCGTCGAGCGCCGCGTCGCCGTCCGGCGCCTCGGCCGCGAGCACCGCGAGCGGGATGTCGTCGGGGGCGTACCAGGCGATCGTCTGCAGCAGCCGGCCCGGCAGCGGGCCGTGCTCGGCCTCGACGCGGTCGAAGGTGACCTGCCAGACCCGCCCCACGGTGCGCTGCGGGTCGCCGCCGTCGGGCGTCCACGACCACACGCCGCCCGCCGGCTGGGCCAGGCGTTCGAGGTATGCCCGGGCCGTCACCCGGTTCTGGGCGAGGTACGCGCCGGCCAGGTCGATCGCCAGCGGCAGGCCACCGAGCGCCGCGGCCAGCTCCGCCGCGCCGTCGAGCAGGTCCGCGGGCGCGAGCCGGCGCAGCAGCTCCAGCGACGGCTCCGCGGGCAGGACGTCCAGCCGGGCCGTGACCGCGATGCCGGTCCAGCCGCTGGTCTGCCGGCTGGTGACCAGAAACCGGCCGCGCGGGTGGTCGCCGATCAGCTCCGCCACGTCGGCCGGGCGGGCGACGTTGTCCAGCACCAGCAGCCAGCCGTCGTGCGTGTCGAGCCACGCCCGGCACCACTCGGCGCCGACCTCCGGACGGGCAGCCAGGCCGGGGTCCAGCCGGGCGGCCAGCGCGGCGAGTCCGGTTTCGAGCTGCGCGGGCGACTCGGCGGTCAGCCACCAGATCGGGTTGTGGCGGTCGCGCCGGCTCAGCGCGTACCGCTCGGCGAGCGTGGACTTGCCGATCCCGCCGAGGCCGGTGATCGCCTGGGTGATGACGCCGTTGCCCTGCTCCAGGGCGGCCGCCACCGCGTCGAGCTCCTCGGCGCGCCCGACGAACAGCGCCTCCGTGACCGACGCCTGCCGCAGGTGGATCAGGCCCGGCGGGGCCGGAACCGTCGCGGCGTCGCGGACCTGCGGCAGGACGACGTTGGTGATCGTGTTGACCGCGTGGTCGCCGATCGAGATGATCCCGTCGTTGCGGTTGACCCAGAGCCGCTCCGCCATGGCCGCCGCCTCACGGGCGGTGGATCGTGTTGGTGGCCCCGTCCCCGGTCGAGATGATCCCGTCGTTGTGCGCCACGGCGACCGAGCGGTCGCCGGTCGCGGTCACCGTGACGCCGGCCCCCGCGAGCAGCGCCCTCAGGTCCCGCGCCAGCTCCGGGTCGTCGCCGGCGAGCGCCGCGCGGACCTGCTCGCGCAGCCCGGCCGCGCGGCCGGCGTCGCCCGGCTCGGCCGCCACCTCGGCGACGGCGGTGCCGATCGCCGGCCGGCCCCGCCGCAGGCGCTCCAGCAGCCGCCGGCCGAGCCCGACGGTCGCGGAGGCCGCGCCGTCCTCGGCCGCGGTAAGTACCTTCTGCCCATACGCGCCGATCGCCGCGAGGACCGCGGGCATGATCACATCGAGCAGCTCCACGATGCGATGGTAGCGGCGGCGAGCCAACCCCGGCGGTGGCAGACTGACTGACCATGCCGACAGCACAGCCCTCCGGAGTGGTCATCCCAAGCGTCGACGGGAAGCCGAGCACGTCGGCGCTGGGCCGCGGGGTGGTGGCCGACGCGCTGCGGGCCGTCGACCCGATCGGCGCCCGGGCGGCCGAGTCGGCGACCAACTGGCGGCACGACTACCTGCTGCACTTCCGGCGGCTCGTCGAGGCCGGCCTGCCGACCCCGGACGCGGCGCTGACGATCGCGCGCGACGGGCTGGCCTCGCTGCACGAGCGGATGCGCTGCTCCGATGGCGTCGCCGAGCGACCGCTCGCCGACGCGCTGGAGCCCGTGGGTGAGCCGCTCGCCACCCGCGTCATCGAGGGCCAGGGTTCGCCGCAGGCCGCGCTCATCCTGCCGTACCGTGGCCGCCGTCTCGAAGGCGACGACCTCCTCCGCCAACTCGACACCTGGGTCGCCGCCGGCGTCATCGAGTCCTCCTGCGCGGACGCCGTGCGGACCGTCGCCGCCAACCCGGACTGGCTGCGCCTCGACGGGCACCGCGTCGCCGTGCTCGGCGCCGGCGCCGAGATGGGCCCGCTGCGTGCCCTGCTGCGCTGGGGCGCCGAGGTGGTCGCCGTCGACCTGCCCCGCCCGGCGATCTGGCAGCGCCTCACCGACCTCGCGACACAGTCCGCCGGCCGCCTGGTCTTCCCGGTGTCGGCCGATGAGCCCGGCGAGCCCGGCGCCGACCTGCTGCACGACCTCGGCCGGGTCGCCCACTGGCTGTCCGGCGTCGAGGGCCGGCTGGTGCTGGGCAACTACGTCTACGCCGACGGCGCCGTGAACGTCCGCGTCGCCATGGCGGTGGACGCGCTCACCCAGTGGCTCCGCGAGCGCCGCACCGACCTGGCCCTCGCGTTCCTGGCCACCCCCACGGACGTGTTCGCGGTCCCGGCCGGCGCGGTCGACGAGTCCACCGAGCGCTACCGCACGGCGACCGGCATCGGCCGTCTCCGCCACCCGCTGCGCCTGGTGAGCGGCGGCCGCCTGCTGACCCGCAACTACCCGCCGGGCATCTACCCGGGGATCAACGACAGCCTGGTACCGCAGCAGGGCCCGAACTACGCCCTGGCCAAGCGCCTGCAACGCTGGCGCGCCGCGGAGGCCCGAGCCGCGGGCGTGCCGGTCTCCTTCACGGTGGCCCCGGCGACCCGCACGCGCAGCGTCCTGAAGAACCGCCTTCTCGCGGCGGCGTTTACAGGCGCCCACCGCTTCGGCATCGAGATCTTCGAACCGGCCACGTCGAACGTCCTCTTGGCCGCGCTGCTCGTCCACGACCTGAACCAGGGCCGCCCGGCCCACGACCACCCGTGGCAGGACGAGGCGTACGCGGCGGCCCACGGCGGCCTGTGGCGCCAGCCGTACTCCGCGCGCAGCGCCCTGGGCATCGCCGTCCTGCTGGGCATCGGCGCCGCCCGCGGCTGACCTCTCGACCGTCGCCGGTCAACCCCGGGTGGCGCCCAGGTTGAGCAGCATGCGGGCCACCGTGTAGCGGGTGCGGCCGAGGGTGGTGCGGGGGTCGTAGCCGAGGTCGCGGGTGAGGGTCTCGTGGCGTGCCTGCAGCGTGGAGTGGTGCATGCCGAGCGTGGTGCGGCGGCGCGGAGGCTGTCGGCCTCGACCATGGCGTCGAGGACCGCGAGGGAGCGGCCGTCGAGGCGGGCGAGGCCGGCGACGTCATGGTGGGTGGTGGCGTCGCCGCCGGACCGCAGCAGCGGCAGGAGCACGCCGAGGTCGGCGGCGTCGACGACGGGGTGGGCCGGGCCGGTGAGCCGCAAGGCGGTGAGGGCGTCGGCCAGCGAGGCGGGCAGCCGGTCCGCAGCGACGAGGGGCCCGACGCCGGCCGGCCCGGCGGGCGGGTCGCCGTCGCCGCGGGCGATGGTGGCGCGGACCAGCCCGTGCGGGGTGATGAGCACCGCGCTCGGCCCGGCCGGTGCGGCCACGCCGACCGGCCGGGCGATCACCCGGGCCGGCTGGCCGGGGTTGATGCGCAGGCGGGCCAGGGCCGCGCGGCGCTCGCCGGGGTCGCGGCCGGGGTCGAGGGCGATCTCGGCGGCGCTGTCCGGCGGACCGGTCCGGCGGGCGTCGATGACCGCGACCGAGAGGGCGAGCCGCTCGACGACCATCTCGTCGTTGACGTGGGCCGGGCCTTCGCGCTCGATCCACACGTGGCCGCCGGGCACCGGCCGGGTGATGCTCGGCGCGGTCGCGGCGGCGCCGGGCAGCGGGGTGCCGGCCGGGCCGACGCGGGTGGTCCGGCCGCGCAGGTCGAGGCCGGCGACGGCACCGCTGAGGGCGGCCGCGCCGCGCAGCAGGGCGGTGGGGCCGACGCCTCCGGTGACGAGGGTGTCGAAGTAGGCGACCACCTTGAGGCTTTCGCTCGCCTCGGGGTCGAGTGCCGTCAGCCGGCCGACGAGTTCCTGCATGTCCGCTCCGTTGCGCTCCTGCGGCAACTGTAGTGCGGATCAGGCGCCCAGGGTGCGGTTGAGCCAGCTGCGGCGGGCGGCTCCGGCGGCGCGGGAGACCTCCGCGTGCGGGGCGAGGCCCTCGAAGCCGTGGAAGCCGCCGGCCCACACGTGCAGCTCGGCCTGGACACCGGCCGCCCAGAGCCGCTGGGCGTAGGCGACGTCCTCGTCGCGGAACACCTCGGCGCTGCCGCAGTCGATGTACGCCGGCGGCAGGCCGGACAGGTCGGTGGCGCGCGCCGGGGCGGCGTAGATCGACACGTCGTCGCCGCCGCGCCGGTCGCCGAGCAGCGCGGTCCAGCCGGTGCGGTTGGAGGCGCGGTTCCACATCCCGGTCTCGATCTGGCGGGTGGAGACCGTGTCGTCCCGGTCGTCGAGCATCGGGCACATCAGCAGCTGGGCGAACAGGGCCGGGCCACCGCGGTCGCGGCTGAGCAGCGCGACACCGGCGGCGAGCCCGCCACCGGCGCTGCCGCCCGCGATCATCAGGCGGGCCGGGTCGATGCCGAGCTCCGTGGCGTGCTCGGCGGTCCAGACCAGTCCGGCGTAGCAGTCCTCGACCGGGTACGGGTCGGGGTGCTCGGGCGCGAGGCGGTACTCGACGGAGACGACGACGGCGTCGCCGCGTTCGATCTGGTCGGCGAACAGGCTGACGCCGAGGCTGCGGTCGCCCATGACCATGCCGCCGCCGTGCACGTGGTAGATGCCGGCCGCCGGAGCGTCGCGGCCCTTGCGGTGGTAGACGCTGACCAGGATGTCGTCGCCGTTGTGGCCGGCGATCGTGACGTCATGCCAGGCGATGTCGCGGCCGGCGAACAGTTCGTCCAGCGGCGGGATGCCGGCGACGCCAGCCTCGCGCACCGCCGGGATCAGGTCGAGGGTCAGGGCCGGCGGCGCCGCCGCCTCGATCGCCTGGAGCGCGGCGGCCAGCTCCGGATCGTACGGCGGGCGGGCGACGGTGTCGGTCATGGAGGGAGCCTTTCTCGCTGCTCAGGGGTGCTGCGTCCAGCGTCGTGCCGCCCGAGGTCCCGGCGCATCCGCCAGTCACGGCGGATTCGGCCACCCGCACCCGCCATCCGGCGGTACGCCCCCGGATGAGCGGGCAACGGCGCCGTTAGCATGTGGCGCGGCGGGACTGCCTTTCCCGGGGACGCCGGTTCGAATCCGGCCGCCCGCCGATCCACGTCCTGTCGGGCGCAGACCGGGGGAGATCGGTGGCCAGAACCGCACCTGTGCTCAGGAGGTACGACCTTCCGGCGGAAGTGGTGCACGCCGCGACGCAGCGCCGGCTGGCCGGTGACTGGCGGGGTGCGTGCGCGGCGGCCGGCATCGAGGTCGACGCGACCGTGACCGAGGCTGCGTCCGACGTCGGGTCCGGGATGCTCGACGACCTGCGGCACCTGGCGCCGGACCTGATCCGGTGGCACCTGCTCGGCGGAGACCACGAGTTCACGTACAGTGCGCGGCCGCCCGTACTCCTGGCGCGTGACCCCGCCACCGGGCAGGCGCTCACGATCGTCGCCCGCCTCGCCCGGTACGGCCCGACGCGGCTGGTGCTGGCGGTGGGCACGGGGCCGGTGATCACACGGTGGGACAGCAGCCGGCACCTGTGGGACGCCCGGCACACCGACCGGCTGCGGCAGCGGCTGGGCGGCGGCGACCGGACACCGCACTTCCACCGCGACGGCCGGCCCGTGGACCGCGGGGACCTGCCGGAGGCGGCCCCGCCGAAGGACGACCCCGCAGCCCGCACGGAGTGGGAGGACCACCTGCGCGCCGGCGCCCGGGTCGCGAGCTGGCGCGCGGCCGGCGTCGAGGTCGCCCCGGAGGTCGAGGCCGCCCACGCCGTCCGTGGAGCGCTCCTTCCGTACCTGCGGATGAGCCTGATCGTGCCGGCCGCCCGAGACCTGCTCGGCGGCTCCGGGTCGGGCACCGTCCTGGTGACCCGGCTGTGGCACGCGCCTGAGCTGGTCCTGACGCTCACCCTGGCCGCGGACGCGGATCCGGTACTGCGGGTGGCCGAGCGGCGGCAGGCCGAGCGCCTGCCCGCGGTACCGTCGAGCGCCCTGAGCCTCCCGTGGTTCTTCGAGCCGCTGCTGGCCGGGCACCTGCCGGCGACGGCCCTGCATCCGCTGGTCCGCGCCGCGATGTTCCCGGACGCCCCGGACGAGCCGTACGCTTCCGCGCCCGGCGTGCAGGTGCCCGAGCGCGTCCACGTGCAGTGCGTGGCCCGCCACTACGTCGGATGGCGGGCCGGCCGGCTGGAGGCGCTGGACCACACCCCGGACGACATGCACCGCGAACGCGCGCTGCAGGCCCTGGGCGGGCGCGCCACCGGCTGCCTCGCCGTCCTGGACGCCTGGGCGGCCCGGACCGGGACGTTGCCGCGACAGATCCGCAGGGTCACCCGCCACCTGTTCCTCGCGGCCTCCCACGGCGACGCCGCCGAGGTGCGCCGGCTGCTCGACGCGGGCGTCGACCCCCGCGGCGCCCGCGGCCTGCAGCGCCAGACGCTGCTGCACGTCGCCGACCGCATCGGCGACGTCGCGCTGATCCGGCGCCTGCGAGCGGCCGGCGTCGACCCCCTGGCACCGGACAACCACGGCTGGAGCGCGGTGCGGGTGGCCGAGGCGGCCGGCGCGCCGGCCCCGGTCCTCGACGCGCTCCGGATCGGCTGACCAGCGCCGGAGCACGGAACACCACGCCGACGTTTATCGATCTCGGCAAGCGGGTACGCAACGATGCGTGCCAATGAAAGCGCTTTCAAAGCCGACGATCTACGAGGTGGCGCGGCGGGCCGGGGTGTCCATCGCCACCGTGTCGCGGGCGCTGCGGGGCTCGCAGCTCGTCACGGCTGAGACCCGGCGGCGGGTGGTCGAGGCGGCCGAGGCGCTCAGCTTCACGCCCAGCCGGTCCGCGCGGTCGCTCGCCGAGGGGCGGCACGCCGCGAACGGGATCGTGTTCCCGCACCTCGTCGGGCCGTACTACGCCGAGGTCCTGCTCGGCTACGAGGAGGCCGCCGCCGAGCTCGGGCGCAGCGTGCTCATCCTCGGCACCGAGGGGCGGCCCGACGCCACGGCGCAGGTGCTCGACCTGGCCGGCCGGGTCGACGGCCTGGTCGTCATGGGTCGCACGGTCCCGGACGAGGTCGTCGTCGAGCTCGCCGCCTCCGGGCTGCCGATCGTGCTGCTGGCCCGCGAGCCCGTCGACGGGCTCGACACCATCCGCTCCGAGAACTGGGCCGCCGCCCGCGAGCTGACCGCGCACCTGCTCGCGCACGGGCACCGCCGGCTCGTGTTCCTGGGCGACCCGGACGCGTCCCCGGACGTGGCCGACCGCTACCGCGGCTTCGTGGCCGCGTCCGGCAAGCGTGCCCCGGTGCGCTGCGCGTTCGACGTCGACGCCGGGCTGGCCGCGGCCCGCACCCTGCTGCGCCGCCGGATCCCGCCCGACGCGCTGTTCTGCGCCAACGACGAGATCGCGCTGGGCGCCCACCTCGCCGCCGCGGCCGAAGGACGCGACGTTCCCGGCGACATCGCGATCACCGGGTGGGACGACGTCATGGCCGCCAGGTTCGTCGGCCTCACCACCGTCCGGCAGCCCATGCGGGAGCTCGGCGCCACCGCCGCCCGCTGGCTGCACGACCGGATGAGCACACCCGAAGCCCACCCGGTCCGTCACCGGGTCATCCCCACGCGGCTCGTCGTCCGGCGCAGCTGCGGCCCCGATCCCTGCGAAGGAAGGCAGGTCGACCCATGAGAACACGCATGACCGCCGTCGCGCTGGCAGCAGCCCTCGCGCTCACCGCGTGCGGCCGCGACGCCGGCGGCGACCAGGAGGACGCCAAGCCCGTCGGTGAGGGCAAGGCGAAGGGCGAGATCACCGTCTGGGCCATGGGCGCCGAGGGCGAGAAGCTCGGCGCGTTCGCGCAGGCGTTCTCGAAGGACAACCCGGACGCCAAAGTGACGGTGACGGCGGTACCGTGGGACGCCGCCCACCAGAAGATCGCCAGCGCGATCGCGGCCAAGCAGACGCCCGACGTGTCGATGATCGGCACCACGTGGATGGGCGAGTTCGGCAAGACCGGGGCGCTCGACCCGACGCCGACGCTGTTCGACAAGGGCGACTACTTCTCCGGCGCGTGGAACACCACCGTCGTGGACGGCACCTCGTACGCGGTGCCGTGGTACGTCGAGACCCGCGCCATCTACTACCGCACCGACCTCGCCCAGAAGGCCGGCCTCAGCAAGCCGCCGCAGACCTGGGACGAGCTCAAGGCCATGGCCAAGGCCATGCAGCAGCCGGGCGGGGCCCAGTGGGGCTTCAACCTCCAGCCCGGCAGCACCGGCGCCTGGCAGTCGTTCCTGCCGTTCGCCTGGTCCAACGGCGCCGAGCTGGTCAAGGACGGCAAGTTCACGCTCGACACCCCCGAGCTCGTCGAGGCGATGGCGTACTGGCAGTCGTTCTTCACCGACAAGCTCTCGCCGAACGACCTGCCCAAGGAGGGCGCGCTCGAGGCCGGCTTCGTCAACGGCAGCATCGCCTCGTTCATCTCCGGGCCGTGGCACGCCGGCATCATCGACGAGCAGGGCGGCCCCGCCATCAAGGGGAAGTACGCGGTCGCGGCGATGCCCACGAAGAAGACCGCGACGTCCTTCATCGGCGGCTCCAACCTGGCCGTGTTCAAGGACGCCAAGAACCGCGACGGCGCCTGGAAGTTCGTGCAGTGGCTGAGCAGGCCCGAGGTCCAGGTGCAGTGGTTCCAGGCGGTCAAGGACCTCCCGGCGGTACAGCAGGCGTGGCAGGACCAGTCGCTGTCCGGTGACCCGATGCTCGCCGTGTTCGGCAAGCAGCTGCAGGACGCCCAGGCCCCGCCGGCCGTGCCCACCTGGGAGCAGGTCGCCGCGGCGCTCGACGCTGAGCTGGAGAAGGTCGCCAAGGCCGGCGAGAGCCCGGCCGCGGCCGCGAAGGCCGTCCAGGACAAGGCGACCGCGATCGGCACCGGGGCCTGACGGTGGCGGCGACCTCCGTAGCCCGGGCACCGGTCAAGGCGGCCGCGACGCAAGGCCGTGCCGCCGGTGCCCGGCGTCGGCGCCGGGCGCTGACCGGCTGGGCGTTCGCCGCCCCGTTCACGGCGCTGTTCGCGGTGTTCATGGCCCTGCCGGTGCTCGCCGCGCTGGTCATGAGCTTCACCGACCTGCGCTCGACCGACCTGCGCCACCCGTTCGCGGTCGAGTTCGTCGGCGCCGCCAACTACACCCGCCTGTTCGGCGACGACCTGTTCCTGCGGGCCGCCGGCAACACGCTGGTGTTCGTCGGCGCCGGCGTGCCGCTCACCATGGTCGCCGGGCTCGCCGCGGCCAGCGCGCTGAACTCGGGCCTGATCCGGTTCCGCGCGCTGTTCCGCGTCGGGTTCTACCTGCCCGTCGTCACCAGCATCGTGGCGATCGCCGTCATCTGGCGGTTCCTGCTCGACCCGCAGGCCGGGCTGGTCGACAACCTGCTGCGGGCGGTGGGGCTGCCCGGGCCGAACTGGCTCAACGACGCCGACCTGGCCCTGCCGTCGATCATCCTGATGGCTGTCTGGCGCAACTTCGGCTTCCTGATGGTGGTGTTCCTGGCCGGGCTGCAGGCCGTGCCGGCCGAGCTGTACGAGTCGGCGCGGCTGGACGGCGCGAGCCGGTGGCAGCAGTTCCGCAACGTGACGCTGCCGCTGATGCGCCCGACGCTGCTCTTCGGCGGCGTCGTCACCGGCATCGGCTACCTCCAGCTGTTCGAGGAGCCGTTCGTGATGACCCAGGGCGGCCCGCTGAGCTCGACGCTGTCCGTCTCGTACCACGTCTACAACCAGTTCGGCTTCGGCAACTACGGCTACGCGGCCGCGGCCAGCTACGTGCTGTTCGTCGCGATCGTGGCGCTGTCGGTGCTGCAGTTCCGGCTGATCGGAGGGCGGGACTGATGCGCCGCCGGGATGTCGTCGCCCGCACGTCGCTCTACGCGGCCCTCGTCGCGGGGCTGGCCGTCGTGGTCGGCCCGTTCGTGTGGATGCTGCTGTCGTCGGTCAAGCCCGAGGGCGAGATCCGGCGGGTCCCGCCGACCTGGTGGCCGGAGACTGTGACCCTCGAGCATTTCCGCCGGCTCTTCACCGAGCTCGACTTTCCGCGGTACTTCGGCAACTCGCTGCTCGTCGCGGTCCTCGTCACGGCCGGGAACCTGGTGTTCTGCTCGATGCTGGGCTACGCCCTCGCGAAGATCGAGTTCGCCGGGCGGCGGCTGCTGCTCCTGGTCGTCCTCGGCACGCTGATGGTGCCCGGGCTGGCGGTGTTCGTGCCGCAGTTCGTGCTCGTCAGCAACCTGGGCCTGGCCAACACCTACGCCGGGCTGGTCCTGCCGTTCCTCGCCGGCCCGTTCGGCGTCTTCCTGATGCGGCAGTACCTCATGTCGATCCCCGACGAGCTGATCGAGGCCGCACGGGTGGACGGCGCCGGCGAGTTCCGCATCTTCTGGCGGGTCGTGCTCCCGCTGTGCCGGCCGGCGCTGGCCACGCTCGGCATCCTGACCTTCCTCACCTCCTGGAACAACTTCCTGTGGCCGCTCGTCGTGGCCACGACCGAGGACAAGTACACCCTGCCGGTCGCGCTCGCGCTGTTCAGCGTCGGGCAGCACCGGATCAACCTGGGCCTGGCGCTTGCCGGGGCCGTCGTGGTCGTCCTGCCCGTCCTGGTGGTGTTCCTGCTCCTGCAGCGGCACTTCCTGCGCGGCATCGCGACAACCGGACTCAAGTGAGGCTTACCGTGCGTCGATTCCTGCTTCCTGTGGCGGTACTGCTGGCCGCCGCGCTGCTCCCACCCGCCGCCGCGTCCGGGGCGCCGTCCGACCGGGCCGTGCTCCAGCGCTACGCCGCCGACACCTGGCGCTCCATGGACGCGATGGTCGACCCGGCCACCGGCCTGCCCGCCGACAACATCACCGGGGACCTCGCCCCGGCCGGGCGCTCCGCCTACACCTCGCCGACGAACATCGGCGCCTACCTGTGGTCGACCGTCGTCGCCCGCGAGCTCGGGCTCGTCTCACGGGCCGACGCCGACCGGCGGGTCGGGCAGACCCTCGCCACGCTCGGCCGGCTGCCGCGGCACCCGGCGTCGGGCATGTACTACAACTGGTACGACCCGCACACCGGCGCCGTGCTGCACACGTTCCCCGACGACGGCAGCGCCATCACGCCGTTCCTGTCCAGTGTGGACAACGGCTGGCTCGCCGCCGCGCTGCTGGTCGTGCAGGGCGCGATGCCGGCCCAGCGCGCCGCGGCGGCGGCGCTGCTGCGGCCGATGGACTTCGGGTTCTACTACAACCCCGACGTCAGGCTGCTGCGGGGCGGCTTCTACGACACCGCGCCGCCCGGGTGCTCCGTCGTCGGGAACTACCGGGGGCGTGGGCCCGACGTGTGGTACACCTGCAACCACTATGACATCACGGTGACCGAGCCCCGCATCGCGAGCTATCTCGGGATCGCCTTCGGCCAGATCCCGCCCGAGCACTACTTCGCGACGCGGCGGACGTTCCCGCCGACGTGCGACTGGTCCTGGGTCGAGCAGCAGCCGACCGGCACCACCCGCACCTACCTCGGCGTCGACGTGTACGAGGGCGCCTACACCTACCGCGGCATCCGGTTCGTGCCGAGCTGGGGCGGCGACATGTTCGAGGCGCTCATGCCCGACCTGTTCGTGCCCGAGGCGCGGTGGGGCCCGCGCAGCTGGGGCCGCAACCACCCGGCGACCGTCGCCGGCCAGATCGAGCACGGCCTGCGCGACGCCCGGTACGGCTACTGGGGCTTCTCGCCGGCCTCCGACCCGTTCGGCGGCTACAAGGCCTGGGGCGTCGACGCCATGGGCATGGACCCGGCCGGCTATCCGTCCGATGTGGAGGGTGCAAATTACGACGCCGGGTTCGGCGACTGCCGCCCGGCCGGGCCCGCGCCGACCTACGGCGACGGCGTGGTCACGCCGCACGCCGTGTTCCTGGCCCTGCCGTACGCCCGGCAGGCCGCGCTGGACAACCTCGCGCGCATGGAGGCGCATCTCGGCGCCTACGGCCCGGGCGGCTTCTACGACGCCGTCGCGGTGCGCAGCGGTACCGTGGCGAAGCGGTATCTGGCGCTCGACCAGGGCATGATCATGGGCGCGCTCGGCAACGAGCTGCGTGGTGACCTCGTCAAGCGCTCGTTCGTGACGCCGGCCTTCGAGCGGGCGGTCCGCCCGCTGCTCGCGATGGAGGAGTTCGGCGTATGACGACCTCCGCTCCCTCGCCCTCCTCGCCCTCTTCCTCTTCTACCCCCTCCGCCTCCTCGACCGCCGCCACTGCCGCCCAGGAGCACTGGGCCGCCCTCATGGGGGCCGGCGGCGCCCAGGACCGCGCGCAGGGGCCGATCGAAACCGCCGACCTGGCGGCGCCGGCCGGTGTCTCCGCAGTCACCGGCCGTGGGCAGGTGACCCTCGACTGGGACCCGGTGCCTGGCGCCATCGGCTACGCGGTGCTGCGGGCCGCTGCCGACGGCTCGTTCGAGGTCGTCGACCACGGGGGCGGGGACGTCCTCGCGGTGCCGCACGGGCCGTACGCCGACACCACGGTGACACCGGGCGAGGCATACCGTTATGCCGTCGCGCCGCTGGCCACGGTGAACGCCATCGGCGCGATGAGCGACCCCGTGCCGGTGGTCGCCGGCGGGGGCGACGCGGCGGTGGAGGTGGTGGTCCGGGCCGACGGAGACGACGGTGCGCTGCACCGGCCGTGGCGGGCGATGGTCGGCTCGGAGCACCTCACGCACCTGCTGTGCACCGACACGTCCGGCGGGCGGCCGATCGGCGCGGAGCTGCGCGACGCGCTGCGACGCGTCCACGTGGAGCTCGGCGTAGCCTCGGTGCGCGCCCACGGCATCCTCAGCGGCGTGCTGCGCGACGGCGCGCTCGACTTCGGCGCCGTCGACGCCGTCTACGACGCGGTGCTGGAGCTCGGGATGCGGCCCGTGGTCGAGCTGTCGTTCATGCCGCCCGAGCTGGCCCGCGACCCGTCCCAGACGGTCTTCGCCTACGAGGCGGTGATCTCGCCGCCGGGCGACTGGGAGCGCTGGGCCTGGCTCGTGCGGTCCTTCACGGCGCATCTGATCGAGCGGTACGGCCGGGAGGAGGTCCGCAACCACTGGCCCTTCGAGGTCTGGAACGAGGCCAACCTGTCGGTGTTCTGGTCCGGCACGCCCGAGGAGTACTGGCGGCTCTACGACGTCACCGCCGCCGCCGTGCGGGAGGTCGAGCCGGGCATCCTCGTCGGCGGCCCCGGCTCCGCCGCCGTCGGCTGGATCACCGAGCAGCTCGACCGCCCGTCGGTCGACTTCCTCTCCACCCACGTGTACGGCAGCCCGCCGCTCGACCTGCGCCCGCTCGCCGGCGGCCGGCCGCTGCTGTGGACGGAGTGGGGGGTGACCGCCACGCACGGCAGCGACATCAACGACACGGTGTTCGCGGCTACGTTCCTGCTGCGCGGCATGCACTCGGCGGCGCGCCGCATCGACGCGCTCGCCCCGTGGGTGGCGTCCGACCACTTCGAGGAGCTCGGCCGCCCGCCACGCCTGCTGCACGGCGGCTTCGGCCTGCTCACGGTGGGCAACCTGGCCAAGCCGAAGTACTGGGCCCTGCGCCTGCTCGACCGCCTGGGCCCGACGCAGCTGCCGGTGCGACTCACCGGCGACGGCGCGGGCAGCCTGGTCGAGTGCTGGGCGTCCCGCGACCCGTCCACGGGCGCGGTCGGCGTCCTGCTGTGGAACGGCACGCTGGACCACGGCAAGGCCAGCGTCGCCGCGCCGCTGGACCGCTCGGTGGTACTGCGGGTCGAGGGCCTCCCGGCGACGCGGCACACACTGACCCAGTGGCGCGTCGACGCCGACCACAACAACATCGCGGCCCGATGGGCGGCCCTCGGCGGCGGCGACTGGCCCGCGCCGTCGCAGTGGTCGGCCCTGGCGGCGGGCGACGTGCTGGAGCCGTCGTCGACGACGCTGTTCGAGTCCACCGTGGAGGTCTCGCTGCCGATGCCCTCGATCGTCTACCTGGAGCTCACCGCAGGCGACGAGGAACGGAGGTAGGCGCGGGGCGGCGCTGCCCACGCCCGTCTCCGTGGGCAGCGCCCGCCACTACGTAACTGGGCGTACGGCTGATGCCGCCGTGGGACGGACGCCGCTCCCGCCGGCACCGGCGAGCATCGGTGGCATGACTCTCAACGGCAAGGTGGCCCTGGTCACCGGCAGCTCCCGCGGCATCGGCACGGCCATCGCGACCACGTTCGCCGCGGCCGGCGCCCAGGTCGTCCTCCACGGCCGGGACACGTCCGCGCTCGCCGAGGTCCAGGCCCGCATCGGCGCCGCCTCGGTCGTCACCGGCGACGTCACCGTCGCCGCCGACCTCGCCCGCATGCGCGACGAGATCGTGTCCCGCCACGGCCGCCTCGACATCCTGGTCGCGAACGCCGGCAGCACCACCAGCCGCCCGGCCCCGATCGAGGACATCACGGAGGAGAGCTGGCGCGCGGACATCGACCGCAACCTGACCGGCACGTTCCTGACCGTGAAGACCTTCCTGCCGCTGATGAAGGCCCAGCGCAGCGGCACCATCATCACGCTGTCCTCGGCCGCGGGCCGCAAGCCGAGCGACCGGACGATCGTGGCGTACGCAGCTGCGAAGGCGGGCGTCCAGCTGTTCACCCAGGACCTGGCGGCGCAGGTCGGACCGTTCGGCATCCGGGCGAACTGTCTGGCCCCGGAGACGATCCTGACCGAGACGAACCAGCAGTGGATACCGTCGGAGGTGCAGCGCTCCATGGCCGAGGCGCACCCGCTGCGCCGCCTGGGCACCCCGGAGGACGTGGCACGGGCGGCGCTGTTCCTGGCTTCGGACGACTCGTCGTGGATCACGGGCGTCATCGTGGACGTGGCGGGCGGCGCCGTCCTGGCATAGGTGTCTGGGGCCGCGCGGTCCTCCGGAGCCTCACCGTTGATCGCGAACCGTTCCGGCCGCCCGCGCCGGGCACCGTCGGCCGGTCGACTGACCGAGTGGGAGCGGTTGCTGTGGGCGCGGTGTCGTCGCGCGTCGCGTCGGCCGGTCGACTGACCGAGTGGGGGCGGTTGCCGTGGGAGCGGTTGCCGTCGGTCGGTCGACTGACCGAGTGGGAGCGGTTGCTGTGGGCGCGGTGTCGTCGCGCGTCGCGTCGGCCGGTCGACTGACCGAGTGGGGGCGGTTGCCGTGGGAGCGGTTGCCGTCGGTCGGTCGACTGACCGAGTGGGAGCGGTTGCTGTGGGCGCGGTGTCGTCGCGCGTCGCGTCGGTCGGTCGACTGACCGAGTGAGAGCGGTTGCCGTCGGAGCGGTTGCCGTCGGTCGACCGACCGAATCGAAGCGGTTGTCATGGGTCGGTCGACCGACCGAATCGATCGAGCGAATCGACCGAGTCCCGCGATCGTGGTCCCGCTCGGACCGCCTCGCTCCGCGTAGCCGGGCCGCTGCTCGTCACAGTCGGCGCCAACCCGCGTTGGCCGTCCCGCGCTGCCCCGCTCCCCGCTTCCTGTGGTGTCCGGCCAGCTCCACCGCCTCCGCCCGGCGCTGAACTTCTACCAAGCGTTTGCTTGATTCTTGGCCCCGGCGCACTTAATCTTCTAAAACATAAGGTGATTCAGCGGGGGACTCACGGAGGTGGAGCGTGAGCACGACCGAGACACTGCGACAAGGGGGGACCGCCGTCTGGGCGCCCCGGATCACGCCGCCGATCGGGGTGGAGCTCGACGACCGCCAGGCCCTCGCCTGCGCGTTCCGAATCCTCGCCCACGGCGGCTTCAGCGAGAACATCGCCGGCCACATCACCCAGATCAAAGATGACAGCGGCGCCATGTGGATCAACCCCTGGGGCCTCTGGTGGGAGGAGATCAGCGCCGGAGACCTGTGCGTCGTCGACCGCGACGGCCAGCTGATCGACGGGCGCTGGGACGTCACCCCGGCGTTCCACATCCACACGGAGCTGCACAGGAGGCGGCCCGACGCGCGGGTCGTCGTGCACAACCATCCCTACTACGTGACCGTGCTGGCCGCGGTCGGCGTGCTTCCCGAGATCGTGCACCAGACCGGGTCGATGTTCGACGGGGATCTGGCCTTCGTGCACGAGTACACCGGCGAGGTCGACGACGCCGAGCTCGGGCGGGACCTCGCCGAGCAGATCGGCGACAAGTCCGTGGTCATCCTGGCCAGCCACGGCATCATCGTCACCGCGCCGACCATCCAGGAGGCGACCTACAAGTCCGCGAGCATCGACCGGGCCTGCCGCCTCGCCTACGACGTCATGCTGCTGGGCCGCGACCCCCTGGCGATCTCGCCCGGCATCCGGCACGGCATGAAGCGATCGCTGCTCGAACGCGGCTCGGACGTGTTCTGGGCCGGCGCCGTCCGCGCCCTCATCAAGCGTGAACCAGACGTACTGAAGTAAGGACACCCCACATGGCATCCATCGACGAACTGCTCAAGAATACCGCCTTCACCACCGCCGACCGCGGCAAGGTGACGTTCCTGCCCGACCCGCCGCGGCAGGAGCGCAAGTACACGTTCATCTCCGTCGACGACCACATCGTCGAGCCGCCCGACGCGTTCGAGGGGCGGATGCCGGAGAAGTACAAGGACCAGGCGCCGCACGTCATCGAGAAGGACGGCAGCCACGTCTGGGTCTACGACGGCAAGGAGTTCCCGAACGTCGGCTTCAACGCCGTCGTCGGGCGGCCCGTCGACGAGTACGGCATGGAGCCGTGCCGCTTCGACGACATGCGCCGCGGCTCGTGGGACATCCACGAGCGGATCAAGGACATGGACCTGAGCGGCGTGTACGCCTCGCTGTGCTTCCCGTCGTTCCTGCCCGGGTTCGCCGGCCAGCGGCTGCAACTGTCCACACAGGACCCCGAGCTGGCCCTCGCCGCCACGCGGGCCTGGAACGACTGGAACCTGGAGGCGTGGTCCGGCGCGTACCCGGACCGGATGATCCCGTGCCAGCTGCCGTACTTCCTCGATCCCGAGGTCGGCGCCAAGGAGATCTACCGCAACGCCGAGCGGGGCTTCAAGGCGGTGACGTTCTCCGAGGCGCCGCACATGCTCGGGCTGCCGTCGCTGCACACCGGGCACTGGGACCCCATCATGCGGGCGTGCGCGGAGACCGGTACCGTCATCAACCTCCACATCGGATCGTCGGGCACGAGCCCGTCGACGGCGGAGGACGCCCCGCCGGACGTGGTGGGCGTGCTGTTCTTCGGGTACTCGATGTTCTCCGCGGTCGACTGGCTGTACTCGCGGATTCCGGTGCGGTTCCCCGACATCAAGATCGTGCTGTCGGAGGGCGGCATCGGCTGGGTGCCGGGCCTGGTCGACCGGCTCAACCACATGCTCAGCTACCACGAGATGTATGGCACCTGGAAGGGCATCGAGCTGACCCCGGCCGAGGTCCTGCTGCGCAACTTCTACTTCTGCGCCGTCGAGGACCCGTCGTCGTTCGCGCTGCGCGACGTGATCGGGGTCGACCACATCTTCCTGGAGCAGGACTACCCGCACTGCGACTCGACCTGGCCGTACACCCAGAAGGTCATCGACGAGGAGATCGGCGGCCTGCCGGCGGCGGACATCCGCAAGATGACGTGGGAGAACGCCGCCCGCGTGTACCGCCACCCGGTCCCGGCCGCCGTGCAGGACGACCCGGACGCTTACTAGGGTGAACGCCGTGGAGCCCCAGGTGCGCGTTCATCGGCTCGCCGAGCAGGTGGCCGACCACATCCGCGCGCGGATCATCCGCGGCGACTTCGCCGACGGCGACCCCTTGCCGACGGCGGAGGAGCTGATCCGGCGGTACCCCGTGAGCATGCCCACGTTCCGCGAGGCCATGCGCATTCTGGAGGCCGAGGGGCTCATCACGGTCCGCCGGGGGCGGCTGGGCGGTGCCATCGTGCGCCGGCCGTCCCCGGCGGGCCTGGCCTACAACCTGGGGCTGGTGCTCGCGTCCCAGCAGGTCGCCATCGGCGACGTCGCGGTGGCCCTGCGCCACGTCGAGCCGGCCTGCGCCGCGCTCTGCGCGAGCCGCCGCGACCGGGCCCGCGCCGTCGTGCCGGAGCTGCGCGAGCTGCACCAGGCGTATCTCGACAGCATCGAGGACCTGGTCGAGGTCGTCGCCGTGTCCCGCCGCTTCCACGAGGCCCTCGTCCGGCTGTGCGGCAACGAGCCGCTGATCGTGCTCGCCGGCGCCCTGGAGGCGCTCTGGTCCGTGCACGAGCAGGACTGGGCGACCCGGATCCGGGAGACCACGGGGGTACCGCTGAAGCAACGCAAAGCAGCGGGGGAGGAGCACGGCCGGATCCTCGCCCTCATCGAGGCCGGTGACAGCGAGGGCGTGCACCGCCTGGTCGCCGGCCACCTCACCACCGCGCAGCGCAACCCGAAGCCAGCCGACGCGCTCGTCGACCTGTCGATGGTCGTCTGTTTGAAAATGTTCGATGTTTAGCTATTCCGTTGATGTCTGATGTCGTCTTACGATGAGGCCGCCCCGGCCGGGTCCCCTTTGCACTCCACCGCCAGGGAGACCGCATGCCCCGACATCTCCTGCGTCTCGTTCTCGCTGCCGTCACCGGCGTGGCGGCGGCTGCCGTCACCGCCGCGCCACCGGCCGCCGCCGCCCCGGCCCAGCCGTCGCCGCTGACGACCCCGTGGACCAGCCAGGCCCTCAACGGCACCCCGCTGCCCGACTACCCGCGCCCGCAGATGGTGCGGCCGGACTGGATGAACCTCAACGGCGAGTGGCAGCTGCGCCAGTCCACGACGAACGACAACCCGGTCTTCGGCCAGACCCTGCCGGAGCGGGTCAACGTCCCGTTCCCGGTGGAGTCGGCGCTGTCCGGCATCAAGCGGCCGGCGAACGACAACCGCTTCTACCTGTTCTACCGCCGCACCTTCACCGTCCCCGCGGGCTGGGCCGGCCGCCGCGTGCAGCTGCACTTCGGCGCCGTCGACTACCAGGCCACGGTGTGGGTCAACGGCGTGCAGGTCGGCACGCACACCGGCGGCTACGACCGCTTCGAGTTCGACGTCACGCCGCAGCTCAACGGCGGCACGAACGAGCTCATCGTGCGCGCCTACGACCCGACGGACACGCCGGGGCTGAACATCGCCCGCGGCAAGCAGGTCCGCAACCCGGGCGGCATCATGTACACCCCGTCGTCGGGCATCTGGCAGACCGTCTGGATGGAGCCGACCCCGACGTCGTCCATCTACAGCACCGACTACTACCCGAACCTGGCGAACAACACCCTGCGGACCAGGGTCTTCACCCGCGGCGACGTCACGGGGTACTCCGTGTTCGCCGAGGTCCTCGACGGCTCGACCGTCGTCGGCACCGCCACCGGCGGTTTCGCGGACTTCACCGTCCCGGTGCCGAACGCGCGACGCTGGTCGCCGGACGACCCGTTCCTGTACAACCTGCGCATCTCCCTGCGCAACGCGGCCGGCGTGACCGTGGACCAGACCATGCACTACTTCGGCATGCGCGAGGTCGGCACCGCCGTCGTCAACGGCCGCCGGGTGCCCACGCTGAACGGGCAGTTCGTGCTCCAGAACGGCGTGCTGGACCAGGGCTTCTGGCCCGACGGGCTGTACACCGCGCCGACCGACGCCGCCCTGGCGGGCGACCTGCAGAAGATCAAGGACCTGGGCTTCAACATGGTCCGCAAGCACATCAAGGTCGAGCCGCCGCGCTGGTACTACCACGCCGACCGGCTCGGACTGCTGGTGTGGCAGGACATGCCGAGCATGGGCGAGGCCCCCGGTACCGCCGCCTCCCACACCCAGTGGGAGAGCGAGGTCCGCGAGATCGTCGACGAGCACCGGTTCTCGCCGGCGGTCGTGGTGTACGTGCCGTTCAACGAGGGCTGGGGCGAGTGGAACCTCGCCGACACCACGCGCGTCGCGCAGAACGTCAAGAACCAGGACCCGACCCGGCTGGTCAACCCGCACAGCGGGTACAACTGCTGCAACTCGCACGGCGACCCCGGCAACGGCGACATCATGGACTGGCACATCTACGTCGGCCCGGACAACCCGCTGCCGTCGGCCACCCGCGCCGGCGTGCTCGGCGAGTACGGCGGGCTCGGCGTGCGCACCCCCGGCCACGAGTACAGCCCCAACGGCGGCTTCGGCGCCTACGAGATGCACGGCGACTCGACGTCGATGACCGACCGGTACGTCAGCCTCATCAACCAGGCGGCGAACCTCATGTACGCCAAGGGCGTCGGTGCGCTCGTCTACACCCAGCCGTTCGACGTCGAGGGCGAGGTCAACGGCCTCTGGACCTACGACCGGCAGGTGCTCAAGTTTGACGAGCTTCGGGTCCGCGCCGCGAACCAGGGCATCATCATCGCCTCGAAGCGGCTCAACACGACCGGCCCGCCGCCCGGCCGCAACGTCAACGGCCCCGGCGGCAAGTGCGTGGACGTCGCCGCCGACGACACGGGCGGCAACGGCGCCGCGGTGCAGCTGTGGGACTGCCAGATCCACGCGGTCGACCAGCGCTGGAGCTGGAACGGCTCGGCCCTGCAGACGTTGGGCCGCTGCCTGGACGCGACCGGCAACGGTACCGCGAACGGCACGCTCCTGCAGCTGTGGGACTGCAACGGCGGCGGCGCCCAGCAGTGGGTGGCCCAGGCCAACGGCTCGCTGCGCAACCCGCAGTCGAACCGGTGCGTCGACTCGCCGAGCGGCTCCACCGCCAACGGTGCGCGGCTGCAGCTGTACGACTGCAACGGCTCGGGCGCGCAGACCTTCCGCCTCGGCGGCGGCTCGCCCGGCGCGACCTTCGTCAACGGCCCCGGCGGCAAGTGCGTTGACGTCGCCGCCGACGACACCGGCGGCAACGGCGCCGCGGTACAGATGTGGGACTGCCAGACGTACGCGGTTGACCAGCACTGGACCTGGGACGGCTTCGGCCTGCGCACCCTGAACCGGTGCCTGGACGCGACCGGCAACGGTACCGCGAACGGCACGCTCATCCAGCTCTGGGACTGCAACGGCGGCGGGGCACAACAGTGGATCCCGCAGCCCGACGGCACGCTGCGCAACCCGCAGTCGGGCCGCTGCCTGGACTCCCCGAACGGCTCCACGGCCAACGGCGCCCGCCTGCAGCTGTGGGACTGCAACGGATCCCTGGCCCAGACGTTCCGCAAGCAGTGAGGCAAGGGTGGTGCGGCGCTCATGCGGCAGCAGTAGCGCCGCACCACCGCATGGTTCGGATTGTGTAGCCGGAAGCCCGCACGCGCACGACGACGCGGGCCAGGCCCGGGCGGGATGGTGGTGTCTCCGGAACGTCAGAATGGAGACGCCCCTGTGGCAGGGATGTTGGCCCGGCTCGGCCGGGTGTGTTTCAGGCGCCGAGGGCCGGTGGTCCTCGCCTGGCTGGTGGTCCTGGCCGGCGTGGTCGTGGCCGGGCTGGCGGCGCCGCCCGTCCCTGACGACGACTTCTCGATCCCGGGCGTCGAGTCGCAGCAGGCCTTCGACGTGCTGCGGGAGCGGTTCCCCGGGATCACCGCGGACGCCGGCGGGGCGACGGTGGTGTTCGTGGCCCCGGCGGGGGAGCGGGTGACGTCGGAACCGTACCGGGCGGCGGTCGAGGCGGCCGTCCGGCAGCTGGCCGGCGGCGCGCAGGTGGCCATGGTGGCCGACCCGTTCGAGGGCGGCACGGTCAGCGGTGACGGGTCGGCGGCCTACACGAGCGTCTCCTACACCGTCACGGCCGCTCGGGTCACCGACGCCAGCCGCGCGGAGCTCGCCGCCGCGGCCGCCGCCGCCCGTGCGTCGGGGCTGACGGCCGACGTCGGCGGCAGCGCGCTGGAGGGCGGCGGCGACGGCCCCGGCGGTACCGCCGAACTCATCGCCGTCGCGTTGGCCGCGGTGGTGCTGGTGGTCACCCTCGGATCACTCGTCGCGGCGGGACTGTCGCTGCTGACCGCGCTGCTCGGGGTCGCGGTGAGCATGCTGTCGATCCTCGCGCTCAGCGACGCGCTCGGCCTGTCCGCGACCACCGGCACCCTCGCCCTCATGCTGGGTCTCGCGGTCGGGATCGACTACGCCCTGTTCGTGGTCTCCCGCTACCGCGAGGAGCGGGCCCGCGGCCTGGCGGCGGCCGAGGCTGTGGCCCTGGCGGCGGGTACGGCCGGCTCGGCGGTGGCCTTCGCCGGTCTGACCGTGATGATCGCGCTGGCCGGCCTGGCCGTGGTCGGCATCCCGATGCTGACGAAGATGGGGCTGACGGCCGTCGCGGCGGTCGTGGTGGCGGTGCTCATCGCGCTCACCCTGGTACCGGCGATCCTCGGCTTCGTGCCCGACAGGGTGCTGGCTCGCGCCGGCAAGACGGGCACCGGCGCCGGCGGCGCGCGGTGGGCGCGGTTCGTGCTGCGCCGCCCGGTCGCCGTCCTGACGCTGGGGGTGGTGCTGCTCGGGGCGCTGGCGGTGCCCGCCCTCGGGCTCCAGCTGGGCATGCCGGGTGACGAGGCCCGGCCGGCGTCGACCACGCAGCGCCGCGCCTACGACGCCCTCGCCAAGGCGTTCGGGCCCGGATTCAACGGCCCGCTGATGGTCGTGGTCGACGCCAGAGGCGCGGCCGACCCGCAGGCGGCGGTCACCGCGATCGCCGGCCGGGTGGCCGGGACGGCCGGGGTCGTGTCGGTGTCGCCACCGGTCTTCAACGACGCCGGGGACACCGCGATCTTCGACGCGGTCCCGTCGACCAGCCCCACCGACGAGGCGACCAAGGACCTGGTGCGCGACCTGCGGGCGGCGCGGCCCCGGCTGACCGCCGGCACCGGTGCGACGTTCCAGGTCAGCGGCACCACCGCGGTCAACATCGACATGGCCGGCAAGATCCAGGGCGCGCTGCTGCCTTACCTGGCCACCGTGGTCGGGCTCGCCGTGCTGGTGCTGCTGGTCGTGTTCCGCTCGATCCTGGTGCCCGTCAAGGCGGCCCTGGGGTTCCTGCTCTCGGTGCTGGCCGCCCTGGGCGTGCTGGTCCTCGTGTTCCAGCGGGGGTACGGCGCGGACCTGCTCGGCGTCGCGCAGACCGGGCCGATCATGAGCGCGGTGCCGATCTTCCTGGTCGGGATCGTGTTCGGACTGGCCATGGACTACGAGGTCTTCCTGGTCTCGCGGATGCGGGAGGCGTACGTCCACGGCGCCCCACCGCGCCAGGCGATCGAGACCGGGTTCCGGCACAGCACCCGGGTCGTGGCCGCCGCCGCGCTGATCATGATGGCCGTCTTCGGCGGGTTCATCAGCGAGCAGGACCAGTTCATCAAGATGATCGGTCTCAGCCTGGCCACGGCGGTGCTCCTCGACGCGTTCGTCGTCCGCATGGCCATCGTCCCGGCCGTCCTCGCGCTCCTCGGGCGCCGGGCCTGGTGGCTGCCGCGCCGCTTCGACCGGATGCTCCCGCAGGTCGACGTCGAGGGCCGCACCTTCGAGGAGCGCCCGCCGCGGGCGATACTTGACGTCGGCACGCGGTGAACGACAGGAGCACGGGATGGTCAGCCTGGAGTCTGCCGAGCGGCATCCGCGGCTCACCGACGCCGTCGTCGCGGTCGCGCTGTTCGCCGGTGCGGTGCTCGGGGTGCACCTGGTCGGCCCGGGCGAGGGCCGTCCGCCGGACGCCTGGATCGCCGACGTGCTGGCCGGGCTGTCCTGCCTGGCCCTGCTCAAGGCACGGGAACACCCGCGGGCCACGGTCGCCGTGACCGCCGCCTGCGCCGTCGTGCTGGGCGTCCTCGGCTATCTGCTCACCCCGCTGCTGCTGGGCCCGGTGATGGTCGCGCTGTACCGGCTGGCCGCGTCGGCCGGCTCCCGGACCGCCTGGGTGTACGGCGGCGTCACGACCACACTGGTCGTCGGCGCCGCCGTCGGGATCACCGACCTCGACGAGACGGTGGTGCTCCGTGTCATCGGGCCGGCCCTGTGGCTGCTGCTGCCGCTGTCCATGGGCAGCCGGTCCCGGCTCCGCCACGCCTACCTCGACACGGTCCACGCCCGGGCGGAGCACGCCGAGCGGACCCGCGAGGAGGAGGCCCGGCTGCGGGTCACGGAGGAGCGCATGCGCATCGCCCGCGACCTGCACGACGTCGTCGCCCACCACATGGCCGTGGCCAACGCCCAGGCCGGCACCGCGGCCCACCTGCTCGACGCCGACCCGGCGCTCACCCGCAAGCTCCTCGCCGACCTCAAGGTCACCACCTCCTCGGTCATGCTCGAGCTGCGCAACACCGTCGGCGTCCTGCGCCGGGCCGGCGAGCCCGACGCCGACTCGCTCGAACCCGCGCCGGGGCTGGCCCGGCTGCCGGAGCTGCTGGAGCTGTGCCGGTCGGCCGGGCTGACCGTCGACCTCGAGGTCGAGGGCGAGCCGCGGGACCTGCCGCCGGGAGTGGACCTGACCGCCTACCGCATCATCCAGGAGGCGCTGACCAACGCCACCAAGTACGCGGCGCCGGCGGTCGCCTCGCTGCGGCTGCGGTACAGCGGCAGCACCCTCACCATCATGGTCGCCAACGCCACCGAAGGCGGCCGAGGCCCCGGCGGCGCCGACGGCTTCGGCATCATCGGGATGCGTGAGCGGGCCCACGCGGTCGGCGGCGACCTGCGGGTCAGCGACGGCGGCACCGGCTTCGAGGTCGTGAGCGCCCTCCCGCTGCGGGTGACGCCGTGACGATCCGCGTCCTCCTCGCCGACGACCAGGCGCTGCTGCGGGGCACCTTCCGGATGCTGATCGACTCGTGCGCCGACCTGGAGGTCGTCGCCGAGGCCGCCGACGGCGCGCAGTCCGTCGAGCTCGCCCGGGTGCACCGTCCCGACGTCGTCGTGATGGACGTGCGGATGCCCGGCACCGACGGCCTGGCCGCCACCGAGACCATCTGCGCCGACCCCGCCCTGGCCGGCACCCGGGTGCTCATCCTCACCACGTTCGAGAACGACGAGCACGTCGCCCGGGCCCTCCGCGCGGGCGCCAGCGGCTTCCTCGGCAAGTACGTCACCACCGACGACCTGCTCGCCGCCATCCGCACCGTCGCCGCCGGCGACAGCCTGCTGTCCCCGGGCGCGACGAAGGCCCTCATCAGCCAGTTCCTCGCCACCCCGCCACCGGGGCCGGCCGCCCAGCCGTCCACGGTGCCGGGTATCGCGGACCTGACCAACCGCGAGGCCGAGGTCACGAGGCTGGCCGCCGACGGCCGGTCGAACGCCGAGATCGCCGCCGAGCTGCACCTCAGCGTGCTGACCGTGCGTACCCACGTCCAGCGCGCCATGACCAAGCTCGGCGCCCGCGACCGGGCGCAGCTCGTCGTGCTGGCCTACAAGAGCGGCCTGGCGCCCTTCGGCGGACCGTGACGGCACCGGACGGCACCGCGCTCGCCATCGCCTGCGAGGACGGTGCCGCCCGGGTGTGGCGGATCCAGGAGGGCGTCAGGCGCAGGTCTGGCGCTGGCGGCCCAAACCGGTGATCTCCAGCTCCATCACGTCGCCGGCGCGGAGGTACGGCTGGCCGGGCAGGCCCATCGCGACGCCTGCCGGGGTGCCCGTGTTCACGACGTCGCCGGGGTGCAGGACCATGAACTGGCTGAGGTACCAGATCAGGTGGGGCACGTCGAAGATCATGTCAGCGGCCCGCTCGTCCTGGCGGGGCTCGCCGTTGATCCAGGATTGCAGGCGCAGGTCGGGCACCGTGAGGCCGTCGCCGGGGACCAGCCACGGGCCCAGCGGGTTGAAGGTCTCACAGTTCTTGCCCTTGTCCCACTGGCCGCCGCGCTCGAGCTGGAACTCGCGCTCCGACACGTCGTTGCTGATCGCGTAGCCGGCGATGTGCGCGGCCGCGTCGGCCGGGCTGTCCAGGTAGCGGGCCTTGCGGCCGACGACCACCGCCAGCTCGACCTCGTAGTCGGTCTTCACGCTGTTGCGCGGGATGAGCACGGTGTCGTCCGGGCCGACGACCGTGTCGGCGCCCTTCATGAACACCACCGGCTCGGCCGGCGGCGTGGCCCCGGACTCGGCGGCGTGCCGGGCGTAGTTCAGGCCGATGCACACCACCTTGCCGATGCCGGCGACGGGCGGGCCGACCCGCAGGCCGGCGGGGTCGACCACGGGCAGCTCCCCGGCGTCGAGGGCGGCGCGGGTGCGCGCGATCCCGTCGGCGGCGAGGAACGCACCGTCGAGGTCGGCGGTGAGTGGCGTCAGGTCGTGGGCCGTCCCGTCGGCGGCGAACACGACGGGGCGTTCGGCGCCGATCGGGCCGAGTCGGGCGAGTCGCATGCCGTGACCGTACTGACGAGAGGCCAAGTGGTCAAGCCAATCGCCCGGCCGCCGCGGGCCCGCCCGCGACGGTGATGCCGGCGACGCGGCGGCGATGCCGGCGGCCACGCCAGCGTCGGCGGTGACGCCGGCGGCCTCGACGGCTTAGACGTTGATCGATTAACCCTCGCGTTGATCTTGCCGGCCGAGGATGGATCGACCAACGTCGAAAGGCGAACGCCGCGCCGCGAGTTGTCCGCAAGCTGCCGGGCACCGCGCCACGTGTCGCCATGCCGTAGCGTGCACCCGTGATCCGTCGCCTCGGTGGTCCAGCGCTCGCCGCCACCGTCGTCGCGCTGGTCGCCGGATGCGGCACGCCCTCGCTGGCGGGGCCGCAGTCCGCCCGGCGGATCGATCCCGCGGCATCGCCCGCGCCAGGAGCGTCGGCCTCCGGGGCGCAGGGTGGCGGCTCCGGGACGTGCCGGTGGAAGGCCGTCGAGCCCGGCAACGAGACCAACGTCAAGAACGTCGGGACCCCGCCAACCAGCGTCCCGAAGGCCACGACGGCGGTCATGGCGCTGACCACCAACCTCGGCGCCATCGAGATCACGATGGACGCCAAGGCCGCCCAGTGCGCGGTGGCCAGCTTCTCGTTCCTGGCCGGAAAGAAGTTCTTCGACGGCACCTCCTGTCACCGCCTGGTGACGGAGGGCATCCACGTGCTGCAGTGCGGCGACCCGTCCGGCACCGGCGCGGGCGGGCCCAGCTACCAGTACGCGGAGGAGAACCTCCCGAAGGCCAAGGGCTACGCGAGTGGGACGGTCGCCGTGGCCAGGACCGCGGTTCCGGGCACGAGCGGCAGCCAGTTCTTCGTCAACTTCGGCGACAATCCGGAGCTGACGGCGGACTACACCCTGCTCGGCGTGGTCACCCGGGGCATGGACGTCGTCGACCAGGTCGCCAGGGGTGGCGTCGGCGCCGGCGGCCAGAGCGAGACCGACGGCCCGCCGAAGGTCTCCCTCGTGCTGCAGCGCGTGACCGTCGCCTACGGCTGAAAACAGCCTGAAAACAAGCCCCGGGCATTTCGCCACAATCCGGGCGAGACCTTGCCCTAGCAATCGACGTCACCCTATTCTCGCGATCAGGCATCCACAGGAAAGCGCTTTCCCCGGCAAGCGCTTTCCAGCGAACCGGATGGCGCCGCCAACGTCAGTCCGGATCAGCCGCGGATCACGCCGCCGCCCCGGCGCGAGCCAAGCACACGCCCAGCACGCGACGACGAAGGTGAGACGAGATGAGACGACCAGTCGCACGGCGACTGCAGGTGGCGTTGGCCGCGGCCGCCACCGCCGTCGGGACCACGGTCGGTGTGGTCCTGGCGATCCCCGACGCTTCGGCCGCCACCGGCGGCGTCACCGGCTACGCGACCCAGAACGGCGGCACGACCGGCGGCGCCGGCGGCCAGACGGTCAGGGCCACCACCGGGACGGCGATCCACGCCGCCCTGTGCAACCGGGCCAGCAGCAGCACCCCGATCATCATCCAGGTCGAGGGCACCATCAACCACGGCAACACGACCAAGGTGTCCGGCAGCAGCTGCAACACCGCCGCCGACAAGATCGAGCTCAAGGAGATCAGCAACGTCACGATCATCGGCGTCGGCAACGGCGCGGTGTTCGACCAGCTGGGCATCCACATCCGCGACTCGAGCAACATCATCATCCAGAACGTGACGGTCAAGAACGTCAAGAAGTCGGGCTCGCCCATCTCCAACGGCGGCGACGCCATCGGCATGGAGAGCACCGTGCGCAACATCTGGGTCGACCACGTCTCGCTCGAGGCGTCGGGCGGCGAGGCGGAGGGCTTCGACGGCCTGTTCGACATGAAGGACGACGTGCAGTACGTGACGCTGTCCTACAGCACCCTGCGCAACTCCGGCCGTGGTGGGCTCATCGGGTCCAGCGAGAGTGACCGCGGGAACAGCTTCATCACGTTCCACCACAACCTGTACCAGAACATCGACTCCCGCACGCCACTGCTGCGCGGCGGCATCGCGCACATCTACAACAACTACTACGTGCAGCTCAACGAGTCGGGCATCAACTCCCGGGCCGGCGCGCGGGCACGCATCGACAACAACTACTTCAAGAACGCCAAGGACGTCATCGGCACGTTCTACACCAGCGAGGCCGGCTACTGGCAGGTCAGCGGCAACATCTTCGACACCGTGACCTGGTCGAGCCCGGGCTCCGAGAACAACCCGGCCGGCCCGAACCCGACGTCGAACACCAGCGTCAGCATCCCGTACTCGTTCGCCCTCGACAGCGCCTCCTGCGTGCCGAGCGTCGTCACCGCGACGGCCGGCGCCAACAAGGGCCTGCAGGTCTCCAACGGCAGCTGCACGCCGACCAGCCCGACGGTCGGTCCGACCACCCCGGGCCCGACGACCCCCGGCCCGACCACGCCGGGTCCGACGACCCCGGGCCCGACCCAGGGCGGCACGAACCTCAGCATCGGCGCCGGTTCGGACGGCTCCAGCAAGGCCAGCGGCACCAGCTACGGCGACGTCCGTGACGGCGACATGAGCACGTTCTGGTCTCCCAGTGGTACCACCGGATCCATCTCGATCAAGTGGGGCTCCGCCACCGCGATCTCGCGCATCAACATCCGTGAGGCGTCGGGCTCGACGGGCGTCATCCGCAACTGGCGCGTCCTCAACGGCGACACCGGAGCCGTCATGGCCTCGGGCACCGGCGCGGGCGTCATCACGTTCAGCCGCACCTCGTTGAAGAAGGTGACGTTCGAGATCACGAGCGCGACCGGCACGCCGAAGGTCGCCGAGTTCGAGACGTACGCCTAGGGCACCCCAAGGCATGGGCTGCGGTCAGGGGAGTTTCTGGCCGCAGTCCATGCAGAACATCGCGCCGATCCGGTTGCCCTCGCTGCCGCAGCCGTCGCACCGCACACGCGGCGCCAGCGACGACCCGCAGGCCGAGCAGAACCGCCCGCCGTCGGCCCTGGTCCCGCACGACGGGCAGGCCACCACGGCCCGCGCGCTCATGTCCACCTCGGCGGTCCAGTTCGCCTGCTGGGCGCGCTCCCGGATCTGGTCCCGCTGCGCCGCGGCCTGCGCCCGGGCGACCTCCTCGGCCACCACGGGCGCGCACCGCAGGCACTGCCCGATCTCGTCGTTCCAGCACATGGCGGCGCACATCCAGTCACCGCACCCGCGGCACTGGCGGAACTCCTGCCGTGCCCGCTCGACCGCCTCGGCGAGCGCCCGGTCCTTCGCCGGGGAGTTGCTGGTCCGGTCGTACTGCCACTGGTCCACGGTCCGGCTGACCCGCTGGGTGAACCCGCCCAGAACGTGCCCGGCCGCCCGCAGGACCTTCTTCCCGGTCTCGACGGAGTCGCGCTTGAACGCCGACCGGTGCCCGTTCCCGCACCGCTCGCAGCGGAACTCGAACTGGTAACCCTGTGTGTTGGACAGGTCACGGACGTTGTCGGTGAAGGGTACGAGCGCGCTCACGCAGCTGAGCGTAGCCAGCCTCGGCCACCAGCACAGTCAGAGATCAGCCTTGTTTGGTCTCCCAGAAGATCTTCGCGATCTCGTCGATCTTGCCGAGGAGCCGCTCGGCGACGGCCGGGTCGGCGGAGCCCTTCGCGCCGCCGGCCCCGGCCAGCTTGGTGGCCTCGTTGAACAGGCCGTGCAGCTCGGGGTACCGCTCGAAGTGGGGCGCCTTGAAGTAGTCGGTCCACAGCACCCAGAGGTGGTGCTTCACCAGCTCGGCCCGCTGTTCCTTGACGAGCAGGGCGCGCGTGCGGAACTCCGGGTCGTCGCTGTCCTGGTACTTCTTGGCGATGGCGAGCAGTGACTCGGCCTCGATGCGCGCCTGGGCCGGGTCGTAGACGCCGCAGGGCAGGTCGCAGTGGGCGCGCACGACGGTCCGCGGGCGCAGCAGGGATGACAGACGCATTCCGGCACGCTAAAACCTCAACCGGACTCGAGGTCAAGGGGCCGCTTCGCGCAGGCGCATGATCGGGTCCGTTTCGGGCAGCCCTGTCCTGTCCGACGGCACGCACCGACGCCGCACCGCAGGGAGGCCTGAGATGACCGGTCAGCGGAAGCAGTGGGCGGCCCTCCCGGTCACCGATTGGGAACCCACGTACGACACGCTGCACATGTACACCCAGATCCTCGGCAAGATCTCACTGGCGCTGCGGCCCATGGAGAACCACTGGTGGCAGGTCGCGCTGGAACTCTCCGCCAGAGGTCTGCGGACCGCGGCCATCCCGCACCCGGCCCGCACCTTCGAGATGGACCTCGACCTCATCGACCACGTGCTCCACATCGACGCCGAGGGCGGCGAGCGGCGCACCGTCGCGCTGGGCGGGTCCGTGCGCGACTTCTACACCGACACGATGACAGCGCTCGCCGACCTGGGGCTGCGCGTGCCGATCTGGACCGTCCCGGTGGAGGTGGCGGACCCGATCCCCTTCGACGAGGACACCGTCCATTCGACGTACGACCCGGCCCAGGCGGAGCGGTACTGGCACGTCCTGTGCCAGGTCGAGGGGATCTTCGACGAGTTCCGGGCCCGCTTCACCGGCAAGGCCAGCCCGGTCCAGTTCTACTGGGGCTCGTTCGACCTCGCCACGACGCGCTTCTCCGGCCGGCCCACCGATCCGCCACCGGGCGCCGACACGATCACCCGGTTCAGCTACACGGCCGAGCAGAGCTCGCTCGGTTTCTGGCCCGGCGGCACCTGGCTCAACGGCAGGCGCGTGGACCAGCCGGTCTTCTACTCCTACAACTATCCGGAACCGCCGGGAGTGCGCGACCAGCCGGTCAGTCCGGCATCGGCGTCCTTCGACACCGGACTCGGCGAGTTCGTGCTGAGCTACGACGACGTCCGGCAGGCGGACGATCCGCGCAAGGCGATCCTCGATTTCGCCCAGACCACGTACGAGGCCGGTGCCCGGCTCCAGGACTGGCCGCGCGACGTGCTCGAATGGACGCCGCCGACGCCGCCGAGCTACCGCCGGGCGATGTCGCACTGAAGCGACGGCGCCAACCGCGTCACCGGTCGGCGACGAGGAGCCGGTAGCCGGCGTCGAAGTCGGCGCGTTCCAGCAGGTCGGCGTGGCGCTCGTGCCAGCGGCCCGATTCGAGGTCCGCGGCGAGGCGGTCCAGGCCCGGCCGTACCGCCTCCTCGCCGAACTGCGCCAGCATCGAGATGCCCGACCGGACCGCCGGTTCGAGGTACGCCTCGGGCCGGCGCCAGAAGGCCGCGCCGAACCCGTCCGTGCAGTCGTGGGGCACCGGCACCGGCGTCACCCGGGCACCGCCGAGCAGTTCGGTGAGCCGGTCGACCGGCACGGCCCGCGCCTCGTCGAACGCCGCCGCCTCCGGCAGGTACTCGCTCACCAGCCAGAACCCCCGGAAGACGAGGGGGTCCCAGGTGAGGACGACGATCCGCCGCCGGGCGACCCGGCGCAGCTCGGCGATCCCGGCCTCGAGATCGGTCCAGTGGTGCACGGTGAGCAGGGCCATGACCGCGTCGGCCGCGTCGCCGGCGAGGGGGAGCGCCTCCGCCCGGGCCCGCACCACGGGCGCCGCCCCGGCCGGACGCTGCCCGATCATGACCGCGCTGGGCTCGACGGCGACGACGGTCTGCGGCGGTTCGTACGACCCGGCGCCGGCGCCGACGTTGACCACCGACCGGGCGTCACCGAGCGCCGCCGTGATGAGCGCGCCGATCCGCGGGTCCGGCCGCCGGGTGCCGGCGTAGGTCGTGCCGATCGCGTCGTAGATGGCCATGAGTGTCAGTTTCCCAGCAGGGCGCGGCAGGCCTCGCGGTCGTAGGGGAGGCCGGCCTGGCGGAAGCTCAGCGACGCGTTGCCGTTCGTCGGGTCCCAGAAGTCGTCGCGCTCCACCAGCGCCGCCAGGTAGGCACCGAGCGCCGAGGTCGGGGCGAGGGCCACCAGGAAGCGGCCCCAGTCGAGGTTCACCGTCCACTTGCCGGCGACCGGGACGACGGCCAGCGCGGCCGGCAGCAGCGCCGCCGGGTCGGCGACCCGGGCCAGGGCGGCGTCGATGAGCGTGAACCGGATGTGCATCGGGAACTGGGGCGGCTGCTGCGCGAACCACGTCTCGATCGCGGCCGGGTCGGTCAGCGCCGCGAGCAGCTCGGCGGTTGCCGCCGGGTCGTCGGCGAGGTCGGGGGCCAGGGCGGCGCAGGCCCGCACGCCGGGGTGCGGATCGCCCAGGTATCGCCGGGCGCCCAGGCCCAGCGTGCCGGCGGCCAGCACCAGCGTGGCCCGCTCGTCCGGGCCGGCCTCGGCGGCGAGCGCGTGCAGTCGCGGGCCGAGCGCCGCCGCCTCGGCGCCGGCACCGCACGCCCCGATGGCGTACGCGGCCGCCGCCCGTACCGTCGAATGCTCGTCGGACAGGCACGATGCCGCCGCCGTCCGCATGGCCGGGACCAGGGCGCGGCAGCCGAGCACCGCCTGCACGTAGAGTGCCTCGGCCAGGTCCGGCTCGCCCCAGATCTCGTCCTCGTCGAGCTCGTCGAGGCCCGACAGGTCGGTCTCGACCGGCTCCACCTCGGCCGACCCGGCCTCGGCCACGGCGGCCAGGAAGCGCAGCAGGCTGCGGCGGACGTCGGCGGCGTCCAAAGCCGGCAGCAGCGCCACGATCACCTCCGCGGCGGGTGGCGTCACGGTCCAGGGCGTGCCCTGGTGGATCACCGCCGACCAGAGGTGCGACAGCGCCGCGGTGCGGGCCGCGGCGTCGGCGCCGGCGAGCGCGGCCAGGTGGGCAGGGGTGTCGGTGGCGCGCCCGTACGCGTGCAGCAGCGTCGCGAACCGCCCGGAGTCGATCGGAACCACGGCGAAGATGGTAGGACAGATCATGGGCGGGGAGACGGTGCTCACAGCCCGGCCCCCGTTGCCGCCGCGGTGGGTGAGGATGGGGATGAGGAGGATGCGGATGTCATCGCGTACCGAGCTGGTCGAGGATCTGATGGGCCGGTTCCCGCACGTGCCACGGGAAGCCGTCATCAAGGAGGACCTGCTGCGCGGCGGCCTGGCCTTCGACGACTCGGCGCTGACCGACAACGAGGGCGGTGACGTCAAGCCGAAGTCGTACTTCATCTTCTCGTTCGACCACCGCACGCTGCCCGAGCTGGGCACCGCCGCGCTGCGCCGCCCGCCGGAGGAGATCGTCCTCACCGGCGGGCCGTATGAGCTGCGCCGCACGGTCGTCTCCGTCCGCACCAACCCGAGCTCGCCGTACCGGGTGAAAACCGACGACGACGGCCGCCTGCGCCTGCACCTGGACGGCCGGCCGATCGCCGACGTCGGGCTGCCGCCGATGCCGGACTACTACCGGCACACGCTGGCCAACGGCAAGTCGGTCATGGAGGTCGCCCCGACCATCCAGTGGGGCTACCTGGTCTACCTGACGGCGTTCCGGGTCTGCCAGTACTTCGGCGCCAAGGAGGAGTGCCAGTACTGCGACATCAACCACAACTGGCGCCAGCACAAGGCGGCCGGCCGCCCGTACACGGGCGTCAAGCCGGTCGACGAGATCCTGGAGGCGCTGGCCATCATCGACCGGCACGACACCGGGAAGACCTCCAAGGCCTACACGCTGACCGGCGGCAGCATCACGTCACACGTGGGCGGCAAGACCGAGGCCGACTTCTACGGCCAGTACGCGCAGGCGATCGAGGAGCGGTTCCCGGGCCGCTGGATCGGCAAGGTGGTCGCCCAGGCGCTGCCGCGGGCCGACGTGCAGCGCTTCAAGGACTACGGCATCCAGATCTACCACCCCAACTACGAGGTGTGGGACAAGCGGCTGTTCGAGCTGTACTGCCCGGGCAAGGAGCGCTATGTCGGCCGCGAGGAGTGGCACCGCCGCATCCTCGACTCGGCCGAGGTGTTCGGCCCGCGCAACGTCATCCCGAACTTCGTGGCCGGCGTCGAGATGGCCGCCCCGGCCGGTTTCACCACGGTCGGCGAGGCGATCGACTCGACCGCCGAGGGTTTGCAGTACTTCATGTCGCGCGGCATCACCCCGCGGTTCACGACGTGGTGCCCCGAGCCCACCACGCCGCTCGGCAAGGCCAACCCGGAGGGCGCCCCGCTGGAGTACCACGTCCGCCTCCTGGAGACCTACCGGGCGATCATGGAGGCCAACGGCCTGTCCAGCCCGCCGGGCTACGGCCCACCCGGCCCCGGCCGGGCCGTCTTCTCGGTCAGCTCGTTCATGGACAGCCTGCCCGCCGAGACCGAGGCCGTGGCGCGACCGTAGTCGACCGAAGCTGGAGGTCGGCAACGGCCAGGGCGATCCCACCCGGCCGTTCTGGTACGGCGACGCCGAGGCGTCCGCGATGCTCGCGGCCATCGCCGAGCTCCCCGAGGGCGAGAGCGTCCTGGATGACGAGCGCCTGGCCGCGCTGCAACGCAGCGGCGACCCGGACGGCTGTCTGACCATCGCCAACCACGGCGGCAACGACTTCTCGGTCCTCGTGGTCACCGGTGAGCAGGCCGGGTGGGTGTGGCGCACCGGTGAGGTCGACGTGCCGGAGACGCGGGAGCTCCACTCGGGCGACCGGGGCGCGACCCCGCTCGACTTCCTCTCGTGGCTGGAAGTGTGGGCGGAGGAGTTCGGCTGAACCGGGATCATCGCCGGCCCGGGGGCTCCTCGAGTCTCCGGGCGATCTGTTCGATGGCTGCGAGGTCCTCGGGGGCGAGCCGGTCGATGAAGTGACGCCGCACCGACTCGAGGTGGGCCGGTGCGGCCTCGCGGAGCGCGTCCAGACCCTGCGCGGTGAGCACGAGGAGGCAGCCCCTGCCGTCGGCCGGGTCCGGTGCGCGCAGCAGGAGACCGCGGGCTTCCATGCGGGTCGCGTGCCGGGACAGCCGGCTGCGTGACCAGCCCATCTTGTCGGCCTGTTCCCCCAGCGTGCTGGTGTGCGCGGGGCGCTCCGACAGGGTGCTCAGCACCTCGTAGTCGGGTTCGGAGAGGCCGACCGCGGCCAGATCGCGCGCGGTGCCGGTCCGGACGGCGACCATGACGCGCAGGAAGGCCCGCCAGGCCCGCTCCTCGTCGGGGTTCAGCCAGCGCACGTCCCCGGCCGGCGACTTCGTTGACATGTAATCAATCTAGCACCTACGCTTCGTTTCCATGTCAACGAAGCCGCTTCGTGTTCTCGCGCTGGTGTGCAGCACCCGACCGGGCGCCCTCGGGCCTGTCGTGGCGCAGTGGCTGGTCGACGCGGTCGCCGCCCGGGCCGCGCAGCTCAGCGTCGAGCTCGTCCCGGTGGCCCTCGGCGATCTGAACCTGCCGTTCCTGGACGAGGAGGAGCACCCGTCGTCGGGTGTCTACCGCAACGAGCACACCCGCCGGTGGAGCGCGATCGCCGGCGCGGCGGACGGCTTCATCGCGGTCACGCCCGAGTACAACTATGGGATGCCGGCGACGCTGAAGAACGCGCTGGACTACCTCGGCGCCGAGTGGGCGTGGAAGCCGATCGGCTTCGTCAGCTACGGCAACACCTCGGCGGGCACCCGATCCGTCCAGCACGCCAAGCAGGTGGTGACCACGCTGCGCATGGTGCCGCTGGGTGCCACGGTCGCGATCCGCATCGGCGACTCGGTGGAGCAGGGGCGGCTGCGGCCGGACGCCGGCCGCGACGCGGCGGGTGTCGGCCTGCTCGACGAGCTGGTGCGGGTCGCCCACGCCCTGCGGCCGATGCGCGACCGCGCGCGGGCCGCGATCCCGTCCGGCCCCCTGCCGGGGTCCTACGCGCGGCGGCTGACCCCGGACGACGCGCCGGAGGTGACGGTGCTGCAGCGGTGCTGCTGGGTGGAGGAGGCGCTGGCCAACGACACCATGGCCATACCGGCGCTACACGAGTCGCCGGAGGACGTGCGGGAGTGGCTGGCGAGCTGGCACACCACGGGCCTCTGGCTCGACGGCCGGCTGCTGGGCATGGTGCGGACCCGCCCCGTCGAGACCGACTGGCACGTGGGCCGGCTCGCCGTCGTGCCCGACCTGCGCGGCCGGGGGCTGGGCCGGTGGCTGTTGCGCACCGCCGAGGCCGCCGCCGGGCCGGAGTGCCGCCGCGTCCTGCTGTTCACCGGCGCCAAGAGCGCCCGGAACATCGACTTCTACCAGAGCGAGGGCTACCAGCCGGTACCGGTCGCCGACCTCGACGGCACCATCTGTTTCGCCAAGGCCGGTCAGGCGACCGGGAAGTTGTAGTACGTGTCCGGGAACGGCTCGTCGTTGAGGGTGTAGTGCCACCACTCCTTCGCGTAGTTCGCGAAGCCGCCGCCGGACATGAGGCCGACCAGCAGCGACCGGTTCCCGCGCTCCGCCGCGCTCACGCCCGGCGCCGCCGTGTGCGCCAGCGGGTCGAAGCAGTCGAAGCCGGTGCCCATGTCGACGGTGTTGTCCGGGAACCGCTGGTCCACCGGGTCGGTGCACGGCGCCAGCGGGTCGTCCGCGCGGTACGCCGGCTGCTCGCGCGCCGGCAACGCCACCAGCGTCAGGTCGAGCGTGCTGCCCCGGCTGTGCGCGGTGGGCCCGCCGATGTAGCCGTCGTCGAAGAGCGCGGACTTGTCGACCTCCGGGTAGAACTCGCCCTTCATGCGCTGGTCGGCGTCGGCGGACCAGCGGACGAAGTCGTCGACCGCCTGCTGCGGGCGGTAGCAGTCGTACACCTTGAGGCTGTACCCGCGGGCCAGGGCGCTCTGCTGCACGCGGTGCAGGGCCTCGGCCGCCTGGCGGGTGAGCAGGCAGCGCGGCCGCAGGTATCCGGTGACCGGCCGGCCGACGAAGTTGTGCGCGGTGGAGTACCGGATGTCGGACAGGATGCTGCTGTCCACATCGGACAGTGCTACGAAGCCGGCCGGCAGCGCCGCGGGCGACACGGACGGGCTCGGCGGCGGCACCGGGGACGAGGACCCCGCGACGGCGGGGGCCGTGGCGGAGGCGGACGGCCGCGACGCGGACGGTGCCGGGCCACCACACGCCGCCAGCAGCAGGCAGGCCATCACGGCGATCAGCAGGCGCACGCCCGGATTATTCGGCGTACGCGCAGGTCGATGCGGGGCCGGGCGGCACGCCCGCCACCCGGCGGAGGGCCGTGCACCCGATGCGTCACATGTCGATCGGAACCACGGCAAAGATGGTAGGACTGGAACCATGACCGGACCGCACGGCGCCGACGTCACGCTCACCGTGAGCCTCGGCGGCGCCCCGCTGCGCGCCGCGGAGGTCGTCGTCGAGCAGCTCAACCACAAGACCCTGTTCGGCTGCACCGGCTTCGAGCTCATCGACCACGCCAACGGCGCGCGTGACGACACGCCGCTCGCCGAGCGGTGGCTCGCCCTGTTCAACGCCGCCACGCTGCCCTACTACTGGGGCCAGTACGAGCACACCGACCGCGTGCTGACGGCCGCCCGCTGGTTCCGCGACCGGGGCGTCGCCGTCAAGGGCCACCCGCTCGCCTGGCACACCGAGACCGCGCCGTGGCTGCTCGGCCTGAGCGTCGAGGAGGTCGCCGCCGCCCAGCGCGAGCGCATCACCCGCGAGGTGACCGCAGGCGCCGGCGTCATCGACACCTGGGACGTCATCAACGAGGTCGTCATCATGCCGATCTTCGACAAGGAGGACAACGGCATCACCCGGCTGTGCCGCGCGATCGGCCGGATCCCGATGATCCGCCTCGCGTTCGACGCGGCCCGCGCGGCCAACCCGCACGCGACCCTGCTGCTGAACGACTTCGACATGTCGGCCGCGTACGAGTGCCTGATCGAGGGCGTTCTCGCGGCCGGTATCGCGATCGACGCGCTCGGGCTGCAGAGCCACATGCACCAGGGGCACTGGGGAGAAGAGAAGACCCTGGACGTCCTGGAGCGGTTCGCGCGGTACGGGCTGCCGCTGCATTTCACCGAGACGACGCTGGTGTCCGGAGACCTGATGCCGGCCAGCATTGTCGATCTCAACGACTTCCGGGTGCCGTCGTGGCCGAGCACACCCGAGGGGGAGGAGCGGCAGGCCGACGAGATTGTCCGGCACTACCGCACGCTCATGGCGCACCCGGCGGTCGAGGCGGTGACCTACTGGGGCCTGCCCGACGGCGGCTGGCTCGGCGCGCCCGGGGGCCTGCTGCGCGCCGACGGCACCCCGAAGCCGGCGTTCGACGCCCTGCACGGCCTGGTCAGGGGCGAGTGGTGGGTGCCGCCGACCGCGCTGGGCACGGACGAGCGGGGCCGGGTGCATTTCACCGCTTTTCCCGGGTTGTACCGCGTGGGCCTGCCGAACGGCAGCAGCGCGTCGTTCGCCGTCGACCACCGGGGCAAAGCATTGATCGACGTCATCGTGTAAGCAATACGACAGAGGTTTTCCCGGAACGAATCTTGCGAACCCGTTCCCGACTACGAAAGCGTTCATAACCGTCGGTCGTGCAGTCAGGGGGAAGACTGAGCGTGACGGTTGAGTTCGCCGCTTCCGCATGGAGCCTGCCCAGGCGGTCGGTGCGGCGGCTGGTGGAGTCGGCGGCGGCGCTCGGGCTCATCGTGCTCTTCGCGCCGCTCCTGCTGGCGACCGCGGTCGCGGTCAAGCTCACCAGCCGGGGTCCCGTCCTGTTCCGGCAGGAGCGGGTCGGGCGGCGTCGTGCGGTCTTCACGATGTACAAGTTCCGCACGATGGAGGTCGACAACGACGACGCCGAGCACCGCTGGCTGATGCGGGAGCAGCTCACCGCCGACGACCCGCCGACCGGCGGCGAGCCGGGCCTGTACAAGCTGGCCCGGGACCCTCGGATCACCCGGATCGGGCGGCTGCTGCGCCAGTTCAGCATCGACGAGCTGCCGCAGCTGTGGAATGTCGTTCGGGGCGAGATGGCGCTGGTCGGCCCGCGCCCGTACGTCCCGTGGGAGGTGGAGTGCTTTCCCGACAGCGTCGAGCGGCGGTTCAGCGTGCGGCCCGGCATGACCGGGCTGTGGCAGGTCAGTGGCCGCAGCACGCTCGACTACCGCACCGCGCTGCAGATCGACGTCGACTACGTCGACCGGCGCTCGCTCTGGCTGGACCTGCGCATCCTGGCCCGCACGGCGGTGGTCGTGTTCGACCGCTCGGCGAGCCGGTGACCCGATGACCCGCCGCCCCAGGCACGTCGCGATCGTCGTCGCGAACCTGCCGGCGGAGCGCGACCGCCGGGTCATCCGGGAGAGCCTGAGCCTGGAGGCGCGCGGCTACGGGGTGACGATCATCGCGCCGCGCGGCGACCGGACGTTGCGGACGCTGCCGGGCAGCCGCAACGTGCGGCTGCGGCCGTATCCGCTGCTGCTGTACGGCTCGGGCGTCCTCACCTTCGCCGTCGAGTTCGTGTGGTCCTTCCTGTGCGTCGCCGTCCGCCTGGCCGGCGAGGTGCTCCGCGGGCGCGCCCAGGCGGTGCAGGTCTGCAACCCGCCCGACGTGTACTGGCCCCTCGCCCTGGTGTTCCGGCTGCTGCGCCGGCCGTGGGTGTTCGACCACCACGACCTGTGCCCGGAGATCCTCGCGACGCGCGGCGGCGGCACGAAGGGCCTGGCCTACCGGGTCCTGGTCCTGTTCGAGTGGCTGACCCTGCGCACGGCGAGCGCGGTCGTCGCCACCAACGAGTCGTTCCGCGACAACGCGCTGCGCCGCGGCGTGGCCTCCCGGAAGGTGACCGTGGTGCGCAACGGCCCGTCGTCCGGCGAGATCGGGCCTCTCGTGCCGGTGCCCGGGGGCCGGCACCGGATCGTGTACCTCGGCGTGCTCGGACCGCAGGACCACGTCGAGGGGGCGGTGCTCGCCGCCGGGGAGCTGACCCGGCTGCGCGGGCGCGGCGACTGGCGGATGACCATCGCGGGCGACGGCGAGAGCATGCCCGCGCTGACCAAGCTGGTCGCGGAGCACGGGCTCGGCGACGTCGTGGAGTTCGCCGGCTGGCTGGACGGGCCGGCGGTCGACGACCTCCTGCGCACGGCGACGGTGGCGATCCAGCCCGACCTGCCGACGCGGATGAACGACCTGTCGACGATGGCCAAGACGGTCGAGTACCTCGGGCGTGGCGTGCCCGTGGTCGCGGCCGACCTGACCGAGACCCGGCGCACCGCGGGCGACGCGGCGGTGTACGTGCCGACGGGGGACCCCGCCGAGTTCGCCGCGGCGCTCGACGCGCTGCTGGACGACCCGGCCCGGCGCGCGGAGATGGGTGCGTGCGGCCGGCAGCGGTTCGTGGAGCGGCTCGCGTGGGAGCACCAGGCGACGGCGTACCTTGCGGTCTGGGACCGGCTGCTCGGTTCCCCGACGGGTCGCCGGCGGGTGCCGTTCCAGCGCCGTCAATCAATTTCGAAAAGTTCCGAAATCCATTCCGGTCGACGTCCTGAATGACTATCAAGACTCCATGTCGTATGTGGCGCTGACGTTTGACGACGGGCCGAATCCCGGCACCACCCGGGCGCTGCTCGACGCGTTGCGCGCGGCCGGGGCGAGAGCGACGTTCTTCGACATCGGCGGGAACGCCCAGGCGCATCCGGCCCTCGTGCGGGCCAAGCGGGACGCCGGCATGTGGGTCGGCAACCACAGCTGGACGCACCCGCACCTGCCCGGGCTGCCCGCGGCCCGGGTCGCCGCCGAGCTGTCGCAGACCCAGGCCGTGCTGGAGCGGCTCACCGGCTCGGCACCGCGGCTGTTCCGGCCGCCGTACGGCGAGACCGACGCCGCCGTCCGGGCCGCCGGGGCCCGGCTCGGCCTCACCGAGGTCCTGTGGACGGTGGACACGCAGGACTGGAACGGCGCGACCACGGACCGGATCGTCGCCGCGGCCGGCGAGCTCGAGCCGGGTGGCGTGCTGCTCATGCACGACGGCCACCCGGCCACGGTCGCGGCCGTGCCGCGGATCGTCGCCGGGCTGCGCACCCGCGGCCTGGAACCGGGAATGATCTGCGCGTCCTCCGGCCGGGCCGTCGGCGTTTCGAAATAAATCCGGATCGGATATCCCCAGGAAAATGTTTCGACGAATTCCCATACGTCACTCTTGACGGCTCATATTGCCGCGCAATAGCGTTTCGGGAAACGGTTCGAAACATTTCTGCACCCCACCGTTTTTCTCTTCGCTAGGAGCATCGATGAGATTACGAAGAATGGCCACCGCGTGCGCGTGCGCCGTGGTGGTCGCCGCGTCGCTCGGCAGCGTGTCGGCCTCCGCCCACGGCCCCCGCCCGCCGAAGCCGCAGGACCAGTCGCTGCAGGCGCTCGCCGCGCGGCACAACCTGTACTTCGGCACGGCCGTCGACGTGAACGCGTACGCGGATGCCGGTGACCCGCAGTACAAGACGATGGTCAATCAGCAGTTCAACACGGTGACCGCCGAGAACGCGATGAAGTGGGAGAGCCTCGAGCCGACCCGCGGGGTCTACAACTGGGGCCCGGCCGACGCGTTCGTGGCCGAGGCGGCCCGCAACCGCCAGCTGGTCCGCGGCCACGTGCTGACCTGGCACAGCCAGCTGCCCGGCTGGCTCAGCGCCGGCATCAACGACGGCAGCATCGGCCCCGACGAGGCCCGCGCCCTGCTCAAGCAGCACATCACCACGGTCGTCTCGCACTTCAAGGGCAAGATCTGGCAGTGGGACGTGGTGAACGAGGCCGCCAGCGACCCGTGGGAGACGCCGAGCGCGATCCACCTGGGCGGCAACACCGGCTCGTTCAAGCAGAAGTGGGCGGACACCCTCGGCCCGGGCTACGTCGCGGACGCGTTCCGCTGGGCCCGCGCCGCCGACCCGAAGGCGCTGCTGTTCTACAACGACTACAACCTCGAGGCGTTCGGCGACGGCGGCCCGGGCGACAAGACCCAGTTCGTGTACGACATGGTCAAGCGCCTCCGCTCGCAGGGCGTCCCGATCGACGGCGTCGGCAGCCAGGGCCACCTGGGGACGCGGTATGGCAACTATGACGTCTTCCAGGCCGGCGAGGCGCTGCAGAGGTTCACCGACCTGGGCCTCGCGGTGGCGTTCACCGAGGTCGACGTCCGCAGCCTGATGAAGAATGCCGACGACCCCACCGTCGACGCCAACCCGGCCGACGTGGCCTCGCGCGACCAGGCCGCGGCGTACAACCACTGGGTCCTGCTGCAGGCCTGCCTCATGAACCGCCACTGCCTGTCGTTCACGGTGTGGGGCTTCACCGACAAGTACTCCTGGATCCCCAACTGGTTCAAGAACCCGCCCGAGGGCTCGGGCTGCCTGTGGGACGCGAACTACCAGCCGAAGAAGTCCCTGCGCACGGTCCAGGGGACGCTGCTGGCCTCGACGCCGCTCCCGCGGATCCCGCAGACCCCGCGCCGCTGACACTCCACCTCAAGGTCCCGGGCGAGGAGGGGATGGCCGAGCCCGGGGCAGGTAAACACAGTAGGCCGCGACGACTGGCTGTCGCGGCCTACTGTCATGTCCGCACCGCCCGCGCAGCTGTCTTCGTTCAGCGAGGGTTCCAACCCGGCGGCCCGTTCGGGGCATGTACTCGGACAGGACCGGTCAGAGGGGGGCGCGTGGTCGACGAAGAGGGGTTTCGCGAGTTTGTGCAGGCGCGGCTGCCACGATTGTCGCGGGCCGCGTACCTGCTCGCGGGTGGGCATGCACAGGCCGAGGATCTGCTGCAGGGAACGCTGATCAAGGTGGCGCTGGGCTGGTCGCGGATCTCCAAGGCCCAGGATCCCGAGGCCTACGTCCGCCGGATTCTGTACCACGAGCACGTGCGCACCTGGCGGCGACGACGATGGCGTGAGCAGCCCACCGCGATCCCGCCCGAGCGGGCTTATGGAGATGGGACGAATCAGACGGTACTGCGGCTGGTCCTGCAACAGGCGCTGGCAAGGCTCACGCCGAGGCAACGGGCGGTCGTCATCCTGCGGTACTTCGAAGATTTCTCCGAGGCCCAGACCGCGCAGGTCATGGGTGTGTCAGTCGGCACCGTCAAGAGCCAGACCAGTCACGCCCTGGCCCGGCTGCGCAAGCTCGCGCCCGAGTTGGCGGACCACGTGCAGGAGTCCATGGAGGTGGGATCGTGACCCGGCTGGCGGAGACGCTCGACGAGATCGCAGACCAGGCGAAGGTGTACGACGTCACCGATCGGTCCCTGCGGGGAGCACGACGGCGACGCCGGCTGCGGTTCGTCATGAAAACCGCGTTCAGTGTCACCGCCGCGGTGTGCGTGATCGGTGTGGTGGCGGCGCTGGTCCGGCCGCTGACCTTCGGCGGCGGCCCGGGGACGCCCGAGGGTGGGCCCGGTCGGCTGGACGGCGAGCCGGCGGCGCTGGTCCGGCCGCTCCTCGACACACCGGCTCGCGGCTCGCTGGCCGGCGACAAGGCCTATCTCGAGGATGTGCTCGGCCGGATCGCCGGTGACCCCGAGCGGTACGGGCTACCCGGCGACAGGGCCCGGTTGCGCGTCCTGTTCGCGGGTGACGTGCCCGGCAAACGGCGGCTCGTCATCGTCGCGGGGATCACCGCCCGGCCGCGGACGATCGAGCTCACCGGGTCACGGGGCGCGTCGGCCCAGCGGTTGGACCTGACCGGCTGGTTGGACCTCGAGGAGCCGATCGTGCGGTCCGAGTGGCTCGGTGACCGGACCGGCACCGGGTACGCGCTGGTATTCGGGCCGGCCGGGTACGACGTGTGGGTTTCGGAGCGGCCCCGGTATCTGGCCGACGGGACGGTCGGGCGGGACTGGCGGCCGGAGCCGGCCGGCTACGTCCTGCGCGATGTCGCCGGAATGCCGGCCGGACTGCGGGTGCGGATGAGCCGCGGGGATGACGTGCTGTACGAGGGGCAGGTCGCCTCTGCGGGCACGAAGCGGACCGGCACGGTCGATCCCGCACCGCTCTACGGCCGTGGCAGGCCCGCACCGCGGGCCGCCGAGAGCGCCGCCGATGCGCTCGCGTACCGACTCGGGCTCACCGGGCCGGATGTGCACTACGTGGTGCTGTGGAGCGACGCGTTCGAGGTCGAGGAGCCCAACGGTATCGGCACCGGCATGGGCCAGATCGCGACCGTGATGGCGGTGACTGCCGACGGAGGTGGCCCGTACATCACGATCGCCACCGACGCGAGCCCGCAGCCCAACACGCGGAACCACCCGACCGGCGCGGGCGTGGCCGGCGACCCGGCGAAGGCGCTCATCGCGATGCGGCTGCCGCACTTCACCGCCGAGGCGTCCGACGCGCTCCAGATCGTCGGGCCCCCGGCGGCGAAGCGGGCCGAGATCCGCCAGGGCGACACCGTGGTCATGACCACGCCACTGGACAACGGCGTGGGCCGGGTCGAGCTCCCGGGCCCGGCGGATGTCACGGTGCGCGCCTACGACGAGCACGGCGTTGTGATCGCCGAGCGGGCCTTCGCCGATGTCGTTGCCGGCGCCGCGCCGGCCGACCCCTTCGAACCCGAGCTGAAGGGCTGGAAGTGAGAACGGCCGGTCGCCGACTGCATACCGGGTCAGCAGGTCACGCTGTCGCCGTTGGCCGGCTGGTGTGTCGCCGCCGCCGCGACCGACTTGTACTGTGCCTTGTACGCGTCGAACACCGTGCTGTCCTCCAGCTGCAGCATCACTTCATCGCTGCCGCGCAGGCTGCCGCCGCTCCAGTTGAGGCTGCCCGTCCAGACGATCTTCCGGTCGGCCTTGTCGTAGTACTTCCCCTCGATGGAGAAGTTCTTCGAATGGATCCAGATCGGGTCCGTCTGGCAGTAGTAGCGGACAACGACGCCGTTGTAGACGCTGCTCGTCTTCTTCAGCAGCGCGTTGACCGCCGACACCTCCGCACTGTCGGTCGAGTCGACCCGCACGTTCACCAGCACGTAGCAACCGGCCGCGTCCAGCGCGACGAGCTTGTCGGCGAGGTAGCGCAGATTGATCGCCATCGTCGTGACCCGGATGATCGTGCGGTGGGTCTCCGACGTGCCGACCGTGGTGTTGCCGAAGCAGTCGGTGTTGTTCAGGATCGTCATCACCGTGTTCTCGCCCGGGTCGCCGCTGATGCTGTCACCGGCTCGCGGGTAGTAGAAGACCTTCGCCGCGCCGGCCTGCAGCGGCACCCGCGTGTCGTAGTAGTTGTTGTCGGCCTTGTGCGCCTTCAGGTCCGCGAAGTAGCCGGCGTACGAGGCGAACAGCGCGTCGTTGCCGGTCACCTCCAGCGCGTCGTTCCAGCCCTTCCCGCCGTCGCGCCAGCCGGTGCCGCCGAGGTTCGTCGACGTCTGGACCACCACGTTGTTCACCCCCAGTGTCGAGGTGAACAGGAAGAACTTGGCGTGCATGATCGACCAGGTGCCCTGATCCGCGATGCACCCGCGCTCCGCCGGGCAGGTCATGAAGAACGAACCCTGGCTGGTGTCCACGCCGAGCCCGGTGCGCAGCACGTCGTACGCGGCCGTGTGCGTCTTGATCTTCTCGTCCATGATGACCCGGACGTTGACGCCCCGCTGTTTCGCGTCGACCAGCGCGGTGGGCACCGTGACGGAATCGGCGTAGAACATCGCCATACGAATGGTCGAACCCTCCGGGGCGCCGTTGATGAGCTCGATCAGGCGGGTGTAGATCCGGTCCTTCGCCGCGTCGTCACCGGTGGGATCGTTGAAGATCGCGTGCGTGTAGGGCGCCTCGGCCGCGTACGCCGCGGTCGGCGACACGATGCCCGCGCCGGCCGGCACGGCGAGCGCCATCGCCACGAACCCGGTGGTCAGGATGGACCCGATCGCCAGCAGCCGACCGAAGACAGATCCGATGCTCAAGCGTGCCTCCCGAATCATCAGCCGGCCGGACATCGGCACGCGCCGCGGTTGCCCTCTTCGGTTGCTCCGCTACGCCAGGCTTGTGGTTCGGAATCGTACGGCGCCCTGGATCCCCATCGACACCAGTCGAAGCTCAAGATTTGTGCAAGCTGCCACTCCGGCGTCACCGCACGGGCGACCGGTGCCGGGGACCGGGCTGCCGATGCCCGGTCCCCGGAGACCGCGGCGCTAGCCCTTCACGGAGCCGGTCAGGCCGCCCACGATGTGGCGCTCGGCGAAGACGAAGAAGCCGATCGCCGGGATCATCGAGGCCGCCGTGTACGCCAGGATCTTCGCGGTGTCCTGCGAGAACTGGCTCTGGAACGCCGCCACGCCCAGCGGGAGCGTGAAGTTGTCCGGGTTGCTCAGCACCAGCAGCGGCAGCAGGTAGGCGTTCCAACTCGTCACGAACGCTAGGATGCCCACCGTCGTCAGGGCCGGGCGGCTCAGCGGGAGCAGGATCCGCCAGAAGAACCCCAGGCGGCTCGCCCCGTCCATCGCCGCCGCGTCCTCCAGCTCGCCCGGGATGGCGGCCATGAACGGGCGGAGGATGACGATCGTGATCGGCAGCGCGAACGCGGCCTGCGGGAGTGCCACCCCCAGCGAGGTCTCCAGCAGGCCGAGCTCCCGCAGTAACAGATAGAGCGGAAGGGCGGCCGCGGTGACCGGGAACAGCAGGCCGATCGTGAAGAGGGTGTAGAGCCCCTCGCGGCCCTTGAAGGTGTACCGCGACAGCGCGAACGCCGCCATCGAGCCGACCACCAGCGTCAGGCCGGTCGCGATGACCGCGATGACGGCGCTGTTGCCCATCGCGTTCCAGAACACCTCGGACGTGAACACGTCCGTGAAGTTCGACAGCACCCACGGGTCCGGCCAGCCGGCCGGGGCGTTGTTGATCTGCGCGTTGGTCCGGAAGCCGCCGAGGATCGTGAACAGCAGCGGGATGACCGTCACGCCGACGACGAGCAGCACGGTGAGGTACGTGAACGGCGTGCCAAGGGTCAAGGCGGCCGTGCGTTGCCTGGCCATGCCGGTCACCCCACCATCCGGGTCAGCGCGCCGTCGGTGTCCCGGCGCAGCGCGAAGCGCTGGTAGATCAGCGCGAAGATGAAGCACACGACGAAGAGCACGACCGCGACGGCGCTGCCGAAGCCGAACTCGTACCGGTTGAAGCCGTGGTCGAGCAGGTAGGTGGCCATGGTCGCCGAGGCGCTGGCCGGCCCGCCGAGGGTCATGATCCACACGATGTCGAAGAGCTGGAGCGACCCGATGATGGACAGGAAGATCCAGATCCGGATCGTCGGGCCGAGCAGCGGCAGCACGATGCTGCGCGTCGTCTGCCAGGCGGAGGCGCCGTCGGTGGCGGCGGCCTCCCGCAGTTCGGCCGGGATGCTCTGCAGGCCGGCGAGCAGCAGGATGATGCCGAAGCCGATGTACTTCCAGGTGATCACGACGAACAGCGTGTAGAGCACGAGGTTTCCGTCGGCGAGCCACTCCTGGATCAGCCCGCCCAGTCCCACGGCCTTGAACGCCTGGTCGACGAAGCCGCCCGGCTGCAGCATCAGCAACCACACCACCGCGGTCACCGCCTCGGACAGCACGTACGGCATGAAGACGACCAGCCGCAGCACGGCCCGCCCGCGGATCTTGCGGTTGAGCAGCAGGGCCAGTCCGATCGACAGTGGCAGCTGTACCGCGACCGACAGCACCGCGATGATGATGTTGTGCCACAGGGCGCTGCGGAAGACCTCGTCCTCCAGCACCCGCTGGTAGTTGCCGAAGCCGTACGGCGTGCGGGGGCTGAAGCCCGTCCACTTGTAGAAGCTGTAGTAGATCGCCACCGCGATCGGCAGCAGCACGAACCCGACGAAGAGGACCAGCGCCGGGGTCAGCAGCAGCGCCAGTTCGAGGCGCTTGCTGCTGCGGCGCGGACCGCGGGCCGGCCGCGAGACCTCGCGGCCGGCCGTGGTGTCGTCGGGGCCCGCCGAGACGGCGGGATCACCCACTCTGGTCATTTGTTCGCTACGGCCTTGTTGAACGCGTCGACGATCCCCTGCGGGCTGCCCTTGCCGGCGAAGAAGTCGGCGATGGCGTCGTTGAGGGCCTGGCCGACGCTGGTGGGCAGGGCCTGGTCGAAGTACACCTGGATGTACGGCGCCTTGTTGAGGGCCTCCTGCACCGTCTTGAGCGACGGGTCCTGGATGGCGGAGATGGCGGCCGGGTTCGCCGGCAGCGTCGCCGTGTTCGTCGTGACGAGCTTCGTCTGCACCTCGGTGCTGGCGATGTACTTCAGGAAGTCGGCACAGGCCGCCCCGCCCTTGACGCTGCAGGAGAAGCCGTCGCCGCCGCCGAGCGCGGTGCCCGCGGTGCCCTTGCCGCCCTCGACCTCCGGGAACGGGAACCAGCTGAGCTTCTTGGCGAAGTCCTTGTCCTCGGTCAGCGGGATCATCGTGGGCAGTTCCCAGTCACCCTGCAGCTCCATCGCGGCCTTGCCGTTGGCGACCAGGCCGGCCGAGCTGCCGGCGCCCTGCTGGGCGGGGGTGCCGAGGAAGGCGTCCTGGAACGGCTTGGTGTCGATGAACTTCTTGAGGTCCTCGCCGGCCTTCACGAAGCACGCGTCGTCCATCTTCAGGCTCTTGACGGTGTTCTTGAGCACGTCGAGCGAGCACTCGCGGATCGCGAAGTACGACCACCAGAACGCGTCCGGCCACTTGTCCTTGCCGCCGAGGGAGATCGGGGTGATGCCCTTGGCCTTGAGCTTGGTGACCGCGTCGTTGAGCTCGGTCATCGTCTTCGGCGGGGCGGTGATGCCGGCCTGCTCGAAGAGGTCCTTGCGGTACCAGAACCCGACGACGTGCAGGTCGTAGGGGATGCCGTACTGCTTGCCGTCGACCGCCCAGCCCTGGGCGGACGCACCCATGGAGCTGATCCAGTCCTTGGTGTCGGCGGTCATGTCGTAGAGCTTGCCCGACTCGACCTGCGTGGCCAGGGCGCCGCCGCCCCACTGCTGGAAGATGTTGGGCGGGGTCGGCGACTGCAGCGCAACCGAGATCTTGGTCTTCAGTGCCTCGTTCTGCGTCGGCTCCACCTGGAACTTCACGTTCGGGTGGGCCTTGCTGTACTCGTCTGCGATGCCCTGCCAGACGCTCTTGCCGGGGTCCTGGGCGCCGTTGTGCCACCAGGTGAGGGTGACGGGCGCGTTCGGGTCACTGGAACTGGGTTCGTCGTCGCCGCATGCGGTGAGGGAGGGCAGCGCCATCGTCAATGCGATGGCGATCGTTGCCAGCCTCCGTGGGGTGCTCAGGCGGACGTTCAAAGTGATCATCTCCTGACGGGGGCGGGGCGAGCTAAGGCGCTCGGCCCTCGATGCCGCCAGAGTCTCCGCCTTAGTTACAACTCTTGTCAATCGTTGTTGATAACGTTATCGGAAGCTATTGTGCCCTCGTGAAACCCAGTTCCCGCGTCACCATCCGGGACGTCGCGGTCGCCGCCGGCGTCTCGGTCGCCACGGTGTCCAAGGTGCTCAACGCCCGCTACGGCGTCTCCGCGGCCACCAGCGCCCACGTGCAGAGCGTCATCCGCGAGCTGGGCTACGAGGCCAGCCTCGTCGCGCAGAGTCTGCGAAACCACCGCACGAACGTCATCGGCATCCTGGTCGCCGACCTGGAGCCGTTCAGCACCGAGCTGCTCAAGGGCGCGGCGAAGGCGATCAAGGGCACCGGCTACGAGCTCGTCGTCTACTCGGCGGGCGGCCGCTCCGGCGACCACGCGGGCTGGGAACAGCGCTACCTCTCCCGGCTGTCGGGCACCCTCATCGACGGCGCCGTCCTGGTCACCCCGACGGTCGTCGACGTCGACTACGGCACCGCCGTCGTCGCCGTCGACCCGCACGCCGGGCCGAGCGGGCTGCCCACGGTCGACTCCGACAACCTGCTCGGCGCGCGGCTGGGCACCCAGCACCTGCTGGACCTCGGGCACCGGCGCATCGCGATGCTCAGCGGCCGGCCCGACCTGGAGTCGGCGAAGCTGCGCGAGCAGGGCTACACCGACGCGCTGCGCGCGGCCGGGGTACCCGTCGATCCGGCCCTCATCCAGGTCGGCAACTACGACCCGGACGCCTCCGCGGAGGCCGCCCGGCGGCTGCTCGCCGGCCCCGACCGGCCCACCGCGATCTTCGCGGCCAACGACATCTCGGCCATCGCCGCGATGGAGGTCGCGACCGGCATGGGCCTGCGGGTCCCGGAGGACCTGTCGGTGGTCGGGTTCGACAACGTCCCCGAGTCGGCCCTCACCACGCCGGCCCTCACCACCGTCGAGCAGCCCATCCACGAGATGGGCCACCGCGCGATCGACCTGCTCATCCAGCTGATGAGCGGCGAGCCGGTCGAGCAGACGCACGTCCGCCTCACCACGAGCCTCGTGGTACGGCAGTCCACCAGGGCAATTGGAGCAAACGCGTGACACTTGACAGCGGCGTCGCCGCCGGGACCTGGCGGGACGCGTCGGCGCCCGTCGCGGTGCGGGTGGCGGACCTCATGGCCCGGATGTCGCTGCGCGAGAAGGTGGCGCAGCTGTACGGGATCTGGCTGAACATCGACGAGACCGCCGGGGAGGTCGCGCCGCACCAGCACGACCAGGCCGCCGAGCCGGTGGACTGGCCGGAGCTCATCCGCCACGGCCTCGGCCAGGTCACGCGGACCTACGGCACGATCCCGATCGCGCCCGCCGACGGCGCCGCCCGGGTCGCCCGCCTCCAGCGCGAGATCGTCGCCGCCGGCCGCTTCGGCATCCCCGCGGTCATGCACGAGGAGGTCCTCACCGGCCTCGCGGCCTGGCAGGCGACCATCTACCCCGGCCCGCTGTCCTGGGGCGCCAGCTTCGACCCGGCGCTCGTCGAGGAGATGGGCGCCCGGATCGGCGCGACCATGCGCCGCCTCGGCATCCAGCAGGGCCTCGCGCCGGTCCTCGACGTCGCCCGCGACCTGCGCTGGGGCCGGGTCGAGGAGACCATCGGCGAGGACCCGCACCTGGTCGGCGTCATCGGCAGCGCCTACGTGCGCGGCCTGCAGTCCGCCGGCGTGATCGCCACGCTCAAGCACTTCGTCGGGTACTCCGCCTCGCGGGCCGGGCGCAACCTCGCGCCTGTCTCGATCGGCCCGCGCGAGCTGACCGACGTGCTGCTGCCGCCGTTCGAGATGGCCCTGCGAGCCGGCGCCCGGTCGGTGATGAACAGCTACACCGACAACGACGGCGTCCCGGTCGCCGCCGACCCGACCATGCTCACCGGGCTGCTCCGTGACGAGCTGCAGTTCACCGGCACCGTCGTCTCCGACTACTTCGCCGTCGCGTTCCTGCAGAACCTGCACGGCGTCGCCGGCAGCCGGGCCGACGCCGCCGCCCAGGCCCTCCTCGCCGGCATCGACGTCGAGCTGCCCGGCGTGAACTGCTTCGGCCCGCCGCTGCTGGAGGCCGTCGAGTCCGGCGACGTCGACGAGGCCCTCGTCGACCGGGCGGTGACCCGCATCCTGACCCAGAAGTGCGAGCTGGGCCTGCTCGACGCGGACTGGCGGCCCGAGCCGCCGGTGCTCGACACCGGTGACTTCGACGTCGACGACCCGGCCTCACGCGACCTGGCCCGGCGCCTCGCCGAGCGGGCCGTCGTCCTGCTGCGCAACGAGCCGGTCGGCGACGCGCCGGTGCTGCCGCTGCGGCCCGGCGCCCGGCTCGCCGTCGTCGGCCCCGGCGCCGCGGACGCCGGGATGCACCTGGGCTGCTACTCGTTCCCGCGGCACGTGCTGGTCCACCACCCCGGCGTGCCGGCCGGCGTCGACCTGCCGTCCATCGTGGACAGTCTGCGCGACGGCCACGACGTCATCCACGCGCTGGGCTGTCCGGTGCTGGGCGGCGACGACGCCGGCATCGCCGCCGCGGTCACCGCCGCCGCGTCCGCGGACGTGTGCGTGGCGGTCCTCGGTGACCTGGCCGGCCTGTTCGGCACCGGTACCTCGGGCGAAGGCTGCGACGCCGTCGACCTGCGCCTGCCGGGCCGCCAGGAGGAGCTCCTCGAGGCGCTGCTCGGCACCGGCACGCCGGTCGTGCTCGTGCTGCTGGCCGGCCGGCCCTACGAGCTGTCCCGGCAGGTCGACCGGCTCGCCGCGGTCGTCTGCGCGTTCTTCCCGGGCGAGGAGGGCGGCACCGCCGTCGCCGGCGTGCTCACCGGCCGGGTCAACCCGTCCGGCCGGCTGCCGGTCAGCTTCCCGGCGGCGGGCACCAGCCAGCCGTCGACGTACCTGGCCGCGCCGCTCGCCCGCCGCAGCGAGGTGAGCACGGTCGACCCGACGCCGGTCTTCCCGTTCGGCCACGGCCTGTCGTACGCGAGCGCCGAGTGGGGTGAGGTCGTCCTCGAGGCGCCCGGCGGCTGGGCGACCGACGGCGCCGTCGAGCTGGCGGTCCCGCTGTCGAACCCGACCGACCGCGAGACGAGCACGGTGGTCCAGGTGTACCTCCACGACCCGGTCGCCGAGGTCGCCCGCCCGGTGGTGCAGCTGCTGGCCGCGCCCAGGGTCGACCTGGCACCGGGCGAACGCCGGACGGTCGTCGTCGGCCTGCACGCCGACCTGCTGTCCTACCCGGGCCGCTCCGGCCACCGCCTGGTCGAGCCGGGCGAGGTCGAGCTGCGCGTCGGCGCGTCGAGCGCCGAGTTCCACGCGACGCTGAAGGTGCGGGTAGTGGGCCCACGCCGCAAGGTAGGCGCCGACCGCCGCCTGACGCCGGACATCACCCTGATCCCCTAGCCCCACCTCAGCCCCACCTCCGCGATCTTGGACTTGTGGTCCCCGCTTTGTCCCGCTATTCCGGACAAATACGGGACCACAAGTCCAAGATCGCGCGCGAGAGTGGGGTCAGGTCGCCGTGCAGGTCGGGGTCAGGGTGCCAGCCGTGCCGGACGACTGGAAGCCGAACTCGGTGAACTGGCCGGCGTTGATCTTGCCGTTGTACGTCACGTTCGTGAACGTGACGGCGCCGGTGTTCGCGGTGCGGTTGGTGTTCCAGGCGTTGCTGATGGTCGCGCCCGACGGCAGGGTCAGGCGGACCGACCACGAGTTCGTCCCGGACGATCCCGCGGTGACCCGGACGGTGGCGACGAAGCCGCCCTGCCACTGGTTGATGGCGACGGTGGCGGTGCAGCCGCCGGTGCCCGGGTTCGGGTTGGACGGCGAGGCCGAGGCCGACGGCGACGGCGACGAGGAGGACGGCGGCGGCGAGGTCGGGCCGCTACCGGTCAGGCCGAAGAACTCGATCGCCATCGCGGCCTGCCCGGCCATCGGCAGCGAGTGCCCGACGCCCGCGATGCTGATCGCCTCGACCGGCGCCTGCGCGCTCGCGTTGCCGTAGCGGGTGCGGGTCCAGTTGGCCTGCGGCGTGTCGGTGGAGACCGGCGTCTGGCTGACGCCGAGCACGTTGGTCCACTGCTCGATCTCCTCGTTGAAGTTCGGGTAGGCGAGCGTCGTGTCCGTCGTGCCGTGCCACACCTGCATCCGCGGTCGTGCGCCGGTGTACCCGGGGTACGCCGCCCGGACCAGGTCGCCCCACTGCTGCGGGGTCATGTTGCGCTGGCCGCTGGAGCACTGGCTGTTCCACGACGAGCCGTCGGTGGTGGCGAAGCAGCCGAACGGCACCCCCATGAACGCGGCGCCGGCCTTGAACACGTCCGGGTAATCGCCGAGCAGCACGTTCGTCATCATGCCGCCGGACGACGCGCCGGTGACGTACACCCGGTTCGGGTCGGCGTTGTTGTTCTGCAGGACGTAGTTCACCATCGACATGATGCCGACCGGGTCGCTGCCGCCGCCGCGGCGCAGCGCCTGCGGCGAGGAGACGTCGAAGCAGCTCCCGCTGCGGGTCGCCGACGGGTAGACCACGATGAATCCGTAGCGGTCCGCGAGCGAGGCGAACTCGGTGCCCGAGTAGAACGCCGGGCCCGAGCCGGTGCAGTAGTGCACGGCCACCACGACGGCCGGCCGGGCGGTGACCGTGTTCGGCACGTAGAGGTGCATCCGCAGGCTGGAGGGGTTGGTGCCGAAGTTGGTGACCTCGGTCAGGGTCGCGGCCTGCGCCGGCGACGCGAGCAGGACGATGCCGGTGGCGGCCAGCACGAGGGCGGCCAGCCCGGTGAGGAGGCGGTTGCGGTTCATGCCAACACCATGGCCCGCCCGCAATGGACATTGACGAGTTTCGAAAACTCTACACGCTCTGAGCTGGGTTTTCGAACGAAAATCGTGAAACTTTCAATTACTGCCGGGAAATGTCTCATTTTCGCAAAGCATAGGCCGGGTGGCCAATTCGGGGTGGCCTGAACGGTGATGACAGCCGTCCGTGGCAGCCAGCATGATCGATGTGTGCCGGTCCCGTCACCCACCGAGCAGCCCCTCGTCCCGTTGACCCGCCTGATCTCCGTCCCCGTGCGGTTCCAGGGCTGGCGGGCCGCGACCGGTCCGCTGACCGTGGGTCAGCTCAACATCGCCAGGTGGCTGGCCGATGCGCCGCGCGCCCCGGCCGCGCTGCTCGACCAGGTCTTCGGCATCCCGCCCGGGACGCGCGTCGCCGACGTCGCCGAGTGCTTCGGCGTGCTGCTGTGCCGCCACGAGGGCCTGCGCAGCCGGTACGTGCCGGGGGAGCCGGGCGAGCAGCGGGTGCTCACCGCCGGCGAGCTGCAGATGGCCGTCTACGAGGCGGGCGACGGTGAGCCCGTGGAGCGCGTCGCCGCCCGGATCGTGGAGCTGACCCGCACCGAGCCGCTCGACGTGAAGGTGGATCCGCCGGTACGCCTGGCCGTCGCGATCCGGCACGGCATCGTGCTCACGGCGGTCGCCGTCTACTCGCATCTGGCCGTCGACTTCCAGGCCCTGGTGGTGCTCGACCACGAGTTCGCCGAGATGATCCGCGAGCCGAAGGCCCGGGTCCTCGGCGAGGCGCGCCAGCAGCCGCTCGACCGGGCCACCGTGGAGCGTCAGCCGGGCAAGCGGCGCCGCCTCGACCAGGCGCTGCGGTACTGGAGCCGCCACCTCGCCGCCGCCCCGGTCCACCTCTACGCCAAACCCCGCGTGCACCGGGCCACCGGCTCGGGCGCCTGCGGCATGACGTCGGAGATCGCCGCGCGCGCCCTCGACCGGATCGCCGCCCGCACCCAGGTCAGCCGGCCCACGATCGTGCTCGCCGCGCTCAGCGCCCTGCTGTCGCACCGCACCGGCTACGGCACCTGCCAGTTCGTGATGCTCTCGGCGAACCGCTTCGAGTCGAGCCTCCAGCGGTACGTCGGGACCCTCGCCCAGTCGACCTACGTCTCCGTCGAGGTCGGCGACGCCGGCTTCGACGAGCTCGTGCGCCGCTGCTTCGGCGCCGTGCTCCAGGCCGGCCTGCACGGGGCCTATGACGTGTACCGCCAGCACGACCACGCCGCCTGGGTCGCGTCCGAGCGGGGCGTCGCGCCGTCGTTCGAGCCGCTGTTCAACAGCGTCGTCGTCGACACGCGCGGCTTCGATCCCGTGCCGTACGCCGGTACCGCCGCTGAAACCCACTTGGAATGGGCCGACCTCCCGCCGACCGACATCCTGCTGCGCTTCGACCTCGGGCGGGTCGAGGGCGCGCTGGTCGCCCGCGTGTGGAGCGGCGACACCGGCCGGGTCACCCCCGACGAGGCCCGCGACCTGCTGCTGGCCCTGGAGCGCCTGCTCGTCGCGGCGGCGGACGGCGACCTCGGCCACGCCGCCGCGGTGGCCGTGACCGGCCTGGCGCCGATCGAGCGCCCGCCGGGCTGGCTGCTCGTCGACAACTGCTGGGTCGACCTGGCCGACGTCCAGTGCCTGCTGGACGAGGCGCTCGCCCCGGGGGTCTCCCGCGTCTTCGCCGACGTGGCCGGCGACCCGCTGGTCGCCTACGTCGCCGGCGGCGTGCCGACCCCGGCCGAGGCGCACCGTCGCTGCCTCGCCCGCCTGCCCGGCCGGCACGCGGCGATGACGCCCCGGCGGTACGTCATCTGCCAGAACGCCCCGGAGAACGTGGCGAGCCTGGAGGCATGGCGCGACCAGCCGATCCTGGCGTCGGGCACCGGCCGGAAGTAAGGCGAGCGAGCCTAACTGATCCGGTTGGGGCCTATCGACTCTCAACCCGACCTTAAGCGTTGCTTTGGTGCGGCGTGCGATGCCGGCCGCCTTCGCTACGATCCGGGCCGTGCTGGACTCTGTCGAACCCACGCCGTGGTGGCGCCTGCGGCGCACCTGGCTGATCGCCGGCGCGGGCGCCGTGGTGGCCGCGACGGCGACCGTCGCGCTGGTCGCGCAGTCCTCGGGCGCGGCCTGCGCGGCCGCGGCGGCGGGCCAGGCCACCTACTATGCGGCCGACGGCGGCGGCAACTGCTCGTTCGACCAGGTCTCGAACCCCCTCGTCGTGGCGCTGGGCAACGCGGAGTACAAGGCCGGCGCCGCCTGCGGCGGCTACCTCGACGTGAAGGGCCCGAAGGGCACGGTCCGGGTGAAGGTCACCGACCGCTGCCCGGAGTGCGCGGCCGGCCACCTCGACCTGAGCAAGCAGGCGTTCGCCAAGATCGGCGACGTGAACGCGGGCGTGATCAAGGTGACCTACTCCCCGGTCACGAGCGCGCCGGTGCCCGGCCCGATGACCATCCGCGTCAAGGAGGGCTCGTCCCGCTACTGGCTGGCGCTCCGGCTGGACAACGTGGGCAACCCGACGTCCACCGTGGAGCTGCAGCAGTCCGGCGCCTGGAAGGCCCTGAGCCACACCGACTACAACTACTGGATCGCCCAGAACGGCGCCGGCCCCGGCCCGTTCACGGTCCGCGTCACCGACTCGGCCGGCCGCCGCACGACACTCTCGGGCGTGACGCTGACCCCGGGCACGGTCCAACGCCCGGGCGCCACGGGCGGCGGGACGGTGGCCCCGAAGACCACGGCGGCCTCCCCGAAGTCGGCGGCCCCGCCTTCCACCGCTCCGTCGACCGAGGCCCTGGCCGCCGATGCACCTGCGGCCGAAGCACCGTCCACGGGCCCCGCACCGACGGCTTTCGCCGGCTCCCGCTGCTGACGCACTGCTGACGCCGCCGCGGCTGTTCGCTAGCGGCGCAGCCGGCGGGGCTACGGGGTCCACGTGCGTGGCGGAGGCTGGGAGCATGCGAGTTGCGGTGCTTGCCGACATCCATGGAAACCTGCCGGCACTGGAAGCCGTCCTTCGTGAGGTCGAGGACAGCGGGGTGGACCACGTCGTCCTGCTGGGCGACATCGCCGGTGGCCCGATGCCCGCACAGACCCTGGACCGCCTGGCCGGCCTGGGCGACACGGCGATCTGGGTCCACGGCAACGGCGAACGGGAACTGCTCGCCGGCCTCGACGGCGAGGTGCCGCCCGGACCGGCCGGCGACACCGTGGCGGCGTGTGTCCCGCTGCTCAGCCAGCGGCACCGCGACCTGATGACGGCCCTGCCGATGACCGTCACGCTCGACCTCGACGGCCTGGGCCCGACCCTGTTCTGCCATGCGACGCCCCGGCGGGACGACGAGTTCGTCCTGGTCGACTCGCCCATCGACCGATGGGAGCAGGCGCTGCGGGGTGTGAGCGAGCAGGTCGTCGTCTGCGGGCACACGCACATGCCGTTCGATCGTCTGGTCAACCAGCGACGGGTGGTGAACCCGGGCAGCGTCGGCATGGCGTACGGCCCTCCCGGTGCATACTGGGCGATCCTCGGACCGACCGTCGAACTCCGCCGGACGACGTACGACGTCCAGGCCGCCGCGCAGCGCATCATCGCCAGCGGATATCCGGACGCCGCCGGCTGGGCCGAGGCGTACGTACTGCGGCCATACGGTGATGCGGCAGCACTCGAGGCGTTCACGGCGATCGTCGCCGCGGAGGCAGACGGCCCGTCACGCTAGAAGGGCGCCTGGTCGGGTGGCGCTGATACATCATTCCTGATGCATCAAATCCGACCCGTAGTCGGCGAAGACCCGCCGCTGGGTTCCGTCAACCGTGATGCTGCCGCCGTGCGGCAGGATCCACTGCGGCCGGGTGTGGCCGAACGGCACGCCGACACAGACGACGGCCTCCGGGTTGTACCGTCCGACCAGTTCGACCACGACGTCCCGCTGCGCTCGCCGGAGGCGCGCCCGCTCAGCGGCGTCCGGCCGCCGTGTGTGGTCCGAGACGGGCGGACGCGCCACCAGCACCGCGCCGGCGGCGGCGAGCAGGCCGCGCTCCCCGAGCGCGCGGACGATCCAGCCCACCTCGCGCGCGGGGAGCAGCTTCTCCGACGTCTCGATGATGAGCACGCCGCCGTCCAGCGCCTGCGGCGGGAACGGGAACCGCCCCGCGGTGAGGACCCACTGGATCACTTCGAGGCACCCGCCCCAGGCGTCCCCGTTCACGACCCGGGCCGGCCCGTGCCAGCTCCACGGCTCGGTGGCCTCGCGCTCCCCGAAGCACTCCAGGGCCTGCGGGTCGGCCCAGTCGACCCCGATGTCCTCCGACTCGCCGGGGTCGGTGATCTCGAGCCGCTCGCCGGTCAGCAGCGCGGCCCGCAGCGACCGGACGTGGACGTCGTCGACCCGCGGTCCGGGCCCGAGGTGCACCTGGGTCGACCCGCCGTAGAAGCTCGCGATCCCGTTGGCCCAGAGCCACTGGTGCAGGTTGGTGTTGTCACTGGTACCGAGGAAGGGCTTGGGATCGGCCCGGGCCAGGCCGGCGTCGAGGTGGGGGACGACGGTGATCTGGTCCTCCCCGCCGGCGACGGCCAGGATGCCCCGGATGCTCGGGTCGGCGAACGCGGCGTTGACGTCGGCGGCCCGGGCGGCGGCGCTCGCCCCGACCCGCCGCGTGGTGGGAAACTCGACGGGCACCAGCCCGGTGACCTCGGCGAGGCGCCGCATGGCCTGCTCGTGCACGGCGGGGAAGGCCCCGGCGACGGCGGCCGAGGGCGAGAGCACGGCGATCCGGTCCCCGGCCCGCGCCTTGGGCGGCTGGACGAGCTTAGGTATCACGGAAGAGATCCAACCACGCCGATCGCGGTCCCGGGGCGTGCTCATACCACGACCAGCCGGGCCTCGAACGCGATGATCACCAGCTGCACCCGGTCCCGCGCGTCGAGCTTGGTGAGCAGCCGCGCGACGTGCGCCTTCACGGTGGCGACCGTGATGTGGAGGTCATCGGCGATCTCATGGTTGGACCGGCCCTGCCCGATGAGCGTGAGCACCTCCCGCTCCCGCTCCGTGATCTGGTCGAGCACCCGCCGTGGTGCGGTGGCGGGCTCGTCGCTCACGAAGTGCGAGACGAGCAGCCGTGTCACGCGGGGCGCGACGATCGCGTCCCCGCCCGCGACCACGCGGACGGCGCCGAGGATGTCGTCGAGCGCCATGTCCTTGACGACGAACCCGCTCGCCCCGGCCCGGAGCGCCCCGTAGACATACTCGTCGTCATCGAAGGTCGTCAGCACCAGCACCCGGGCCGCGGCCCCGCTGGCGACGATCCGCCGCGTGGCCTCGATCCCGTCCATCCCCGGCATCCGGATATCCATCACCACAACGTCGGGCGCCTCACGCGCCACCAGGGCGACGGCCTCGTCCCCGGTTCCGGCCTCCCCGACGACGACAAGATCCTCGGCGTCGGCGATGAGCACCCGCAGCGCACTGCGGATGAGTGGCTGATCGTCAACCAGCACGACCCGGGTGCTCACCGCGAACCCCCGGCGGTGGAGGGCGCGGCAACGGGAGCGGGAGCGGGGGCTGGGAGGGGGATCGTGGCGGCCACGCGGAAGCCTCCGTCCGGGCGCGGGCCGGCCGTGAACTCGCCGCCCAGCAGCCCGACCCGCTCGCGCATGCCGGCGACGCCGTGGCCGCCCGCACCGATCGGGCCGCCTCGGCCGTTGTCGGTCACCTCGATCCGTAGCGAGTCGGCCTCCGTGGTCACACGCACGTCGCAGCGGGTGGCGTGGGCGTGGCGGGTCACGTTGGTCAGGGACTCCTGGACGATCCGGTACGCGGCCAGGTCCAGGTCCGCGGGTAGTGCCGCCGGAACCTCGGTGTGCAGCCCGATGTGCAGGCCGCCGGCCCGCGAACGTTCGGCCAGCTGTGTTAGGCCGGCCAGGCCGCTCGACGGGGCCAGCGGGACGCCCTCCGCATCCGGGTCGGTGCGGCGGAGGGTGCCGAGTGTGCGGCGTAAAGCCGCCAGCGTCTCGCGGCCCGTTTCCTCGATCACGGCCAGGGCCTGGCGGGCCTCGGACGGTTGGGTGTCGATCACCCTGCGGCCCATGCCGGCCTGCATGGCGATGACGCCGATGCTGTGGGCGATCAGGTCGTGCAGCTCGCGGGCGATGCGCAGGCGTTCGGCCTGAGCCGCCTCGCGGGCCGTCTCGGCCAGGCGGGCCTCGGCGAAGACCCGGCGCTGGCGGACCGAGTTGCCGATGAACCATGCCGCCAGCATGGCCAGGGCGTCCTGGACGGTGAGGTCGTTGAGGTCGTTGGGGCTCAGCGGGAAGCCCGCCGCCGTCGCCCACTGTGCGCACAGCACGAGCACCGCCGTGGTGATGGAGACCCAGCGGCGGCGGGTTGCCGCGATGTAGCCGACGGCCACGTCGAGGGCCACCGTCTGGATCGTGCGCACGTCGCTGTGCAGGGCGAACTGCTCGGCGTCGTTCGGGTGGAACGTCACCTCGAACGCCGCGGTGATGAGCAGCAGCATGCCCAGCGCCACGAACGGGCGGCGCCGCAGCACGCCGGTCAGTGCGGCCAGGGCCGCGATCGGGACGATGAACCGCAGGCCGAACGGCCAGTGTGCCGGGTCTCCGGTCATGCTCCAGCCGAAGAACAGCAGCGGTGACAGCACCAGGCCCGTCCACGCCACCACCGCCCGCCAGAAGCCCATGCGCCGATGCTAGCCAGCCGCCTGGCCCGCCGCGTCGGACCACGGGCGTACGACCACGGGCGGACGTCCGTGGGCTACGGTCCACGGCCCGATGTGCCGGATGTCCGGAATCGGGACGGTGGGGCGCATGAGACGACGTGCCGTGCTGACCGCCCTCACCGTCGCGCTGGTGCCCGCCGCGGGAACGCTGCTGGCGCCGGCCGACGCGGTGCCTCCGGCGGAACGGATCGACGAACGGTCGTACGCGGCGAACAAGGCGGCGATGGACGCGGCCGGGCCGCCGTACGCGGGGCGCGACGGGCAGTTCCTGCTGTTCGACCTGCGGGGCCGGGGACGGGTCGCCGAGGTGTTCGGCGACCTGGACACCGCCCGGCGGATCGCGGTGCTGGTGCCCGGCGCCGGCAACCGCGCCGACAACTTCTGGCGCGGCGTGGCGAGCCGCCCCCACCGCTCGCCGTCCCGCCAGGCCAGCGACCTGCAGAAGGCAACGAGCATCGCCGTCATCGCCTGGCTCGGCTACGACACGCCTGCAGGCATCGACGTGTCCGCGTTCCGCGAGGACCTGGCTCACGCGGGCGCCGCCGCCCTGGAACGGTTCATCGGCGCCCTCACCACCGCCCATCCGCGAGCGACGGTCGCGCTCCTCGGTCACAGCTACGGCGGCACCGTCATCGGCCTCGCCGCGAGACGCCTGCCATCGGCCGTGACCGACCTCGTCGTGTTCGGCTGCCCCGGCATGGGCGCCGCCACCGTGCGCGGCCTGGGCACCACGGCCCGGGTGTGGGCGGCACTGTCCCCGCACGACCCGATGCGGTTCGTCCCCGGAGTCCGCATCGGCGGCCTCGGCCACGGCCGCCGGCCGGTCGACCCCGCGTTCGGCGCCCGCCTGATCCCGGCCGCGACCGTCCAGGACCACGACCACTACCTGGCACCCGGCACCGACGCCCAGGAGGCCATCGCCCACATCGCCAGGCACGGAGGAGATCAGCGATGAACCGGGACACGAGCGTGGACGCGCTGCGAGCCGTCGCCGTCGCCGGCGTGGTCCTCGGCCACTGGCTGGTGTCGGCCGTGGTCAGCGACCCGTACGACACCTCGGCCCTGCACGGCGAGAGCCCGCTGCAGCACGCGCCGTATCTCGCCCCGGCGAGCTGGCTGTTCCAGACCCTCGGCCTGTTCTTCTTCGCGAGCGGTTTCGCGGCGACCCGCCGAAAAACGAGCTCCGGAAAGCCCCGGAAGCAGCGGCGCCTGCTCGTGCCGGTGCTGATCCTCGCCGCCGTCTGGCTGCCCGCCCTGGGCATCCTCAAGGCCGCCGGCGCCCCGGACACCACGACGCACGTCGTCGAGTCCCTGGTCACCCACCCGCTGTGGTTCCTCGCCGCCTACCTGGTCCTCACCGCCGCCGCCCCGGCCCTCAAGCGCCTCGTCCGCACAGCGGGCGCGCCGGCGGTACTGCTGCCGCTGCTGTTCGTAGTGCTCACCGACGCGTTCCGGGAGGACGGCCTGCCCGAGTGGTGGCGCCTCACAATGGTCCCCGTAGCGTGGTCGGTGCCGTATCTGCTCGGCATCGCCCTCGCCCAGGAACGCCTGAGCCCGCGGCACGGGCCGCTGCTGGCCGTCTCCGGCCTGGCGGGCGGCGCCCTGCTGCTGACCGTCGCCGGCTACCCGCCCAGCGCGGTCGGCGTGCCCGGGGACCGCTTCTCCAACCTGGACCCCCCGTCCCTCGCCGCGATGTCCCTCGTCATGCTCCAGATCGGGATGTACCTCATGCTGCGCGACCGCCTGCGACACACGCCGGCGACGGCCGCGGTCACCGGCACGCTGAACCGCCACGCGCTGTCCATCTTCCTGTGGCACCAGCCGGCGCTGCTGCTCGTCACGTTCGCCGCCCTCGCCGCCGGCCGCCCCGCCGGGCTGCTCGACGCACCGGACGGCGCCTGGGTCCTGCACCGCCTGCCCTGGCTGCCCGTCTTCGCAATCGCGCTCACCGCGCTGACCTGGGTGTTCCATCGGTACGAGCGGCGCACCCGTTGACGAACCACGATACATCTGCAACCTTGAACACCAAGCTTGCAAGAAGTTGGCAGGGGATCGCAGAAATCCTGCGCAACGGAGTGCAAGTTGACGGCAGGCTCACCGCCAACGGCCTGCCGGAACCCGACCGGAACACCCTGACCCCGGGGTGCACACCCCGCCGCGCGCCTCGCCGCCAGCGCGCCCCGCCGTGCCGATCGGCCTGATCGGCACTGCCGGGTGCGGCGCGCCGCACCGATCCCGTGGGTCCAGGGGCGATGCACGCTGCCCTGCTCCCCACGAACTGAGGACTCGATGAAACGCAGACCACTCGTCTGGCGGCTGCTCAGCGGCTTCCTGGGCGCCGGCCTGATCGTGGCCGGCCTGTCCGCGCCCCCGGCCTTCGCGGCCGGCGGCCCCAACCTCGCGCTCGGCCGGCCCGCCACGGCCAGCGGCACGAACGGCGTCTACACCGCCGGCAACGTCAACGACGGCAACCCGGACACGTACTGGGAGAGCCCGAACAACGCGTTCCCGCAGTGGGTCCAGGTCGACCTCGGCTCCGCCGTGAGCATCGACCAGGTCGTGCTGAAGCTGCCCGGCGGCTGGGGTGCCCGCAACCAGACCCTCGCCGTGCAGGGCAGCACGAACGGCAGCTCGTTCAGCGACCTGTCGGCCTCGGCGACCCGCGCCTTCAGCCCGTCGTCCGGCAACGCGGTCACGGTGGGCTTCACCGCCGCCAGCGTCCGCTACGTGCGGGCGAGCATCACCGCCAACACCGGCTGGCCCGCCGCGCAGCTCAGCGAGCTGGAGATCTACGGCGCCGGCAGCACCACGCCGAACCTGGCCGCCGGCAAGACGCTCACCGCGAGCAGCAGCGTCAGCGGCTACCCGGCGTCGAACGCGAACGACGGCAACGCGTCCAGCTACTGGGAGAGCGCGAACAACGCGTTCCCGCAGTGGCTGCAGGTCGACCTCGGCGTCACGCAGAGCGTCAACCGCGTGGTGCTGAAGCTGCCGCCGCCCGCCGCCTGGGCGACCCGCACGCAGACCATTGCCGTGCAGGGCAGCACCAACGGCACCTCGTTCACCGACATCGTGGCCTCGACCGGCTACGTGTTCGACCCGGCCAGCGGGAACACGGTGACCATCAACTTCGCGGGGACGATGCAGCGGTACCTCCGCCTCAACGTCACGGCGAACACCGGTCAACCGGCCGCCCAGCTCGCCGAGTTCGAGGTCTACGGGGCGGGCATCGTCGACGGCAGCGCGCCGACCGCACCCGGCAACCTCACGCTGACCGAGCCGAGCAGCGGACAGATCCGGCTCGCCTGGACCGCGTCGACCGACAACGTGGGCGTGACCGCCTACGCGATCTACCGCAACGGCACCTTCGTCACCACCGTGGCCGGCAACACGCTGGTCTACACGGAGAGCCAGCCGACGACCGCGACGCTCTCGTACTTCGTGCGCGCCCGCGACGCCGTCGGCAACGAGTCGCCGAACAGCAACACGGTCAACCGGCCCGGCGGCCCCGGCCAGGACACCGAGGCGCCGTCGGCGCCGGGGAACCTGGCGTACACCCAGCCCGCCTCCGGCCAGATCCGGCTCACCTGGACGGCGTCGACCGACAACGTCGGCGTCACCGGCTACACCGTCTACGCCAACGGCACCGCCCGCACCACCGTCGCCGGCGGGGTGCTGACCTACACCGACAGCCAGCCCGACACCGCGACCGTCGCGTACGTCGTGCGGGCCAGTGACGCCGCCGGCAACGAGTCGGCGCCGAGCAACACCGTCACCCGCACCGGCACCAACCCGCCGCAGGGCTCCAACCTGGCGCCCGGCAAGCCGATCGAGGCGTCGTCGTCGGTGTTCACGTTCACCGCGGCCAACGCCAACGACGGCCAGCTCGGCACCTACTGGGAGTCGAACGGCTTCCCGGGGACGCTGACCCTGAAGCTCGGGGCCAACGCGGACATCACCTCGGTCGTCGTGAAGCTCAACCCGGACTCGGCGTGGGGCGCGCGTACCCAGGCCATGCAGGTGCTCGGGCGGGAGCAGTCGGCGACCGGCTACACCTCGCTCGTCGCGCGGACCGACTACAACTTCAGCCCGGGCAACCAGAACACGATCACGATCCCGGTCACCGCCCGGACCGCCGACGTGCAGCTGCAGATCTTCAGCAACACCGGCGCGCCCGGCGGCCAGGTCGCCGAGCTGCAGGTGTTCGGCACGATGGCGCCCAACCCGGACCTGAGGGTCACCAACCTCACCTGGGCGCCGGCGTCGCCGGACGAGACCAGCGCGATCACGCTGTCGGCCACGGTGCAGAACAGCGGTACCGCCGGATCCCCCGCCACCACGGTCAACGCGACCCTCGGCGGCCAGCTGGCCGGCACGGCCAACGTCGGCGCGCTCGCCGCCGGCGCCTCCACGACGGTGACGGTCAACGCCGGCCAGCGCCCGATGGGCAGCTACACGGCGGCGGCCACGGTCGACCCGGCCAACACGGTCGTCGAGCAGAACAACGACAACAACACGTTCACCGCCCCGACCCAGCTGGTCGTCGCCCAGGCGCCCGGCCCCGACCTCCAGGTCGTCGGCATCACGTCGAACCCGGCCAGCCCGGCCGCCGGCGCCGCGGTGTCGTTCACGGTCGCGGTCAACAACCGCGGCACCACCGCCTCCGGGGTGACCACGGTGACCCGGGTGACGGTCGGCACCACCACGCTGAACACCAACACCCCCTCGATCGCCGCCGGCGCGACGGTCAACGTGGCGATCAGCGGTACCTGGACCGCCGTAGCGGGCGGGGCCACGATCGTCGCCACGGCCGACGCCACCAACGTCGTGGCGGAGACCAGCGAGACGAACAACTCGATGTCGCAGTCGATCGTCGTCGGGCGCGGCGCCGCGGTGCCGTACACCTCCTACGAGGCGGAGGCCGGCACCTACACGGGCCAGCTCGTCACCGCCGACGCGCTGCGCACGTTCGGGCACACCAACTTCGGTACCGAGTCCTCGGGCCGGGCGTCGGTGCGCCTCACATCGCAGGGGCAGTACGTCCAGATCACCTCGACGAACCAGGCCAACTCGATCGTCGTGCGCAACTCGGTGCCCGACTCGGCGAGCGGCGGCGGCCAGGACTACACGATCAGCCTGTACGCCAACGACGTCTTCGTCCAGAAGCTCACGCTGTCGTCGAAGTTCAGCTGGCTGTACGGCACGACCGACGACACCGAGTCGCTGTCGAACTCGCCGCAGGCGAACGCGCGGCGGCTCTTCGACGAGTCGCACGCGCTGCTGCCCACCTCGTACCCGGCGGGCACGCGGTTCAAGCTGCAGCGCGACGCCGGTGACACCGCGTCGTTCTACTACCTCGACCTGATCGACCTGGAGCAGGTGGCGCCGGCGCTCAGCCAGCCCGCCGGCTGCACCTCGATCACGGCCTACGGCGCGGTGCCGAACGACGGGCTCGACGACACCGCCGCGATCCAGCGCGCGGTGACCGACGACCAGAACGGCGTCATCTCCTGCGTGTGGATCCCGGCCGGCCAGTGGCGGCAGGAGCAGAAGATCCTCACGCCGGACCCGACCCGCGGTCAGTACAACCAGCTGGGCATCCGCAACGTCGTGATCCGCGGCGCCGGCATGTGGCACACGCAGCTGTACACCGACACCGAGCCGCAGAACGTCACCGGCAACATCAACCACCCGCACGAGGGCAACGTCGGCTTCGAGATCGAGGACAACGCCCAGATCTCCGACCTGGCGATCTTCGGCGCCACCAAGAACCGGGCCAACCGCGGCCACGGCCTCAACGGCCGGTTCGGCAAGAACACGAAGATCAGCAACGTGTGGATCGAGCACGTCAACGTCGGCGCCTGGGTCGGCCGCGACTACTCGGACACGCCGGCCTACTGGAACCCGGGCGACAACCTGGAGTTCAGCGGCATGCGCATCCGCGACACCTTCGCCGACGGCATCAACTTCTCCAACGGCACCCGCAACTCGAAGGTGTTCAACTCCTCGTTCCGCACCACCGGCGACGACTCGCTCGCGGTGTGGGCCAACCCGTTCGTGAAGGACCAGGCCGTCGACATCGGCCACGACAACCACTTCACGAACAACACGGTGCAGCTGCCCTGGCGCGCCAACGGCATCGCCATCTACGGCGGCTACGGCAACGGGATCGAGAACAACCTGATCTCCGACACCATGAACTACCCGGGCATCATGCTGGCCACGGACCACAACCCGCTGGCCTTCTCGGGCACGACGACGATCGCCAACAACGGCCTGTACCGCTGCGGCGGCGTCTTCTGGGGTGAGCAGCAGGAGTTCGGCGCGATCACCCTGTTCGCCCAGGGCAAGGACATCCCGGGCGTGATCATCCGCGACACCGACATCTCCGACTCGACCTACGACGGCATCCAGTTCAAGACCGGCGGCGGAACGATGACCGCCCAGATCACCAACGTGAAGATCGACAAGTCCAACAACGGCTCCGGGATCCTCGCCATGAGCGGCGCCCGCGGCCAGGCGACCCTGACCAACGTCCAGGTCACCAACTCCGCACAGGGCGACGTGGTGAAGGAACCGGGCTCCCAGTTCGTGTTCGTGACCCCATAGCTCCTCCGCTCCTGCCGGCCGCTCCGGGTTCTCCTGTACCCGGGGCGGCCGGCCCGCGTTCCGCCGCCGCCCGTTCCCCGGGGCAGCGCGACTTGCGCGGCCGCGCGACGATCGAGGGACACGCGCGAGATCGAGGGACGGCCGCGCATGTTCGACACCTTCGCCGGCCTGGCGACGACCCACATGCTGGCCCTGGTCGCCGGCTTCCTGCTCGGCGCCCTGGTCTTCCTCGGCGACCCGGCCCGCCCGAGGAGCCCGGCCTTCCCGACATGCACCGACGCCGCGGCCCGCTGGTGCCCGCTGCACGGCCGCTGCACCTGCGCGACCGGCTCGGACGACTCGGACTGCCCCTTGCACGGCACCGACAGCACCCACGGCACCACCTGAGGGACGTGGTAGGAAAACCGGGGGCCTGGCGATCGGGTAGGAACCGCGGCGAACGGGTAGCTTGACTGGCGAAGGGCGGGGGTCCTAGCCTCGCCTGCGACAACCGCATATCGCGCCGTTCGAGCCGTGGCGGGAGAGATCCCGGCACCTGCGGGGCGCCGAAGGAGCAACATCCCCTCCCCGGGAATCTCTCAGGCAACCGTACCGCCGCGGTCAGGCGACTCTGGAAAGTCAGGGCATCCGCGCCCTGCGCCCAAGGTGCAAGCCGCCCCCGGCACAGGGCGGTGAAGCTCTCAGGCAACCATGACAGAGCGGGGAGGCCCGGGCGAAGGAGCCTCCGCATGGCGTTGAGCGTGTTCGATCTGTACAGCGTGGGCATCGGGCCCTCCTCGTCCCACACCGTCGGGCCGATGCGCGCCGCGGCCATGTTCGCGCGGCAGCTCGACCGGCCCGTCGCGCGGATCAAGGCCGAGCTCTTCGGGTCGCTCGGGGCCACCGGGCACGGGCACGGGTCGGCCAAGGCCGTCATCCTCGGGCTGCAGGGGGAGGACCCCGCGACGGTCGACGTCGACGCCGAGTGGGTCACCGGGCAGCTGCGGCTGCCGAGTGGGCAGCTCGTGCCGTTCGACCAGGACGACGACCTCGTGCTGCACCGGCGGCGGTCGCTGCCGGAGCACCCCAACGGGATGATCTTCCGGGCCTGGGGCCCGGCGGGGGAGCTGGTCGCCGAGCGCACGTACTTCTCCGTGGGTGGCGGGTTCGTCACCGGGCCCTCCGGGATCGTGCCCGACACGACCGAGCTGCCGCACCCGTTCGGCACCGGCGCCGAGCTGCTCAGCGCCTGCCGGGAGACCGGGCTGCCGGTCAGCGGGGTGATGCGGGTCAACGAGCGGGCCTGGCGGACCGACGCGGAGATCAGCGCGGGCCTGGGCGAGCTGTGGGCCGTCATGCAGGCCTGCGTCGAGCGGGGCTGCCACCGCGAGGGTGTCCTGCCGGGCGGCCTGCGGGTGCCGCGCCGGGCGCCCGCGCTGTACCGCGACCTCAAGGCCGACGCCGAGAACCCCGACCCGCTGCGGGTCATGGACTGGGTGAACCTGTTCGCCCTGGCGGTCAACGAGGAGAACGCGGCCGGCGGCCGGATCGTCACGGCGCCGACCAACGGCGCGGCCGGCATCATCCCGGCGGTGCTGCACTACTACACGCGGTTCGTGCCCGGGGCGTCGGCCGACGGCGTCGAGCGGTTCCTGCTCACGGCCGCGGCGGTGGGCATCCTCATCAAGGGCGGCGCGTCGATCTCCGGCGCCGAGGTCGGCTGCCAGGGCGAGGTCGGCTCGGCGTGCGCGATGGCCGCGGCCGGCCTGTGCGAGGTGCTCGGCGGCACACCCGAGCAGGTGGAGAACGCGGCCGAGATCGGCCTGGAGCACAACCTGGGCCTGACCTGCGACCCGGTGGGCGGCCTCGTGCAGATCCCCTGCATCGAGCGCAACGCCATCGCGAGCGTGAAGGCGATCAACGCCGCCCGCCTGGCCCGCAACGGTACCGGCGAACACAAGGTCACGCTCGACAAGGCGATCAGGACCATGCGCGAGACCGGGCGGGACATGTCGACGAAGTACAAGGAGACGGCGCGCGGCGGGCTCGCGGTGACCGTCATCGAGTGCTGAGGACGAACGCCTCCATCGCGGTCAGCATGCGCAGGACGTCGGCCTCGGCGATGTGCCGGGTGTCGAACTCCACGACGACGCCGGTGTCGTCGAGGTTGACCATGAGCTTCTCGTTGAAGAAGCGCATCGGCTCCCGGGTGACCGTGTGCGGCGCGTCCGCCACGGCCGCGCCCGTGCGCCGGTCGTTGTAGAAGACGCCCAGCTCGACCGGGAGGCGGGCGAGGAGGTCGAGCCGGGCGGCGGGGTCGTAGTAGGCGTGCTTGGAGGCGCTCATCGACGCCGTCCGGGCCCGGGCGACGAGGTCCTGCGGATCCCGGGCGGCAGCGTCGAGCACGATCAGGCCGTTCTGGGTCATCGGCGACACGACGTCGGCCAGCCCGGGCCGGAACCGGTTGCCGATGATCGCCTCGGCCACGAGCGGCCCGCCGGCCACGCCGTCCCACGCGGCCGCGAACGCCGCCAGCAGCACCCACGCCGGGTCGGCGGCGAGCCGGGCGGCCATCGCGGAGGCGCCGCGGTACAGCGCCGGGGACGGCCGGACCAGCCGCAGGTAGCGCGGCTCGCCCCGGTCGACCGGCGGCGGGAGGCGGCGCGCGGGGACGGCCCGCAGGTGCGTCTCCCAGTGCCGCATCGCCGCCGCGGTGTGCCGCCGGGCGGACGGCTCCTGCTGGCGCTCCCACACCTCGATCGGCGACACCACCGGCCCCTCGGCCCGGGTTTCCAGGTCCCGCATCATCACCTGTACCCCGCCGAGGTCCGCCGCCAGGTGCGACATGATGGCGACGACGTGGGTCGGGGCGCCGGAGCGGCAGACCACGCCCATCCGCAGCCACCACTCGCGCTCGTGGTCGAACGGCTCGTCCCGCCAGCGGTCGGCCAGCCCCGCGGCGGCCGCCGCGGGGTCGTCGGGCGCCTCGAGGACGTGCAGCACCGCCTCCCCGGCGCCGAAGGTCTCCTGCGTCCAGCCGCCGCCGGGGGAGGGGCGCAGGTGGGTGCGTATCGACGGGTGGCGAAGCGTGTGGTAGCGCAGCTCGGCCGCGAAGTCCTCGACCGTGCGCCCGTCGACCACCGGCACGACCCCGCCGATCGGCAGTGACGAGCCGATCTCCCGCATCGCCGACCAGACCTGCTGCTGGCCCCAGGTCAACCCGCCCGCACCGCCGGTACGGCCGGCGAACGGGACCACGACGCGCTCCAGGATGCGCTCCACGGGACTGATCATACGACTTTGTTCACGACTTATATTGACGCGTGTATAAAGAACGATGTCCCCGGGTCCCACCGCCCAGCCCCGCACCCGAGGAGGCGCCGTGAGGCGAACCCTGACCGTGGCGCTAGCCGTCACAACGACCCTGCTCGCAGCCCAGGCACCGGCATCGGCCGGCGGACCCCGGCCCGCCCCCGCCGTCAGTGCCACCTACTCCGCCGCCGGCCAGCACTGGCAGCCGCTGACCGGCATCACCAAGGACGGCCCGTCGGACGCGACGGTCGTCATCGACCCGAGCCAGGCCCGCCAGCGGTACAGCGGGATCGGCTTCTCCATCGACGAGACCAGCGTGTCGAACCTCTGGAAGCTCACGCCCGCCCAGCGTGAGGACGCGATCCGGCTGCTCGTCGACCCGCGCACGGGCGCCGGCCTGGACCGGTTCCGGCTCACCATCGGCAGCCCGGACCTGATCGAGCACCTGCCGTTCTGGTCCTACGACGACCTGCCCGCCGGCGTCGCCGAGGACTGGGACCTGCGGTACTTCTCGATCCAGCGCGACATCGACCTGCACATCGTCGACACGGTCAAGCTGATCCAGAAGTACAACCCGAAGGCCACCTTCTTCGCCTCGGCCTGGAGCGCCCCGGCCTGGATGAAGACCAACAACAAGTTCCTCGGCGAGGTCGCCCTCAAGCCGGGCAGCACGACCGACCACTACCAGGTCGGCAAGCTGCGCGACGAGTGCGTCGACGTCTTCGCCCGCTACTACGCCAAGTACGTCGAGGCCTACGCCCGCCACGGCATCCGGGTCGACGCCCTGACGCTGCTCAACGAGCCGGGCATGGACGTCGTCTACCCCGCCATGGACATCTCCGTCGCCCAGCAGCAGCGGCTCGCCGTCGCGATCAAGCGCCGGCTGTCCCAGGTCGACCTGTACATCCACGACTTCAACTTCTGGGACTGGCGCGACCCGAACAGCACCGAGACCAAGAACTACTACCGGGTCCTCGACGACCCGGCGGCCCGGCGGGCGGCCGACGCGATCGCCTTCCACCCGTACTGGGGCGACCCGACGGTCATGCGCGACGCCTACGAGCAGACCGGCAAGCCGGTGCACATGACCGAGACGAGCGACCTCGACCCGGCGACGATCCTGAGCTACTTCCGGCTCGACGCCAGCTCGTACGTCATGTGGGCGCAGGCCACCGACCAGGACGGCGGCACGCTGCACTGGACGCCCGCGCGGGACAACAACGTCGACTGGGACCAGGTCGCGGCGACCACGAAGTGGCCGAACCGCCTCGTGAAGGTCGACACGGCCGCCCGCACGTACACCGTCCGCGACGAGCTCTACGCCATGGGGCAGTTCGCGCGGTACCTCGACCCGTCCTACACCCGCCTGCAGTCCAGCGCGACCAGTGACGGCGTGAGCAACGTGGCATTCCGCGACCGCGACGGGCACTTCGTCGCCGTCGTCGGCAACGCCCGGGACACCGCGGCCCGGGTGCGGGTCACGGTCGCCGGCGAGTCGTTCGTCGCCACGGTCCCGGCCCGCTCCTACGCGACCCTGCGCTGGACGCCGGACCTCCCGCGGGCCCACGGCAACCACGCGCCAACGTTCGCGCCGGTGGGCGACGTGGTCGCCGACCAGTACGGCACCACCCAGGTGCGGCTCACCGCCACCGACCGGGACCGCGACCGGCTCGCCTACTACGCCACCGACCTGCCCGGCGGAGTGAGCCTCGACGGGACGACCGGCGTGGTCACCCTGCGGCCCACGGTCGCCGGCACCCAGGACCTGACGTTCACAGTGACCGATGGCGTGGCCAGCGACCGGGTCACGGTCCACGTGACCGTCCGGCCGCACGGGGCGCCGGTCGGCGCGGTCGTCGAGGCCGAGGCGTACACCGCCCAGCACGGCTGGACCGACGGCGGGGCCAACTTCATCGAGAACAACGCGAGCGCCAGCGGCGGCAAGAACGTCGGCTGGACCGCGCCGGGGAACTGGCTGCAGTACCGCGTCGACGTGGCCCAGGCCGGCACGTACGACCTGGAGCTGCGGGTGGCCACCGGGACCGGTGCCGTCGTGCCCGACGCCGTGTCCTTCCGCGACGCCGCGGGCGCGGTCCTGGCCACCGCGTCGGTGCCGGACACCGGCGGGTGGGGCAGCTACGGCTCCGTGCACGTCCCGGTGACGCTGGCCGCCGGGGATCAGATCGTCACGGTGTACTGCGAGACCGGCGGCTTCAACCTGGACTACTTCAGGCTGACGTAGGGCCGGGCATCAGTCCGGGCATCAGTCCGGGCGGCGGGCGATCGCGACGACCGACTGCCCGAACGGCGGGCGCACGACGCGCTCCATGAGCCGGGTCACCGGGGCGACGGTGGTGTCGTAGAACTTCACCATCGGCCCGGGGCCCGGCAGCTGCCGCAGCAGGCAGGTGGACACGTAGTAGCCGATGAGGCCCAGCGAGTTGGCGTAGTGCAGCCGCTCGATCCGCAGGTCGGCGGCGAGCAGCGCGGCCCGCATCGTCTTGCGGGTGTAGCGGCGGACGTGGCCGGTGGCGATGTCGGCCGGGCCCATCGCGAACGGGAACGCCGGCACCACGATCACCACGTAGCCGCCCGGCCGGACCATCGCCCGCATCGTGCGCAGCGCGCCGATGTCGTCCTCGATGTGCTCCAGCACGTTGTACGAGACCGCGGCGCTGTGGTCGGCGGCGTCGTCGCTCGGCAGCATGAGCTCGCGGACCGTGACGTCCCGGTTGGCGGAGAACCGCTCCTTGAGCGCCAGGATGCGGCCCGCGTCGGCCTCGGTCAGCGTCATGCGCGGCGCGTGCTCCAGCCACTCCGCAGCGTAGTCACCGAGCCCGGCGCTGACCTCGATCGGGTGGTCGCCCAGGTACGGAGTGGCGAACGCGACGAACCACTTCCGGTGGTTCTTGGCCATCGCCAGGCCCTCGAGGACCTCGGACTGCACGAGCTGATCGCCCAGAATCCCGGCGGTCGGAGGGCGCTCCGTGTTTCGCACGCCTGCTCCTCGGTGGTCGCTTGGGGAAATGCCTGCGCGATCATGCTAGCCGCAGGTCGGCGTAGTTTATATCCATCGATGGTTGTGCACCAGGGTCGCCCCCTGCGGCCTGCGGCCCTCTATGGTGTCAGCGTGAAAACAGGCGGAAAGATCCGCGATCTTGGGGTGGTGGCGAGCTACGTCCTGTTCGCCGTTGTCGTCCTGCAGCACCTCTGGGGCAACCCCAGCACCAGGATGCTCACCGACAACACCCAGGACCAGACCTTCTTCGAGTGGGTACTCACGCACGCGGCCCGCGTCGTGACCCACGGCGAGTCGCCGATCTTCACCGACGAGCTGAACTCCCCGCTCGGCGTCAACCTCATGGCCAACACCTCGATCCTGGGGCTCGCGCTCCCGCTCAGCCCGATCACGCTGCTGTTCGGCGCGGGCGTCACGTTCGCGCTCGTGTGCACCCTGGCCCTGGCCGGCACCGCCGCCGGGTGGTACATCTTCCTCTCCCGCGTGGTGGTGCGCTCGAAGGGTGCGGCGTACCTCGGCGGCCTGTTCTGCGGCTTCGCGCCCGCGATGATCTCCCAGATCACCGGCCACCCCAACATCGCCGGCCAGTACCTCATCCCGTTCATCGTCTGGGCCGTCTTCCGCCTCCGCGACGGCTCGCCGGTCCGCCGCGGCCTGGTGCTCGCCGCGCTCGTGGTCTACCAGTGCTTCATCAACGAGGAGATCCTGTTCCTCACCGCCTGCGCCCTGGGCGTGTTCCTGCTGGTCTACCTGCACCCGCGGGAGATCCTCCCGGCCGCCCGCGCGGCGCTGCCGGCGCTCGGGGTCACCGCCGTCACCGCCGGCGTGCTGCTGGCCTACCCGCTCTACCACCAGTTCTTCGGGCCGCAGGCGTACCACGGGCTGCCCGACTTCGTGCTGAAGATCAACACCGACCTGGCCTCGTTCACCGAGTTCAGCCGGCGGTCGATCGTCGGCGACGTGACCCGGATCGAGAACATGGGCGGGGCCACGGAGGAGAACAGCTTCTTCGGCTGGCCGCTCATGGGCCTGCTGGCCGCCGGGCTGGTGGTGCTGATCCGGCACCGGGCCGCCCGGGCGCTGTATGCCACCGGGATCGTCTTCGCCGTGCTGTCCCTCGGCATCGTGGTGAAGTACCGCGGCGAGGAGACCTCGTGGCACGGGCCCTGGGAGTGGGTGCACAAGCTGCCGCTGTTCGACTCGGTCGTGCCGACGCGGCTGGCGCTGGTCGTGACGCCGGTGGTCGGAGTGATCATCGCGCTGATCGCCGACCGCCTGGTGGTCCAGCCCGCCGCGGCCGCCGCGGCGACCGAGGAAGCGACCGGGGAGCCGACCGGGGAGCCGACCGCGGAACCCGGGAAGAAGCCGTCGCCGACGGCGCCGATCCTGTGGGCCGTGGCGCTCGCCGTGGCCCTGGTGCCGCTTGTGCCGACCCCGCAGCCGGCCGACGAGCGCTCCACGATCCCGGCGTTCTTCACCACCGGCGAGTGGAAGGACCACATCCCGAAGGGCGGGACCGTGGTCGTGGTGCCGGGCGGCTGGTGGGAGAGCATCGACGCGATGCGGTACGCGACGTCCGCGAACCTCGACTTCAGCATCGCCGGCGGGTACTTCCTCGCCCCCGACCCGAACAACCCGGAGCGCAAGGCCATGTTCGGCCCCGCCCAGCCGGCGACCATGGACCTGCTCGCCGGCGTCGCCAACGACGGCGCCGTGCCCCAGGTGTCCCCGGAGCAGCAGGAGCAGGCCCGGGCCGACGCGCGGTACTGGAAGGCGACCACGATCGTGCTCGCCGACCAGCACGGCAACAGCGACGCCATCCGGCAGACCGTCGACCAGCTCTACGGCCCCGGACGCCACGTCACGGACGTCTGGCTGTGGGACGTGCGCTGACGGCGCACCCTTGTCACGCCGAATAGGCGACCAATCGTGGGGAGAGGCGGTACGTGCGCGGCCGGTCCGGGTCGGGCAGGGCGCGCAGCCGGGCGACCACCGGGACGACGACGTCGTGCCAGACGGTGTCGTCGACGTTCCAGAGGTACGACCAGAGCCGCTCTTCGATGCTTTTGGCGAACTCGTTCGGGGACTCCGCGAACGCCGTCGAGGCCACCCAGGACACGCCGGCCGGGCGCAGGTCGGCGGCGGCCGCGGCGCCGTCGAGGGTCGGTGCCGAGTCCGGCCGGTCGTCGCGCAGCGGGTTGAGCGGGGCCACCGCCGCGGTCAGGTCGTCGTCGTCCGGCAGGCGGCGGGGGATGCCGTGCACCGCGATCACCCGCCCGCCGGGCCGGACGACCCGGGCGGCCTCGGCGACCGCGCCGTAGACGTCGCCGATGGCGTGCAGCGAGGTCACGAAGACGACGTTGCCGACCGAGCCGGTCGCGAACGGCAGGGCCGTCGCGTCGGCCTGCACGACCGACGGCCCGAGCCGCTCCCGCGCGTGGCGGAGCATCCCGGCGGAGAGGTCGGCGCCGAAGACGGTGACGCCGAGCGCCCGAAGCGCGGCGGAGACGACGCCGGTGCCGACGCCGACCTCCAGGACCGTGCCCGGCAGGAGCCACGGCAGAAGGTCGGCGGCGAGGACCACGCCCCGCTCGGCCCCGCCCCGCGAGTTGTCGTAGCGGTCGGCGATCCGGTCGAAGGACCGTGACGGGCGCCCGTTCATGGCCGAACGGTATCGCCCCGTCCACCGCGGGCGCGATCGGTAGGTCGGGTCAAGAGCCGATAGGGCCCCGACCAAAACGGTCAAATGGTGAACATTCCCGTCACGTTCACGAAGGTGCCGGTCATCCCGGCGGCGTGCGGCGAGGCCAGGAACGCGATCGTCTCGGCGATCTCCGGCAGGCGCGGCGAGCGGCGCAGCATCCGCATCTGGGCCAGGCCGGCCAGGATGCCCTCAACCGCGGCCGCGTCGATCGCCGGGTTGACCGCCGACAGCTTCTCCACGGTCAGCGTCTCCGGGATGCCGGCCACCCACACTCCGAGCACCCGCACGCCCTGCGGCCCGACCTCCTGGGCCAGGTTGCGCACAAAGGTGTCGATCGCCGCGTCGGTCGGCCCGGTGCTGCCCATCATCGGGCTGCCGTGCGACGACCCGCTGTTCAGCGCGATGATGACGCCGCCGCCCTGGGCCGCCATCCGCTTGGCGGCGGCCCGGGCGGTGATGAAGTTCGTGGTGGCGCCGTTCGTCACCGCGCGGGTGAAGTCGGCGACGCTCATGTCGACCAGCGGCGTGCCCTGCACGTCGCCGCGCGGCACGAGGTTGAGCGAGACGTCGATGCGGCCGACGGAGTCGGCGTGCGCCTCGACGGCGGCCTCGTCGTACGCGTCGACGACCGCCACCTCGGCCTTGCCGCCGTCCGCGCGGATCGCCTCGGCGGCCGCCTCCAGGGTCTCCCGCGTCCGCCCGGTCAGGTGGACGAGGTCACCCTGGCGGGCGAACACCCCGGCCACGGCCGACCCGATGCTGCCCGCGGCCCCGTAGATCACGACGTTGCGCATGATGGTGTCTCCTCCGGCGTTTCGGTTGGTGTACGCCAGGTGAAACGCCGCCCCGCGCGGGAACTCATCGGTCCCCGGGAAAAAAGTTCAGGAGATAGACGCCGGCGCCGCCGACCGCGCAGATCGTCGTGCCGTCGGGGTGCCACGCGATGCCCTCGACCGGCCCGGCCAGCCGCAGGGCGCAGACGCACCGGCCGGTCGCCACCTGCCAGATGCGGATCGTGCTGTCGTTGCCGGTGGTGGCCAGCAGCGTGCCGTCCGGCGCGAACGCCGCCTGGAACACGAAGCCGGTGTGCCCGCTGAGCACCCGGTGCGGTGTGCCGGTCGCCGTGTCCCAGAGCCGGACGACCTGCTCGTCGCAGGTGGCCAGCAGGGTCCCGTCGGGGGAGAACGGGCAGGTGCCGGCCCCACGGTCGTGCGGCAGCACCCAGCGCGGCGTGCCGTCGGCGGTCCGCCACACCCGCACCGTCCGGTCGTCGCTGGAGGTGGCCAGCAGCGTGCCGTCGGGCGAGTAGGCGCAGCCCCAGATCGGCCCGGTGTGACCGGTCAGGCGGGCCAGCTCGGTGCCGGTGTCGGTGCGCCACAGCCGCACGGCACGGTCCCACCCGGCGGTGGCCAGGGTCGCGCCGTCGGGGGAGAAGGCCAGGCAGGTGACCCGGTCGGTGTGGCCGGCCAGGGCGGCGTGCGGCGCGCCGTCGGCCTGCCAGACCCGCACCGCCCGGTCCCAGCCGGCCGCGGCCACGAGCCGGCCGTCGGGGGAGAAGGCGCAGCTGTCCATCCAGCTGCCGTCGCCGGTGAGCACGGCCAGCGGCGCGCGGTCGGCGACGCGCCAGAGCCGGACGGTGGCGTCGCCCTTGGCGACGGCGAGCGTGCCGCCGTCGGGGGAGAAGGCGCACCCCACGGCCCAGTCGGTGCTGCCGGTGAGCACGACGCGTTCGGTACCGCCGGCGAGCTCCCACAGCCGCGCCGTCCCGTCGACGCTGGTGGTGGCCAGCATCGCCCCGTCGCCGGAGAACGCGCACCCGAGGACCAGCCGCGCCGTGTGCCCCACCAGCCGGGTGCGCTCGGTCAGCGTCGCCACGTCGTACAGCCGGGCCGCGCGGTCCAGCCCGGCGGTGGCCAGCAGCGACCCGTCCGGCGAGAACGCGCAGCCGCACGCGTGGCCGTCGACGACCCCGTAGCGGCTGCCGTCGGCGACCCGCCAGACCCGGGTGGTGAGGTCGTCGCTCGTCGAGGCGAGCAGCGCGCCGTCGGGGGAGAACGCGACCTCGTGGACCGTGCCGCCGTGGCCGGTGAGCACCGCGTGGGCGGCGCCGGCGGCGACCCGCCAGAGCCGCACCGTGCCGTCGGCGGAGGCGGTGGCCAGCAGGCTCCCGTCGGGCGAGAAGGCGCAGCCGTTGACCTCGTCGGTGTGGCCGGTCAGCACGCCCATCGGGGTCCCGTCGGCGGCGGCCCACAGCCGTACCGTGCCGTCCACGCCGGTCGAGGCGAGCAGCGTCCCGTCGGGGGAGAACGCGCACCGGGTGATCGCACCGGCGTGGCCGCTCAGGTGCGGGCGCTGGGTGCCGTCGGCGACCCGCCACAGCCGCACGGTCCCGTCGTGGCCGGCGGTGGCCAGCAGGCCGCCGTCGGGGGAGAAGGCGCAGCCGTAGATCGGCGCGGTGTGCCCGATCAGCAGCGCCTGCTGGGTTCCGTCCGGCACCCGCCACAGCCGGATCGTGGCGTCGTCGCCGGTCGTGGCCAGCAGCGCGCCGTCGGGCGAGAACGCGCAGTTGGTGACCGGACCGACGTGCCCGGCCGGCTCGGTCGGCTGGGTCGGGTCGGGCAGGTCGGGCAGCGGCCAGATCGGCTCCAGGCGGGGCGTGGGCAGCGCGTCGCGGTAGCGGCGCACGACCTCCGCCAGCCCCGGGATGCCTTGCAGGCGGCTGGCCAGGGTCGCGGCGAGCGCCTCCGGCGGGTCGATCGGGCCGAGCAGGTGCGCCGCGTGCGCGAGGACCCGGCGCAGGGTGCGGCCCGTCGCCGTGCCGACGAGCGCGAGGTCGGGGTCGAGCGTGACGACCGAGTCGAACCGGCGCGTCTTGGCCTCGATCCAGCGCGGGTCGCACACGAGCGCCGGCAGTTCGCCGCCGCGGCCGGCGCTGTGAAGGTGGTACGGCAGGTACCGCCACAGGTAGCGGGCGTCGGCCGGCAGCCGCCACCACTCGCCCGGCACCGCCACCAGCCCGGCCGCGCCGTCGACCAACCGGGCGTGCACCGCCTCGAGCCGCTCGGGGTCGGCGTTGCGCAGGTGGGCGAGCATCACGTCGTGCAGGACCAGCCGGCGGCCGGGTGCGTCCAGCCGGTAGTCGCTCACCAGGCCGAGCCCGGCCAGCTCCTCGCACAGCGCCTCGACCCGGTTCGGCGGCCACAGCAGGGCCAGCACGTCCAGCGGGATCTCGACGTCCTCCGGGAAGACGGCGAGGTCGTGGTACCGCCGGCGGTCCTCCGGCCCGAGCAGGGCGAGGCTGGCGTCGATCGTGGCGGCGACCGCCTGGCTGCGGTCGACCGGCCGGGCCGGGTCGAAGGCGGCCGGCCCCTCGGCCCGCAGCCGCTCGGTGATCTCGCGCGCCGCCTGCTGCGGCGACTGCCCGCGGCTGACCCGCCGCCGCAGCGCGCCGTTGACCAGGTTCAGCAGCAGCGGCCAGTGCCCGGCCAGCGCGGCCAGCCGGTCCGCGTCGCCGGCCGCCAGCCCGGGCAGCCCGCCGGCGACGAGCTGGCGGGCCTGGGTGCCGGACATCGCGTCGACCCGCACGCACGGCGCGCCGGCCGGCAGCAGGTCGGGGATGCGCGTGGTGACGAGCCGGGTGCACGCGCGCCCGCCGAAGCGAAAGGGGCGCAGCTGGGCCTCGTCCCACACGTCGTCGAGGACGAGCAGCACGGGGTCGCGCTCGTGCTCGTCGAGGATGCGGCCGAGCTCGGCGCCGGCGGCGTCGGGATCGACGAGCGCGGGCCGCGACCCGGTGAGCACGAACGCCAGGTCGTTGATCCGCACCGCGAGGTCGGCGCCGCGCACCTCCTGGCCGATGGTGAGCCAGAGCAGGCCGCCGGGGAACCGCTCGCGGACCCGTGGCTGGTGGCTGACCCACGCGGCCAGCCGCGTCTTGCCGAACCCGCCGGCCCCGCGCAGCGCGGTGGTCAGCCCGACCTCGGCCCCGTCCGGCGCGGCCAGGACCTCGAGCAGCTCGGTGCCCAGCTCCGGGCGGGGCACCATGCGCTCCAGCGGCGGCGCCATCCACGGGCGGCGCTCGGGTGCCGGTGGCGCCGCCATGGCCGGGACCCGCCGCTGCTCGGTGAAGACGAGCATCAGCCCGGCCGCGGTGATCGGCAGGGCCAGGATGTTCGCCCAACCGGCCGCGGCGTTGACGTCGCCGGTGGACGCGATCCACACCGGCGCCGCCACGCACACCAGCAGGACGGCGAAGCCGACGAGCGACCAGCCGAGCCGTCCGGTCCGCGAGATTCGCACCGGTCCATCGTCGCGGAACCGGCCACCCTCCCAGAAGGCTCGGAGGAGGGACTGCGAGGTACCGGCGGCTTCGGCCGTCCTTGCAGATACTGCGAAACGTACTCCTGGCATCACGCCACGCACGGGCAATAGCATCGATGGGTGCTTCACGGAGGGCCGATGCGTCCGAGCATCAGCCCTCCGCTGTGCGCTGTCAGGCGTCGTCGAGACCAATTCGACGAACCTGTGCGAAGGTTCGCGGCACGACGATGTGCCGTGTGCCTTTAGGGACGATCTATAAATGACGACCGTCAGTGGGCAGTATCGAAGCTGCCCCGTTTCGTGTCGTCCACAAACGATTCCCACGCCGTCGGCGTGAATCGCAACGCCGGGCCGTCCGGATTCTTACTGTCGCGGACGGCGACGGCTGCGTCGAGCAGTGCCACCTCGACGCAGTTGCTGCCGCCGTTGCCGTTGCTGCGGCTGCTTTTGCGCCAGGCGGTGTCGCTGAGTTGCGCAGACATGATCGCACCTCCTCTCATGCAGACTTGCCAGTTACTCGTCGAGCAGCCCCTGGATCATGCCGACCGACGAGGAGTGGCTGAGTGCCTTCGTGCTCAAGCGCTCGAACTCGTCCCGGTAACGCGTGACCTCTGAAGGCTGCTCCTCGTAGTAGTCCCCGGCAAGTCCTTCCAGGTAGACGACGTCCAAGTGGGCGACGTCATCGAACTCCAGCAGGGCCATCGACCCGCCCATCAGGGCGTGTTCACCGGCACCAAAGGGCAGAATCTGCACGTTCACGTTCGGCATGGCCGCGGCTGTGATAATCCGCTGCCACTGCTCCCGCATGACCTGCTCGCCGCCCACCGTCCGGCGCACCACCGACTCGTCGATGATCGCCCACAGCGTCAGCTTCGGGTCCGTGACCAGGCGCTCCTGCCGTTGCAGCCGCAGCGCGACGCGGCGGTCGATCGACTGCTGCGGGTCGTTGCGCCGGCCGGTGCCCATGAGGGCGCGCATGTAGGCCTCGGTCTGCAGCAGGCCGGGCAGGACGATCGGCTCCCAGACCTTCGCCGTGGAGGCGTCCGCCTCCATGCCGACGAAGTTGCCCGGGCGCATGACGTCCTTGTAGTCGGTCCACCAGCCGCGCTGGCGGGCCAGCCGGGCCAGCGTGAGCAGCGCCTCCCGGTAGGTGGCGTCCGCGACGCCGTAGAGCGAGAGCAGGTCGCTGACGTCCCGTGGGGTGACCGGGACGCGGGCGTTCTCGATGCGGGTGACCTTCGCCGAGTGCCACTCGAAGTGGCGGGAGACGAACTCCTGGGTGAGCCCGGCATCCTCCCGGCATTTCTTCAGCTCCGCGGCCAGTCGCCGGCGACGGAGTGTGGGGCCCTCGTCGACCGCCACCGTCGCCTCCCCCGGTTTCCGCGTGGTGTCAATCTGCACGCCCTTGATCCTATGCAATTTGGATTTGAGTGAGACCCCGAGTCTAGTACTCGTTGCGCTACACGCAGTGCTTGATACATGATGCTGAAGACATCGAGGACCGTACCCCCGGTCTTACTTTTTCGTGATCTCCTTTCGCCGACGTGCTCAAAGGAGTGTGGTCGCGATGCTTGCCAACAGCTATTACTTGATCGCGCACGACGACCGGACGGGCCGCTCACGCCTGCATCCACGGGCGACCGGCCTCGGCCTGGCGGCCGGGCTGCTGGGTGAGCTGATGCTGTACGGCCGGCTCCGTGCCATGACGGGAGACCTCTACGTCGTCAGCCACGAACCCCCGGGAGACTCGCTCTCCCATAGCCTGCTCGACCTGCTCGTCGCCCAGCCGCAGCACCGGGAGATCCGCACCTGGCTCGCGTACCTGTCCCAGGACGCGACCGACCAGGTCGGGGAGCGGCTGCTGCGGGCCGGGATCGTCGAGCCGGTGACCCGGCGCAAGCTGCTCAGCGCCGAGACGCTCTACATGCCCATGACCCCCGACCAGCGCAACGCGGCGGCCTGGGAGTCGATCCGGCTCGCCGAGGCGATGAGCCGGCGCCGGTCGATGAACCTCACCGACCGGGTCCTCACCGCGCTCGTGGTGGCGACCGGCCTGACCCGCTACGTCTTCTTCAGCCCCCAGCAGCAGCGCGACTGCATGCAGAACATGCCGAACATCATGGCGTCGCTGCCCGACGACCTGGTCCAGCTCGTCCAGTACACCGAGGCGGCGGTGGGCTCGGCGCTCGCGGCCGGCCGCCGGTGACGGCGACGGTGGGCCGTCACCACCTCCGGCGCGGCGACTCCAGCAAGAGGAGACCGAACATGGCTCGTACCCCGACGACCGGGCCCGACATCGTGGCCCGGGGGCTCGCCCGCAACCGGCTGGGCGTGCCATCGGTGGTGTTCTTCGGCGTCGCGGGAGCGGCGCCGCTGACGGTGATCCTCGGCGCCATCTCGACGATCTACTCGGTCGTCGGCAACACGGCCGTGCCGCTGGTGTACTTCGTGGCGGCGCTGATCCTGTCCGTCTTCACGGTCGGGTTCGTCGCCATGAGCCGGCACATCGTCAACTCCGGGGCCTTCTACTCGTACATCAGCCACGGGCTCGGCCGGGTCACCGGCGTGTCCGCGGCGTTCGTCGCGCTGCCGGCCTACGCGGCGATGCAGATCGGCCTGCTCGGGCTGTTCGGCGTGGTCGCCTCGGGCATCCTCGCCGAGTTCGGCGTGAAGGCGAGCTGGTTCGTCTGCGCGCTCGTCGGCTGGTTCCTGGTCGCCGTGCTCGGCATGCTCTGGGTCGACATGTCCGGCAAGGTCCTCGCGGTGCTGCTCACCGCGGAGATCACCATCGTGCTCATCTACGACGCCGTGATGATCGCCAACCCGGGCGAGGGCAAGGTGGCCTTCGAGAGCCTGGCGCCGCAGCAGCTGCTGAGTACGGAGGTGGTGGCGATGCTCGTGCTGGCCATCGCGGGCTTCGTCGGCTTCGAGGCGACCGTCGTGCTCTCCGAGGAGGCCAAGGACCCGAAGCGCACGATCGCCCGGGCGACGCACTGGGCGGTGCTGCTGCCCGGCCTGCTGTGCGGCGTCTCGGCGTGGGCGATGTCGGTCGGGGCCGGGCCGGGCCGGATCGTGCAGGCCGCCCAGGACCAGAAGACCAACCTGGTCTTCAACCTCGTCGGCGCGCACGTGCCCGAGGTGCTCGTCAGCATCGGCTACGTGCTGTTCCTCACCAGCGTCTTTGCCGCGATGCTCGCGTTCCACGCGGCCGTGGCCCGCTACCAGTTCGCCCTCGGCCGCGAGCGGGTGCTGCCCCGCCCGTGGGGCTACGCCCACCCGCGCACGGGCGCGCCGCTGCTCGGCTCGATCACCCAGAGCCTGCTCGCGGTCGCTGTGCTGGTGGTGTACTTCGTCACCGGCACGGACCCGGAGCTCTACCTGTTCGCGTGGGGCACCGTGGTCGGCGGGCTCGGCGTGCTCATCCTGATGTGGGGCGCGTCCGCGGCGGTCATCGCGTTCTTCCTGCGCCACCGGCGCCGGGAGAACGTGTGGCGCGCCCAGATCGCCCCGCTGCTCGCCTTCCTCCTGCTCAGTGTCGTGCTCGCGGCCACCGTGATCGGCCTCGGCGACCTGCTGCAGGTCGGCCCCGAGTCGCCCTTCCGCTGGATCTTCCCGACCGCGTACGCCATCTTCGCCCTGTTCGGCCTCGGCTGGGGCGTGATCATGCGGGGCCTCCGGCCGATGGACTACGCCGGCATCGGACGCGGTGCGGAGGGCCGGATCGTGGCCGACATCCCGGTCCAGCGCGCTGCCCACTCGACGGCGCTCAGCGCCAACGTGGCCCACCACGCCTGAGACCGTCCCCGTCCGTCAAAGAGAGGATGCTCATGACGCACGCCATCCAGGACGTCGTGGTCCGCGACATCGATCCGGTGGACACCGACGAGATCACGGCCGTGCTCGCCGCGGCCATGAGCGACGGGGCGGTCGCCCGCTGGCTCATGCCCGACGCGAGCGTGCGCCGCGCGTGCAGCCCCGACTACTTCGCCATCTTCGCCGAGCACGCGGTGCGCTTCGGCGAGGTCTACGCCACCGTCGACCCGATCGACGGGCAGCTCTCGGGCGTCGCCCTGTGGTTCCCGCTCACCCGGATGATCCCGCCGCCGTACGACTACGACCGGCGGCTCAAGGAGGTCGCGGGCGCGGCCTTCGACCGGGCGTGCGAGCTCGACGCGGCGTTCGAGGCGCACCACCCGGTCGTGCCGCACCACTATCTCGCGTTCCTCGCGGTGCGGCCCGACCGGCAGAACCTCGGCATCGGCAGCTCGATGCTCGCGCGCCACCATGCGCGCCTCGATCGCGCGGGCCTGCCGGCCTACCTGGAGTCGAACGACCCGCGCAACCGCGAGCTGTACCTGCGCCACGGCTACGTGAGCCGGGCGCCGATCATGCTGCCGGACGGTCCGCCCGTCTGGCCGATGTGGCGGGAGCCGTACCGCTGAGGCCGCTACGCGGCTGAGGGGAAGTCGTAGAGCCAGTACTGCTGCTCGTCGATGCGTTCGGCGCGGACGTCGCCGGACAGCCGGTGGAGCATGAGCCGCACCACGCGGGACATGTGCCGGACCTCGTCGGTGCGGTTGCAGAAGTCCAGCGCGATGAGGCCGTTCTGTCCCGCCGCGGTGAAGTACATCGCCGAGACCAGCTCGCCGAACGCCGTCGCCGCCCGGCCGTCCTGCTGGGTGGCGACGAACCCGCAGTACCAGATCCGCTGTTCGGCGTAGTGGGCCGGCCAGCGGCGCTCGAAGTACTGCGGGGAGATCAAGGGGACCGCGTCGAGCTGGTTGGTGTAGATGGACAGGCCCCGGAGCGCGTCGTCGAGGTCGAGGCAGAGGTACTTCTGGATCCGCGGGTCACCCATGACCTCGTCGAACTCGTTGCGGTACATGAGGTGTCGCTGCACCGCGAGGGCGTTGAGATCCTTGAATGCTTCCGAGTACAGCGTCCACGCCTCTTCGCGGAGATCGCCTTGCACTAGATCGACAATCTTGACGTTCATGTCCTGCTACTCCGATCGCCGTCGGCAGGGCAGCCTGGGTCTGTCGTGTACTCGATCAACTTCTTTCGATCGATGGTGTATTGACGGTAATACAAAAGTCACCCTGCGCAATATAGGGTGTCGTCAACATCATTGGTGGAGGGGTCGTGGACCATCGCCTCCGGACGCCGGAGCTACTCATTGATCTCGATGCCGTCACCCAAGCATACCGGGCGCTGACCTCGGGATTGCCCGGTCTGACGGTGCACTACGCGATGAAGTGCAACCCCCATTCGGAGATCCTCGGCCGCCTGCTGTCGCTGGGCTGCCGCTTCGAGATCGCCAGCGCGGCCGAGCTGGCCGAGCTGCGCCGGGTCGGCGCCGACCCGGCGGACGTGCTGTACAGCAATCCGGTCAAACCGGTCGCGCACATCGCCGCCGCGCACGCGGCCGGCGTGTGGCGGTTCGCGTTCGACGGCGAGGAGGAGCTGGACAAGATCGCCGCGGCCGCGCCCGGCGCGGCCGTGCTGGTCCGGCTGGCCGCGCACCAGATCCGCAGCGGCGTGCCGAGCGAGGGCAAGTTCGGCGTCGACGCCGACACCGCCGCGGCGCTGCTGCTCGCCGCGCGGGACCGGGGCCTGCGGCCGTACGGGGTGGCCTTCCACGTCGGCTCGCAGATGCTGCTCGCCCACGCCTGGCGGGCGCCGCTGCGGGCGGTCGTGCGCGTGATGGACAAGTTGGCCGCGGAAGGCGTCTTCTTGCAGATGGTGAATCTCGGCGGCGGCTTCCCGGCCTGCTACAGCGCCGAGAAGCTCCCGCCGCTGTCGGACTACGCCACCGCGATCGGCATCGGGCTCGCCGAGTTGCCCTACCCGGTGGAGACCGTGATCGAGCCGGGCCGGGCGGTCGTCGCCGAGGCCGGCACCCTGCGGGCCACCGTGATCGGCACCGCCGTGCGGCACGGCCGGCGCTGGGCGCACCTCGACGTCGGCGCCTTCAACGGCCTGATGGAGAGCCTGGAGACCGGCAACGAGCTGCGCTTCCCCGTCACCGACTCGCGGGCCGACGCCCGCCGCGAGCGGTTCCACCTCACCGGGCCGACCTGCGACAGCCAGGACACCATCATGTTCGACGTCGAGCTGTCGGCCGGGCTGCGGGCCGGCGACGAGGTGCTCCTGGGCTGTGCCGGTGCCTACACCACCGTCTATGCCTCGCGATTCAACGGATTCGATCCACCGACGGTCCGTTGTGTTTCTGGTGTGACTCTTGAAACCAGTGGTGACGCTGCGTACTCTCGCTGATGCGTACAGTCGCGGGGTCCCGACCGACATCCCCGGAGGAACCGTGTCTCCCTTTCGCCGTGTCCTCAGCCTGTTAGCGACCCTGATCGTGCTGGTCCCGGCGGGCGTGGTCGCGTCCACGACCGCCGCGTCCGCCGAGGATCCCGCCGCCGCGTCGAGCGGTTACGCGGCCGTCATCCGCCGCACCGCCCACGGCGTGCCGCACGTCCTCGCCGCCAACCTCGGCAGCGCCGCCTTCGGCCAGGCCTGGGCCTACGCCGAGGACCGGTTCTGCGACCTCGCCGACCAGGTGGTCAAGGTCCGCAGCGAGCGGTCCCGCTGGCTCGGCCCCGGCCCCGACGGCGCCAACCTCGCCAGCGACTTCGCCTACCAGTCGCTCGGCGTCGTGGCCCGGGCCCAGGAGCAGCTGACCCGGCTGACCGCCGAGGAGCGCGACGTGCTCAACGGCTACGTGCGCGGCTTCAACGCGTTCCTCGCCGCCACCGGCGCCGCCCGCGTGCCCGGCTGGTGCGCCGGCCAGCCGTGGATCGGCCCGATCACCGCCGTCGACGTCCTGGCCTACCAGCGCGACATCGCGCTGCTCGCCAGCGGCAACGGGCTCGTCGGCCCGATCGCCCTCGCCGAGCCGCCGGGCAGCGCCGCCGCGGCCCTCGACATCGCGCCGTCGGTCACCGTCGACGGCCTGCGCACCATCACCGGCGCGCAGCCGCTGTCGAGCAACGGCTGGGCCATCGGCGCCGACCGCTCGCAGACCGGCAAGGGCATGCTCGTGGGCAACCCGCACTTCCCGTGGGAGGGCGAGCTCAAGTTCTGGGAGTCGCAGGTCACCGTGCCCGGCGTGGTCAACGTCTACGGCGCCAGCCTCGGCGGCATCCCCGGCGTGCAGATCGGCTTCACCGACAAGGTCGCCTGGACCCACACCGTCGCCGACGGCGCCCGGTTCACCTTCTACTCCGTCGACCTGGTGCCCGGCGCGCCGACCCGCTACTACGTCGACGGCGTCGCCGAGGCGATGACCGGCAAGACCGTCACCGTCAAGGTCAAGCAGCCCGACGGCAGCCTCCAGAACGTCACCCGCACCATGTGGTCGACCCGCTACGGCCCGGTCCTGGACCTCTCGCCGATCGACCCGTCCCTCGGCTGGAGCGCCACGACCGCGTTCACGTACCGCGACGCCAACATCGACAACGACCGGCTCCTGCGGGTCTGGCTCAACATGGCCAAGGCGACCGACGTCAACGGGCTCAAGGCGTCGATCGGCCGCGACCAGGGCATCCCGTGGGTGAACACGATCGCGACCGACTCCAGCGGCAACGCGTGGTACACCGACTCGTCCCCGACCCCCAACCTGTCGACGTCGGCCCTGGCCGAGTGGGCGTCGAACCCGCTGCACCTGCTCAACGGCAGCGACAGCCGCAACGGCTGGGTGGCCGTGCCGGGCGCCCGCTCGCCGGGCCTCATACCGTTCACCCAGCAACCCCAGCTGCTGCGCCGCGACTACGTCTTCAACTCCAACGACAGCCACTGGGTGCCCAACGCCGGCAAGTTCCTCACCGGGTTCTCGCCGCTGCAGGGCGCCGAGGGTGCGCCGATCAGTGCCCGCAGCCGGCAGAACCTGAAGCTGATCGGCAGCGTCGGCCGCTTCGACCTGGCCACCCTCGGCACCACGATCCTGACCGGTGACTCGCTCACCGCGTCCGAGCTCACCGGCTACACGGTCGGCGCCTGCCGGGCCCAGGGCACCCGCCCGGTCGTCATCGACGGCGTCTCCGTCGACGTCAGCGCCGGCTGCACCGCCCTGGCCAACTGGGACCGGAAGTTCGACCCGGCCAGCCGCGGCGCGGTCCTGTGGCGCGAGACGATCGGGGCCGTCCTCGGCCAGTACCCCGACGCGCTCACCGCCGCCGGCCCGCTGTTCGGCGTCGCGTTCAACCCGGCCGACCCGGGCCGCACCCCGCGGGGCACCCCGGCGTCGCCGACCCCGCTGCTGGAGGGCCTGGCCCGCGCGGTGCTGCGGGTGCGGGCCGCCGGGTTCGCGCTCAACGTGCCGCTCTCCACGGTGCAGTACACCGTGAAGGGCGGCCAGAAGATCCCGGTCCCCGGCTCGACCGAGCTCGTCGGCATCGCCACCATGGCCCAGTACTCGCCGGCGCCGGGGACGTCCCTGGAGCCGTTCATGGACCCGGGCACCTTCGCCTCGGGCAGCGAGCTCACCGACAAGGGCTACGTGGTGAACTACGGCACGAGCTTCCTGCTCACGCTGGCCTACACCGCGTCCGGGCCGTCGGCCAAGTGCATCCTCACGTACAGCCAGTCGACGAACCCGGCGTCGCCGTTCTTCGCCGACCAGACCAGGATGTTCACGAACAAGCAGCTGCGCGACTGCCGCTACTCCGAGGCGTCGATCGGCGCCGATCCGGCCCTCACCGTGAAGGCGGTGTGGGGCTGACTCTCAGCTCCTCGTCGCGGTCACCGCGATCGTCGTGTACGGCAGCGTGAACGCGCCGCCCATCGCGTCGATCGCGGTGCCGGCGGCCGCCAGGATCCCGGTCAGCGCCTCGGCGGGCAGCCTGGTCAGCGCGCCCGACGTGGGCAGCTGGTCCAGCCACTCGTCCCGGGTGTAGGTCCGCTCCCACGCGAAGCGCCACTCCTCGGGCTCGCCGAAGGCACCCGTGGCCCGCAGGCCCTCGGCGGTCCGGTCGAGGATCGGCCGGTACGGGTCGGGGCCCTGGGCGGCGGCGCCCCGCGGGTCGAACGGCGCGTCCGGCACCGCCGCCCGGAACGCCTCGGCGAACGCGTCGGCGACGGCCGCCGGGGCCTGGAACGAGTGCCAGAACGCGGCGAACCGCCCGCCGGGCCGCAGCACCGCGGCCGCCTTTTCCGCGCCGACAGCGGGGTCGATCCAGTGCCAGGCGGTGCCGGCCACCACCGCGTCGAACGTCCGGCCGGCCGGCGCCCAGTCCTCGAACGTCGCCACCTCGACGTCCACCCCCGTGCGCCGGGCGAAGGCGGCCATCCGCTCGTCGGGCTCGACGCCGAGCACCGCGCAGCCGGCCCGCCGCAGCTGCCGGGCGGCGGTCCCGGTGCCGCAGCCGACGTCGAGCACCTCGGTCGCGACGAGCTTCGTGATGAGTTCGTCCGGATAGGCCGGGCGGGTGCGGTCGTAGCGCTCGGCGTCGACGCCGAACGACTCCGCGACCTGCCGGGCCCGGTGCGGTTGAATGGGCATGCGCCCACTTTAAACGGGCACGTGCCCACTCTGTCAACGCTAGGCTTTCGCTCGTGCCCACCGGAGTAGCGCTGCGCGACGCCCGGCAGCAGCTGTTCGCCGCCGCCGAACGGATCCTGCTGCGGGACGGGCCGGCCGCGCTGACCAGCCGGGCGGTGACCACGGAGGCGGGCGTCGCCAAGGGCGTGCTACACCGACACTTCGCCGACTTCGACGCGTTCCTCGCCGAGTTCGTGCTCGACGCCGTGGCCCGGATGGACCCACGCGTCGCCGGGCTGCCCGCCGCGGCCGGCACGGGGACCGTCGCCGGCAACCTCACGGCGGCGCTGACCGCGCTGTTCGAGTCGGTGGCCGTGGCGCTCGTGCCGCTGGTCATCGCCCGCGACGAGCTGCGGGCCCGGCTGCGCGAGACCTGGCCGGCCGGTGTGCCGGTGCTGACGGACGCGGCCCGGCTGCTCGGCGCCTACCTCACCGCGGAGCGCGAGCTGGGCCGGCTGTCCGACGACGCCGACACGCAGACCCTCGCGGCCATGCTCATCGGCACCTGCCACCTGCATTACACGGGCCACGACAACACCCCGCCGCCGGTGGACGACGTCGCCCGGGTCGTGGCGAGCGTGCTCTCGGGTGCCGTCCCGCGGCTCTAGGCGGGCGAGTTCAGCACCGTGTTCCGGGCCACGACGTAGAGAGCGTCGCCCCGGTGGTCCTTGCCGAACGGGTTCCAGGGCTCGGCGTCGCCGAGGTACGGATGGATCTCCTCGATCACCGTCCGCAGCCGCTCCCGGTCGTCGGCGAAGAAGTACGCGACCGCCTCGGCGTGGCGCGGCCCGATGAGGCGCGGCCCGCGCCCCTGCCGCCAGCGCGTCGTGCCGGCGACGATCTCGTCGTGAACGTCGTCGCGCTCGAAGTACCGCCGCAGCGCGATGAGCGTCCGCCTGTCCCACGCGCCCGGTTCGCGGATCGTGCGCCGCGCGAACTCCACGTGCGCCTCGGCCGGCAGCGCGCAGGCCGCGGCTCCCGACGGCGCGGTCCCGGCGGCCAGCCGGGCGACGGCGAACCGCTCCCGGTCGGACCCGGCGAACCGCAGCGCCGCCCGCTGCCCCGCGTAGCTGTGCGGGTCGCGCCGCTTGACCTCGCGCAGCGCGGCCGCGACGGAGGCCCGGTCGGACAGCATGCGTTGCAGCTCGACCCACGGACACGGATCGTCGGGAGCGAGCGCCGCGGCCCGCCGCAGCGTCTCCTCGGCGCCCGGCTCGGTGCGGCGGGCCTTGGCCGCGCCGTCGACGAGCACCGCCGCCGGGTCGCCGGGCGTCGCGGCCAGCCACGCGTCGAGCCAGCCCCGGTCCTCGGCCGCGACCCGCGCGAGCTCCTCGACCCGCACCCCGCGCCGCTCCCAGTCGTCGCCCGCGAGCGCGTCCCGCGCGGCGAGCCAGTCGCCCCGCGCGGCCCGGTCGCGGGCGTCGCGCCCCACCAGGTCGTCGTAGGCGGGGTCCCGGTCCAGCGCCGGCCACTCCATGGCCGGGCGGCGGCGAAGGCGGAACATGCCCGCGATCATAAAAGTTCGCCCCGGCCTCCCGTGTCGAGGGATGCCGGGGCGAACCAGGGATGCGATGGCGGGGTGGGCGGTCAGCGCCGTGGCGACATTGGCAATCACTACCGTTGACGCAGTGTTGTTGGGACCCCGATCTGGAATCGGAGGGGCTGTGCGCCGGGCCTGACGCAGTCCCGCCATCTCCCTCAAGTCAACCGCGCTCGAACCCCGCGGTCAACGCGTTTTCGTTGTTCACGCCGCGCTGCTCATGCCGCCAGCGCGAACAGCGACGCGTACACCAGCCGCCGCCCCTCGGTCACGATCTGCCCGCCGGCGCGGTCACCGAGCACAGTGGACAGTCGCAGGTCGAGGTACCGCTCCTCCTCGACCGGCTCCCCGAGCTGCCACGCGGCGGCCGACAGCCAGTCGCGCACCTCACCGGCGACGGCCTGCCGCCGCTCGGCGAGCGCACCACGCAGCCCGGCCAGGCTGTCCACAGCGAACGGCCCGGGGTCCGCCTCGGGCTCGTCCGCCGCGAACCACGCCGCCGGCCCGTACGCGAAGCAGACCAGCGCCATCCACACCTCGGCGAAGTACGCCGGATCGGGCGCGATCTCCACCCCGACCAGCCGATCCCCGAGGAAGAACACGGCACCGAGCTGCCCGTCGAGCAGCTCGAGGCGGCTCTGGTACTGCGTGAGCCCGGCCCGCCGCCGCGTCAGCACCTGCTCCAGGTGCCCCCGCCGCGGCAGCCCGTGCCGGCCGTTGAACCGCGAGATGTCGTCCCACAGCTTGCTGTACCGGTTCGTCCCCCGCAGCGCGAGGGCCTCCCCGCGCAGCTCCACCGGCAGGACGAAGAACCACTGGTCCCGCCCGGCCAGGTAGCCACCCTGCGACTCCTGCACGCAGCAGGCGTCGTCGAAGCGCAACGTCTGCCCGGCCGCGATGAACGCCGACCGGCACAGCGCATGGTTCTGCGCCGAGTCCTGGATGTACCCCACGTGCAGCGGCACGATCGCCACCCCGGCGGGAGCCGGGTTGGTGAGCTCGACGGACCCGTAGGTGACGACCCGCCCGAGCTTCAGCCCGGTGCGAGGCGGCACGATACCCGGATACGCCGGCCCGAACACCGGCACCACGGTCAGCACCCCCGCCCGTTGCGGCTGCCCCAGCCGGTACCCGGAGACATCCGCCGGCACCAGATCAAGAACGCTCATCGCTCCCTCCTCCCAGCTCTCGCTCAGTCGCCGCCGGTCCACCCCGTCCCGCGTCGGCTCGTCCCGCGTCGGCCTGTCCCGCGTCGGACGGTGCCCGCTCGGTGTCGGCCGCCTCGGCCAGGGACCGCTCGGCCAGCACCAGCCGGCGCCGCAGCTCGACGCCGATCCACCGCTCGGCCTCGGCACCGTCCACATGGGACAGCACCCAGAGCACGAGCGCCCCCAGATCGCCGGAGTGCCAGAACGCACGCTGCGGCACCCGCGGCGCGGGCCGCCGCAGCGACAGGTCATCGGCATGCCCGAACGTCGCCTGGCAGAACACCACGGGCGTCCGCACCCCGATCGCCGGCAGGGTCGCCACGACCCGGGCCAGATCACCGGGGTACACGTTCTCGTACCCGTCAGACGCCACCGCGATCACGTCCACCCCCACCGCAACGGCATCGAGCACCCCGGACGCCAGATCGGTAGCCCCGCCCGGCAACCCGACCACCGGAAAGCTCCCGCCCGCCGGCTCGCCGGGCGCACCGCCGACCGGGATCACCACGAGCCGGGCGCACACCCGCTCCAGCACCAGCCGGAGCGCCTCCGCCTGCGAGGCCACGGCCCACTCACGCTCTCCGTACCCCCGCATGGAGGCCGAGCGGTCCAGCACCAGCGCGACCGTGCCCGCGTAGCGGGGCAGGCCGTCGGTGGCCTCGGCGACGTACCGCTCCAGGGCGGGTGCCAGCTCCTCGCTCGGCCCGCCGCGGAACCGGTGCACGAGCGTCGCGGCCAGGTCGCCGCGGTTCGTCACCGTGACCGTCTCCGGTCGCTCACCGCCCAGGTCGAGGTCGGCCTCCACCACCGGCGGCGCCGTGACCTCGGTCGAGGCCACCGGCGAATACAGCGCACCGACCCGCTCCGGCGCCGCCCCGAACCGGGCCAGCGCATGCCGGACCGGCCGCCCCTCGGCCAGCTGCCGCGCACAGGCGCGCGCGGTCCGCTTGCCGACGGCGTGCTCGAAGCAGTCCACCGCGACGCCGCGCCGGGCCCGCACCAGCTCCGCGGCCCGCGGGTGCTCCAGCAGCAGCGCGAGCGCGGTCCGCGTCACGTGCCGGTGGTTGGCCCGCCGGCGCCGCACCGCGAGCAGCACGGTCAGCACGTCGGCCGGCGCCAGCCCGAGCGCGAGCACCCGGCACACCCGCGTGAGCGTGCTCCGCGCCGGGTCGTCGAGCCCGGCCCACGAGGCCAGCAGCAGCTGCAGCAGCACCCGGATCCGCTGCGCGGACGGCGTCCCCGGAATGAGGGCCGCCAGCGCGTACCGCTGCGGATCCGCGCCCCAGGCCTCGGCGTGCAGACGCTCGTCGTCCCACACCACATCCTTGCCGCGCGGCACACGCACCGCGGTCCCGTGCGACTGCAGATGCTCCAAGAACTGTGCGGTCACGGTCCCCCTCCTCTCCACAGTCAGCGACAGTAGAAGCCGAATATTCAGTAGCTCGAATCATTTCCGCTGTGCTTGCGGGACCTCCGCACGGTTGTCGCGATCGACCCACCGCCGGCTCGTTGCCGCCGCGACGTGACGGGCCGGGCAGCGTCGAGGTCGTCGTGAGCGCGGTCCGAGCCGCCAGAGCCGTTGGCGGCGTGGTGGGTGTCGGCCGCGTTGCCAGAGCCGGCGCCGTAGGCGTGGGCGCGGACCACGTCGCCGGAGCCGTTGGCGGTGTGGTGGGTGTGGGCCGCGTTGCCGGAGCGGGCGGCGTTGCCGGAGCCGGCGGTGCAGTGGGCGCGGCCGGCGTCGCGGAGCCGGATGGCGACCGAGCCGGCCCCAGGTCGGCGGCGGGGCGGGACCTGCGGGCGCCCGCAGCCGCCTCCACGTCGCGCTGGCGGGCGTCCAGGTCCAGCCGGGCCAGCCGCATCGCATGCCGCTGGTGCAGCCCGTGGCGGCGGCACTCCTCGAACTCCACCCGCACCGACCGCCGAGCCGCCTGCCGCCTGCGCCAGTCCGCCTGGGATGCGGCGAGGCGCGCCTCCCAGTCCACCAGTCCCTCGACCATGCCCTGACCCTAGGCCCCGGGTACGACAAAAACCGGACGGGTCCACAGTGGACAGAGTGTGGATTTTGACGAATTCTTCACGGCCGGGGTCGTAGGTGCGGCACTACCGTCGAGGGATGCGGCGGATCGTGGTCGGTGTCTCGCAGTCGTTGGCCGGTCTCGCGGCCGTCCGGTACGGGATCGGGGAGGCCCGGCGGATCGGCGCGCCGCTCTACGCGGTGCGCGCCTTCGCCTTCCCGGCCCACTGGCGCGGGCCCGCCGTGACCGAGTGGCAGCGGGAGCTGCGGCACGAGGCGCAACGGTACGTGGTCGACGCGTTCGCCAGCGCGGCCGGTGGGGCCCCGGACGACGTCGAGGTGCTCGTCGCCGCGCCCGTCGGGCGGGCCGACCACGTGCTGCTCGACCTGGCCGGCGACGACGACCTGCTCGTGCTCGGGGCGGCCCGGCGCAGCTGGGTCGTGCGGGCCTGCACCCGGGCCGCGCGCTGCCCCGTCGTCGTGGTGCCGGAGCCCGAACTCGCCCGGCGCCGCCCGTACCGGATGCTCCGGAGGGAGCTCAGCAAGCCCTGACCGGATGCTCCGGCGGGAGCTCAGCAAGCCCTGACCGGATGCTCCGGCGGGAGCTCAGCAAGCCCTGGCCGGATGCTCCGCAGGGAGCTCAGCAAGCACTGACCGCGTCAAGACGGCGTCAAGAAGCGTCAGGGCGGCGTAGGGATTTCGTCAACGCACCTGGGCGCCCGCACGCGGCGCGCCTTCACTTGCACCGGGGCCGGATGGAAGGCCCGGGACACGCAAGGAGCGGGGTGCGAGATGAGGATGCCCACCGGCATCGGCGTCGCCCTGGGAGCCGCCGGAGCGGTGATCGCCGCACTGCTGGCCGCCGGGATCACCGCGCCGCCGGAGCACACGGCCCGGCTCGCGGTGCTCGCGGCGGAGGTCGCCGCCACCGGGTGGGTGACGCGCGACCTCGGTGCCGCGTACGCGACCACGGGCATCGCGTGGCTGCTGCTCAACGGTTTCCTGATCAACGAGCTGGGCATGCTCAGCTGGCACGGGCCGAGCGACGCGCTGCGCCTCGCCGTGCTCGCGGGGGCCGCGGCCGCCGGCTGGCTGGCCGCCCACGCCCCGAGACACGTCCATCACCGGCGGGAGCTCGCCCGGATGCGAGCGTGGCTGGCCGCCGACCGTCCCGTGCCCCTGCTGTCACTCAAAACCAAGGAGGAGACCCCCCGTGGGTGACCTGGTGTTCGTACTGCTGACGATCGCGGCCTTCGCGCTCCTCGGCCTCGCGGTACGGGCGGTGGAGAAACTGTGAACGCCGAAAATCTCGTCGGCCTCGTGCTCGCGGTGGCCCTCACCGCGTTCCTCGTGGCCGCCCTGCTCTTCCCGGAGCGGTTCTGATGATTCCAGTAATCTTCATCGCCTCGCTGGTCCTCGCCCTGGTGGTCGCGTACCGCCCGTTCGGCGACTACATGTACCGCGCCGTCACCTCGGCGAAGCACCTGAGGGCCGAGCGCGTGGTCTACAAGGCCGTCGGCGTCAACCCGGACGGCGAGCAGTCGTGGGGTGTCTACGCCCGCAGCGTCCTGGCGTTCTCCGCGGTGTCGATCCTGTTCCTGTACCTGTTCCAGCGCGTCCAGAACCACCTGTGGCTCAGCCTCGGCTTCGACCCGGTGAAGCCCGACCAGGCGTGGAACACGGCGGTCAGCTTCGTGACGAACACGAACTGGCAGTCGTACTCCGGCGAGTCGACGATGGGTCACCTGGTCCAGATGGCGGGCCTGGCGGTGCAGAATTTCACCTCGGCGGCCGTCGGTGTCGCCGTCGCGGTCGCCCTGGTCCGCGGCTTCGTGCGCAACAAGACCGACCAGCTCGGCAACTTCTGGGTCGACCTGACGCGGATCTGCATCCGGATCCTGCTGCCGGTCGCCGTCATCGGGGCGACCGCGCTCATCATCGGCGGCGCCGTGCAGAACCTCAGCGCGGGCACCGACGTCACCACCCTCGCCGGCGCCACCCAGCACATCACCGGCGGGCCGGTGGCCAGCCAGGAGGTCATCAAGGAGCTGGGCACCAACGGCGGCGGCTTCTACAACGCCAACAGCTCGCATCCGTTCGAGAACCCGACGGCCTGGACCAACTGGATCCAGATGTTCCTGATCCTGCTCATCCCGTTCACGCTGCCCCGCGTGTTCGGCCGGATGGTCGGCGACAAGCGGCAGGGCCTGGCGATCGCCGGGATCATGGCGATCATCGCGATCGCCAGCGTCATCGCGATCAACGCGCTGCAGCTCAGCCACGGCGGCACCGTCCCGACCGCGGTCGGCGCGGCGACGGAGGGCACCGAGGCGCGGTTCGGCGTGTCGAACTCGGCCACCTTCGGCGCCGTCACGACGCTGACCTCGACGGGTGCGGTGAACTCGTTCCACGACTCCTACACGGCGCTCGGCGGCATGATCACGATGCTGAACATGATGCTGGGTGAGGTGGCTCCCGGCGGCACCGGATCGGGCCTGTACGGCATGTTGATCCTGGCGGTGATCACGGTGTTCGTGGCCGGGCTGATGGTCGGGCGGACTCCGGAGTACCTCGGGAAGAAGATCGGCTCGCGGGAGATCAAGTTCGCGTCGCTGTACCTGCTGACCACCCCGGCGCTCGTGCTCGTCGGCACCGCGGTCGCGATGGCCAACCCAACGGCCCGCGCGTCGATGCTCAACACCGGCGCCCACGGCCTGTCCGAGGTGCTGTACGCGTTCACGTCGGCGTCGAACAACAACGGCTCCGCCTTCGCCGGCATCAGCGTGAACACCGAGTTCTACAACACCGCGCTCGGCCTGTGCATGCTGCTGGGCCGGTTCCTCCCGATCATCTTCATCCTCGGCCTGGCCGGCTCGCTGGCCCGCCAGCAACCCGTGCCCGAGACCACCGGCACGTTGAAGACCTACCAGCCCCTGTTCGTCGGCATGGTGGTCGGCGTCACGATCGTCGTGGTCGCCCTGACCTACCTGCCCGCGCTGGCCCTCGGCCCCCTCGCGGAAGGCATCCAATGACCACCCCAGTGACGACCCGGCGGGTCGCCGGCGGACTGCTCGACCCGGCGCAGCTGTGGAAGTCCCTCCCTGACGCGTTGCGCAAGCTCAACCCGCTCACCCTGTGGCGCAACCCCGTCATGTTCATCGTCGAGGTCGGCTCGGTCTTCACCACCGTCCTCGCCGTCGCGAACCCGAGCGGGTTCGCCTGGGCGATCACCGTGTGGCTGTGGCTGACCGTGGTGTTCGCCAACCTGGCCGAGGCGGTCGCCGAGGGCCGGGGCAAGGCGCAGGCCGACACGCTGCGCAAGGCCAAGCGCGACACGATGGCCCGCCGGCTCAGCAACGACGAAGAGGAGAGCATTCCCGCCACGGAGCTGCAGCAGGGCGACGTCGTGGTGGTCGAGGCCGGGCAGATCATCCCGGGCGACGGCGACGTCATCGAGGGCATCGCCTCGGTCGACGAGTCGGCCATCACCGGCGAGTCGGCGCCCGTCATCCGCGAGTCCGGCGGCGACCGCAGCGCTGTTACCGGCGGCACGAAGGTGCTGTCCGACCGGATCGTCGTGCGGATCACGCAGAAGCCCGGCGAGAGCTTCGTCGACCGGATGATCGCCCTCGTGGAAGGCGCCAACCGGCAGAAGACGCCGAACGAGATCGCGCTGAACATCCTGCTCGCCAGCCTCACCATCATCTTCCTGCTGGCCGTGGCGACGCTCCAGCCGCTCGCGATCTACTCCAAGGCCGTCCAGGCGTTCGCGCCCGACTCCGCGGCGCTCACCGCCGACGGCGTCACCGGGATCGTGCTCGTGTCGCTGCTGGTGTGCCTCATCCCGACGACGATCGGGGCGCTGCTGTCGGCGATCGGCATCGCCGGCATGGACCGGCTCGTGCAGCGCAACGTCCTGGCGATGTCGGGCCGGGCCGTCGAGGCCGCCGGCGACGTCAACACGCTGCTGCTCGACAAGACCGGCACCATCACGCTGGGCAACCGGCAGGCCGGGGCGCTGCTGCCGGTCGAAGGGGTGACCCAGCGCGAGCTGGCCGAGGCGGCGCAGCTGTCCAGCCTCGCCGACGAGACGCCCGAGGGGCGCAGCATCGTCGTGTACGCCAAGGAGCACCACGACCTGCGCGAACGCGACCTCACCGGGGCGGTCTGGGTGCCGTTCACGGCGCAGACCCGCATGTCGGGCGTCGACGTGCCCGGCCGCCGGATCCGCAAGGGCGCGGCGACCGCGGTCATGCAGTGGGTCCGCCAGCACGGCGGCCACCCCACCACGGAGGTCGGCTCCATCGTCGACGGTGTCTCGGTCTCCGGCGGCACCCCGCTCGTCGTGGCCGAGCACGTCGAGGGCGAGCCGGCCCGGACGCTCGGCGTCGTGCACCTCAAGGACGTCGTCAAGCAGGGCATG